>DASXCV010000288.1:0-25215 GCA_036491015.1 Thermoleophilaceae bacterium | reverse complement strand
CGCATGTCCACTAGCCCGTCTCCTGCGCCGCGCAAGCGCAAGCATCGCCGCGGCGCGCCCACGCCCGTGCCCGCCGCCGGCGCGCAGCTCTCGCGCCGGGGCCGCAGCGAGGCGAAGAACGAGGCGGTGCGCGCCGAGCTGGTCCCGCTCGAGGAGGGCGAGCGGCCGACGGTCGTGACCGTGGCGGCGCTGGTGGCCTTCCTCCTCGCGGCCGGCAACGTGAGCGCCTGGGCGGCCGGGCTGAAGGTCGACGGCGACCGCCCGATGCTCGCCACGATCGCGTTCCAGGGCCTGCTGATGGGCTCGCTCGCCTACGGCATGTGGCGCGTCCGCTACTGGGCGGTGCTCGGCATGGAGGCGATCCTGGCGATCCTGATCGTGATCCTCGCCGTGCTGCTGCTGAAGGCCTCGAGCGGCCTGACGGTGCTGATGATCGTCGCGCTGATCGGAGCCTCCGGCACGCTCTTCTGGAAGCTCGTGCGCGTGATGGCACGCATGCAGATACCGGAGCATCCGGAGGAGTGAGCGACCGCTATCAGCGGAACGGCGGACCGCCCGAGTCCGCCTTCTCGATGGTGCAGCGCGTGCGCTTCGGCGACCTCGACGCGATGCAGCACATGAACAACGTCGAGTACCTGCGCTTCTTCGAGACTGCCCGCATCGACTACCTGATGGGCGTCGTGCCCCAGCACGACCCGGGCAGCCGCCAGCAGTTCGGCTTCATCTTCGCCGAGTGCCACATCGCCTACCGCTCGCCGGCGCACTTCCGCGAGGAGGTGCGCACCTCGATCTGGCCGACCGAGATGGCGCGCTCCAGCCTGCGCCTCGAGTTCGCGATGCAGTCGGAATCCGACGCGCGCCTCCTCGCCGAGGGCTACGGCGTGCTCGTGGGCTACGACTACGGCGCGGCGAAGGCGATCCCGCTGCCTGACGAGCTGCGCGAGAAATTGGAGCCTGAGCTCGTTGGATAGCCTCCCCTGCCGTTATGCCTGAGTCCAAGTACGACTGCATCGTCATCGGTTCCGGCCCCGGGGGCTACGTAACCGCAATCCGCGCCGCCCAGCTCGGCATGAAGACCGCCGTGGTGGAGAAGGACCGGATCGGCGGCCGCTGCCTCAACTACGCGTGCATCCCGGCCAAGGCGGTGCTGCGCGCGGCCGAGGTCTGGACCGAGATCGGTCACGGCAAGAACTTCGGCATCAACGTGAAGGACGCGTCCGTGGACATGAAGGGCGTGGGCGCGCACCGCGACAAGGTGGTGAAGACGCTCACCGGCGGCGTCGCCATGTTGATGAAGAAGAACAACATCGACGTGATCGAGGGCCACGGCTCCGTGACCGACGACGGCAACGTGAAGATCGGCGGCCAGTTCGACGGCTCGGAGATCGAGGCGAACACCGTCGTGCTCGCCACCGGCTCCATCCCGAAGACGCTGCTCGGGCTCTCGTTCGGCGGCCGGGTGCACGGCACCGAGACGATGTGGGCCATGAACGAGATTCCGGCGAACCTCGCCGTGATCGGCTGCGGCGCCTCCGGCGTGGAGGTGGCCTCCGCCTTCGGCCGGATGGGCACGAACGTGACGATGCTCGAGGCGCTCCCGCAGATCCTGCCGCTCGAGGACGAGGAGATGGCGAAGGCCGCCGCGCGCGAGCTGAGCAAGCAGAACATCGAGATCGTCACCGGCGTGAACATCGAAGGCGCCGAGGCTAAGGACGACGGCGTGGAGCTGACCTTCGGCGGCGACACCAGGAAGTTCGACTACCTGTGCATAGCCGCCGGCCGCGGCCCGGACGTCGAGGGACTCGGGCTCGAGGAGGCAGGCATCAAGGTGAGTGACAAGACCGGCCAGGTGGAGGTAGACGGCGCGATGCGCACCTCGCTCAAGGGCGTGTACGCGATCGGCGACCTCGTGCCCGTCGGCCCGGCGCTGGCGCACAAGGCTTCCGACGAGGGCGTGATCGCGGTCGAGGACGCCGCAGGCATGGACACGCACCCCATCGACTACCCCTACATCCCGCGCGCGACGTTCTGCTACCCGCAGGTGGCCAGCTTCGGCCTCACCGAGAAGCAGGCGAAGGAGGCCGGACACGACGTGGTGATCGGCAAGATCCCGATGGGCGCGGTCGGCGCGCCCACGGTCTACGGCGACCGCGGCGGGCAGATCAAGATCGTCGGCGACAGGCAGTACGGCGAGCTGCTCGGCGCCCACATCGTGGGCGTGAAGGCGGCGGACATGCTCCAGGAGCTGGTGGTGGCGCACGACCTCGAGGGCGGCTACCCGGAGGTGGCGCGCAGCGTGCACGCGCACCCCACGTTCTCAGAGGCCGTCATGGAAGCCGCCCGCGCCGCCGACGGCTGGCTCATCCACGGGTGAGCGACGAGCTCCGAGACCGCGTCGCGCTCGTCACGGGGGCGAGTGGCGGGATCGGGCGCGCGCTGTCGCTGCGACTCGCCGAGGCGGGCGCGCGGGTGGCGCTCCACTACTCGAGCGGCGAGGACCGGGCGGAGGCTCTGCTCGCTGAGATCGGCGACGAGCGCGCCGGCACCTACGGCGCGGACCTCTCGCATCCCGAGGCGCCGAGGCAGCTCGTGCAGGCCGTGGAGGAGACGCTCGGCCCGATCGATGTGCTCGTGGCGAACGCCGGCATGAGCAAGATCCAGAACCTCGAGGACGTGTCTATCGAGGACTGGGACGAGACGCTGGCCGTGAACCTGCGCGCGCCGTTCCTGCTCGCGCAGGCGGCGCTGCCGGGCATGCGGGAGCGCGGCTTCGGGCGGGTGCTGTTCGTCTCCTCGGTGGCCGCCTACACCGGCGGCATCGTGGGGCCGCACTACGCCTCGTCGAAGGCCGGGCTGCTCGGGCTCACGCGCTTCCTGGCGAGCCGGACCGCCGGCGACGGCGTGACCGTGAACGCGATCGCCCCCGCGCTGATCGAGGAGACCTCGATGCTCCCCGGCGACCCGGGCGGCCTGGCCGAGCGGATTCCCGTGGGCCGGCTCGGCAAGCCGGACGAGGTGGCGGACCTCGCGCTGGCGCTGCTCCGCAACGGCTACGTGACGAACGAGGCCGTGCTGGTGGACGGCGGCCTGTTCCCGCACTGACAGAGGTCCCGTGATCTAGCTCACGCTGACGCTCCTCGCTCCGGGGTACGCGTCAGACATGGGACGAACAGGGGTCATCGGAGCAGTCGTGGCAGGCGCGCTGGCGCTCGCGACGCCGGCCGCCGCCAGCCAGCAGCGCATCGCGTTCTCCACAGGCGCGCCCAGCCAGATCTTCACGATCGGCTCGAACGGCGGGCGCCCGCAGCAGATCACGCACGATGCCACCGGCGCCGCGCACCCGGACTGGTCCCCCGACGGCCACTCGCTGGCCTTCGACGTGGGTGGCGCGCGCATCGCGATCGCGCCCGCGGGCGGCGGCAGCGAGCGCTTGGTGTCCATCGGGATGAGCGCCATCGACCCGACCTGGTCGCCCGACGCCTCCCAGCTCGCCTTCACCGGCGTGCAGTACGACGACAGCGGCAACGCGGAGGACACCTCCCTCTACGTCACGCAGGCCGACGGCTCGAACTTCGTGCGCATCGGCGACGGCAGCGAGCCCGACTGGTCGCCCCGGGCCGACTCGATCGTGTACCGCTCGAATCCCGCCAGTAGCGGCGGCTGCCCCGGCATCTGGCGCATCCACTCGGACGGCTCCGGCAACACCGCCGTCGCGCCCGGCACCCTCACCGGTTCGACGTGCGCGGGCGGCGGCTCCGATCCGTCCTTCGCACCAAACGGCAAGCGCGTGGCGTACGTGTCCGGCGACGGCCGCGCGATCTACACGACGAGCCTCCACGGCGGCATGAGGCACCGCGTGGTGCGCGACCTGGCCGCGAAGAGCTCGCCTGTGTTCTCGCCCGACGGCCGCACGATCGTCTACAGCACCGGCGCCGGCCTGTGGCGGGTGAGCGCGAAGGGCGGTCACCCCAAGCGCATCGCCGCCGCCGGGGGCGCCAGCGCGGCCTGGTAGCTCCGGGCCCGCTCAGCCGGCGAGCCCGAGCGCCTGCAGCAGCCTGTTGGCCGACGCGCGGGCGACGCTCACGAGGCCGCCGGCCACCTCGCTCTGCAGCCTGCTGACGCTGCGGCGGAGCTTGCGGTCGCTCTTGCGCCCGTAGCGGCTGAGCGTCGACTTGAGCGCGGACAGGCCCGCCCTCCGCGTGGTGTTCTGATAGCCCGCCACGAATGGAGCGGTGCCGGGCGGCAGCGACTGCGCGTTGCTGGCCGCGAGGGCCGACGCGTCCGCGCAGAGGTCGCTCGGCGGTAGTGCGTAGAGCCGCGCCTGGGCCGCGAGAGCGCGGCCGATCGAGCGCTTGCGCGCGCCGCTTGACCAGTGCAGCTTGGACAACCTCGTGGTGAGGGTGGCCAGCGGTCTCTGGAACGGGACGGTCGCGGGCAGCACGGTGTCGCCGCCGACCTCCTGGCCGAACTCGCTGAGGATGGGCTGGTTGGTCGAGTCCACCGGCGTGTTGCGGATCGGCGCGAGCACGTTCGGGCACTTCGCCCCGATCGTCCCGACGAACACGTCGTCTGCCTGCCGGGCGGCGCCGAGCTGGGAGACGACCGAGCTGAGATATGCCTTGTAGGCGCGCAGCGCGGTGTGGGCTGAGTGCGCGTCCACAGGCTTGGCGGATGCGGGCGCGGACCAGAACGTGAGAGCCACAAGCGGCGCTATGGCGATCCTCACTAGTGGCTGCACGTTCTCCACCTTGCCAGATTTCGGCGCGGATGTTCCGGGTACTGCGACACGCGGGATGGGCAGATGCGTTGCATTCGCGACCGCGCTCGCGGTCGTTCTCGTCATCGCCGCGACCGCGCAGGCGAACAGCTTCCCTGGCCGGAACGGGCGGATCGCGTTCACGGCGGACGTGGCCGGACGCAGCCAGGTGTTCACGATGCGCTCGAACGGCTCGGGCGTCACGCAGGTCACCCGCGAGGCTGCGGGCGCCGCGGATCCGAACTGGGCGCCGGGGGGCGCGGAGCTCGTATACGCCCGCGGCGACGGCGTGGCCGCGCTCGTGAACCCGGCGGGCGCGCTCCATGCCACCGTGCTCACGCAGGAGCCGATCGCCGAGCCCGCGCTGTCGCCCGACGGCAAGCGAGTCGTCTTCACGGTGAACGGCGACGGCCTCTACGACGGCCCGTCGATCTACGTGGCCAATCTCGACGGAACCGGGCTCCAGCGGCTCGCGTCGGGGGCCAATCCGCAGTGGTCGCCGAACGGGCACTGGCTCGCCTACGTGTCGGTGCCGGCGGACACCGGCTGCTCGGGCGTGCGCCTCATGCAGCCCGACGGCAGCGACGATCATCCCGTGGCGGAGGGCCTGCCGGACGCGAAGGAGGTGTGCCATCACGGCGCCACCGCGCCGTCGTTCTCACCCGACAGCCGCCGCGTGCTCTACGTGGCCACCGGCATCAAGACGCCGCACAAGGCGAACGGCACCGACCTCTACACCGTCAGCATCCACGGCGGCCTACACACGCGACTGACGAATGACGACTTCGCCGAGGCGAGCCCGGTGTTCTCGCCCGACGGCAAGCAGGTGGCCTACGAGCGCACCGGCGGGCGCGGCAGGCAGAACGGCGTGTTCACGATCAGCGCCGGCGGAGCGCATCGGCACTGGATTTCGCCGCCGCACGGCGGGCTGTCCTGGCAGCCTCTGCCGGCCGGCTAGAGCTCACGGCGCTGCGCATCCGGAGGCCGTGCCGCCAGGCGGCGTCCTCGTCCTGGTCGCGCATCACGCGCAGGAGGTCAACGGCCGCGGCCTGGAGCTGAAGCTCGGCGGCGGCGATCGCGGGCGGCCCGTAGGTGGGCATGCGTTCCTCGGCGATCGCAGTGACGACCTCTCGCACCTGCTCGCGCTCCGCGGGGGTGGCGCCGCGCGCGAGCGTGTCCGTGGCGGCCGCCAGCTCGGCCAGGCCCTCGCCGAGACCGGGGTGCGGCTCGTCCTCGGATTCGAGCACGGCGGCGGTGAGCCGGATGAGCGTGAGCGCGGTGTTGGCGAGCAGGCCGACGTGAGCTGCGCGGACGTCCGCTCGCTCGATGTCGTCGCGATAGCGCCGGCGGAGCGGGGCGAGCCGCACCACGTCGCGTGCCGCCGCGCGGGCCTGGGCGAGAGCGGCGAGGCTGCCGTGTACCGCCTGCGTGATGGCGAGCGTGGCATCGGCGTCGCGGGCCTGGCCGCTCTCGAGCGCCTCGGCCGCGCCGCGCAGGGCCGTGGCCACGCCCTGGAGCGCCGAGCGGATCGCGTTGCCGAGGAGCGGCAGCGGATGCGGCGGGAACAGCAGGAGGCTCACCACCAGGGCGCAGCCGCCGCCGATCCAGGCGTCGATCAGCCGCTCGCCCGCGATGCCGCCGCTGCGGAGCGCGACCACGAGGATCGCCGACGCCGCCGCCTGGTTCACGAACATCGGCATCGGGCTGAACAGCACCGCGGCGCCCATCGTGATGAGCACGACGAGCGTGAGCGGCAGCACCCCGACGCCGGTGACCGTGACCACGGCCTCCGAGAGCACGATGCCGAGCGTGACGCCGAACATCATCTGCGCCGCGTTGCGCCAGCGCCGTCCGACCACGGCACTCAGCGAGATCGCCGCCGCGATGGGAGCGAAGAACGGCTGCTTGTGCCCGAGCGCGTCGTGCGTGATGTACCACGCGAGGCCGGACGCGACCGCTGCCTGAACGACTGGCCACCCCGCCGCGCGGAGGCGGCCGAGAGAAGCGCTGATCACATCGCCGGTCACACTCTGCAATATGCCCGACGACCGGCCTGTCTTCTACTTCGACCTCGGCTCGCCCTACTCGTACCTCGCCGCCGAGCGGGTGAACAGCACGCTTCCGGTGGTGCCGGAGTGGCAGCCGGTGCTGCTCGGCGCGATCTTCCAGGCGCGCGGCTACGGCTCGTGGTCGCAGACCGACGAGCGCACCGCGGGCATGGATGAGGTGGAGCGCCGCGCGCGTGAGCGCGGCCTCCCGCAGATCCGCTGGCCGGATCCGTGGCCGGGCAACACGCTGGCCGCGATGCGCGCCGCCACGTTCGCGAAGGAGACCGGCCGCACGGTGGCGTTCGCGCTCGCCGCGTTCCGCCAGGCGTTCGCCGGCGGGCGCGACCTCAGCGACGTGGACAACGTGCTGCTCGCCGCCGCCGCGTGTGAACTTCATCCGCGCGCGGTACTCACCGGCATCGAGATGAAATCGGTAAAGGACAGCCTCCGCGCGGCGACCGACGAGGCGATCGCCCGCGGCGTAAGGGGCGTCCCCTCGATCGCGGTCGGCGACCAGGTGTTCTGGGGCGACGACCGCGTCGAAGAGGCGGCCGGGGCTATTCGCTAACGTCAAGCGGCCATGGCGCAAGAAGCTGCGGTATCGAGGGAGAAAAGCGCCGGTAACGGCGCCGGAGACGGCGCGCGGGGGCAACACTCGCTGCCCGACAGGGAGACCTGCCAGGCGGTCCTCGCGAAGATGATGTTGATCCGCCGCTTCGAGGAGCGCGCGGGCGAGATGTACGCGAAGGCGAAGATCGGCGGCTTCCTCCACCTGTGCATCGGCGAGGAGGCGACGGTGGTCGGCTCGACGCAGGCCATGCGCGACGGCGACTACCTGCTCTCCACCTACCGCGAGCACGGCCAGGCGATCGCGCGCGGCACGCATCCCAACGCCGTGATGGCAGAGCTGTTCGGCCGCGTGGACGGCTGCTCGAAGGGCCGCGGCGGCTCGATGCACCTGTTCGACATCGAGCGGCGCTTCCTCGGCGGCTACGGCATCGTCGGCGGCAACCTGCCGCTCGCGACGGGCGTCGCCCTCCAGTGCGACTACCAGGGCACCGAGGACGCGGTGGTGTGCATGTTCGGCGACGGCGCCACCAACCAGGGCACGTTCGGCGAGTCGATGAACATGGCCGCCCTCTGGAAGCTGCCGGTGGTGTTCATGGTGATCAACAACCAGTTCGGCATGGGCACCGCCCTCGAGCGCCACTCCGCCGTCACGGACCTCTCGAAGAAGGCCGAGGGCTACGGCGTGCCCGGCTCGCGGTGCGACGGGATGGACGTGCTCGACGTTCACGCCGCCACCACGGAGGCGCTGCGCAAGGCGCGCGAGGATCGCCAGCCCCAGCTGCTCGAGGCCGTGACCTACCGCTTCCGCGGCCACTCGATGGCCGACCCGGAGGAGTACCGCACGAAGGACGAGGTGGAGGAGTGGCGCCGCCGTGACCCGATCGCGAGCTTCTCCAAGCGCCTCGTGGAGGACGGGTTGCTGTCCGACGACGACGTGAAGAAGTTCGACGACGACGCGATGGCGGCGGTCGACGAGGCCGTGCAGTTCGCCGACGACAGCCCGTTCCCCGACCTCGACTCCCTCTACGACGACCTCTACGTGTTCGGTAGCCAGGTGAAGCCGAGCGGCTGGTGGTCGGTGGACGAGCGCTCGCCGGAGCCGCACCGCGGCGAGGATGAGCGCGAGGCCGGGCGTCTGCCCCACGAGCTGGCCGAGGCCGGTGCCGCATATGCCGGCGTGGGCGAGGCGCAGGAGCGCAAGCGCCGCCAGCGGCAGACCGAGGGCGCCGGCGAGGGCGAGAGCGGTTCGGACCCGCGCGACGTGGAGGGCGGCGGGGACTGATGCCCGTGATGCGTTATCGCGA
The DNA here is from genome assembly GCA_036491015.1 of Thermoleophilaceae bacterium. GTDB lineage: Bacteria > Actinomycetota > Thermoleophilia > Solirubrobacterales > Thermoleophilaceae > JAICJR01. The sequence continues at coordinate 16,537 of DASXCV010000288.1, read as the reverse complement.
GGCGCTGAACCAGGCGCTTCGCGAGGAGATGCAGGCCGACGAGCGCGTCTTCATCATGGGCGAGGACATCGGCGTGTTCCAGGGCGCGTTCAAGGTCACCCAGGGACTGCTCGAGGAGTTCGGCGACAAGCGCGTGCGTGACACGCCGATCTCGGAGAACACGATCGTCGGCGTCGGAGTGGGCGGGGCGATGGCGGGGCTGCGGCCGATCGTCGAGCTGATGACGATCAACTTCTCGCTGCTAGCGCTCGACCAGATCATCAACCACGCCGCCGCGATCCACTACATGTTCGGCGGCCAGGCGAAGGTGCCGCTCGTGGTGCGGATGCCCCAGGGCGCGGGACACCAGCTCGGGCCGACGCACTCGCACTGCCTCGAGGCGATGTACCTGCACGTGCCGGGCCTGCTCGTGGCCGTGCCGTCGACGCCCGCCGACGCCAAGGGGCTCCTGAAGGCCGCCGTCCAGGACGACAACCCCGTGATCTTCATCGAGCACGAGTACCTCTACGGCCAGCGCGGCGAGGTGCCGGACAACGGCGGGCCGATGCGCTTCGGCGAAGCGGCCGTGCGCCGCGAGGGCAGCGACGTGACCGTGGTCGGGATCTCGCGCATGGCGATCACCGCCGAGCGCGCCGCCGAGCAGCTCGCGCACGAGCACGAGCTGGAGGCCGAGGTGATCGATCCGCGCACGCTGCGCCCGCTCGATCTCGACACCATCCTCGACTCCGTGAAGAAGACGAACCGTGCGGTGATCGTCGAGGAGGGCTGGCCGCACGGCGGCGTGGGCGCCAACCTCGCGGCCTTGATTCAGGAGCAGGCCTTCGACTACCTTGACGCGCCTGTGGCCAGGGTGACCGGCGCAGATGTTCCAATGCCGTATTCCAAACCGCTCGAGCAGGCGGCGTTCCCGCACGAGGAACACGTGGTGCATGCCTGCCTGGCCCTCTTCAAGGATCTCTAGATGGCAACCGACGTGATGATGCCCCGCCTGTCCGACTCGATGGAGGAGGGCACCGTGCTCAAGTGGCTCGTCGAGGTGGGCGGCGAGGTGAAGCGCGGCGAGCCGCTCGTGGAGATCGAGACGGACAAGGCCAATATGACCTATGAGGCGGACTCCGATGGCGTGCTCATCGAAGTTCTGGCGCAGGAGGGGGAGACGCTTCCCATTGGGCAGGTCATCGCTCGTGTAGGGGAGCCAGGGGAGGAGGTGTCGGGTGCCGGGTCTCGGGAAGAGGGTGCCGGGTCTCGGGTGTCGGGTGCCGGGAACGGCGCCGACGCCGAGCAGCCCGAGCCGGAGCCCGCACCCAAGGGAGAGGAACCCGCCAGAGCCGAAGCCCCCGACACCCAGCACCCGACACCCGACACCTCAGACGGCGGCGGTGGGAACGGCCGCGTAAAGGCCTCGCCGGTGGCGCGGCGGATGGCGCGCGAGATGGGCCTCGAGCTCACCGGCATCGAGGGCTCAGGGCCCGGCGGCCGCATCGTGAAATCCGATGTGGAGGCCGCAGCCAAGGGCGGCGGCACCGCGGTGAAGGAGCGCGAGACGGAAGAGAAGCCGCGCGAGGAGAAAGCCCCCGACACCCGACCCCCGGCACCCGAGACCCAAAGCCCCGACGGCGCCAAGGGCCAAGTCAAGCTCCAAGAGCTCACCCGCCTCCAGCGCACCGTCAGCCGCCGCATGGCCGAGAGCAAGGCGACCGCGCCGGAGTTCCAGCTCAACATGGAGGTCGACATGTCGGGCTGCGTCGAGCTGCGCGCACGGCTCAAGGAGGTGGCCGACCCGACGCCGTCCTTCAACGACATGGTCGTGAAGGCGGCAGCGCGCGCGCTCACCGAGTTCCCCCGCGCGAACGGCTCCTACCGCGACGGCCAGTGGGAGCTCTACTCGCGCGTGAACGTCGGGATCGCCGTGGCCGCCCAGGAGACGCTCATCGTCCCGACGATCTTCGACGCCGACAAGAAGTCGCTCGGCGCGATCGCCCGCGACGCGCGGGAGCTGATCGGCAAGGTGCGCGACGGCAACATCACGCCGCCGGAGCTCTCGGGCGGCACGTTCACCGTCTCCAACCTCGGCATGTACGGGATCGAGACCTTCACCGCGATCATCAACCCGCCGCAGGCCGCGATCCTGGCCGTGGGCTCGTTGAAGAAGAAGGCCGTGGTGGACGACTCGGGCCGCGTGGTGCCGCGCGACATGATGGGCGTCACGCTCATCTGCGACCACCGCATCCTCTACGGCGCCGACGCCGCGGAGTTCCTCGGGCGCATCCGCAAGCTGCTCGAGCAGCCGCTCTCCCTGGCGCTCTAGCCGCCTTCTCGCTACCTTTGCCCGGTTGGGCTCTGGCTCGGGAGGCCGCCGTCCGTCCCATGGAGGGCAATGGCCGCCCCGCTGTACTGGCTAGGACGTTTCTGCATCCGCATGCGCTTCGCGGTGGTGGCCGCGTGGGTGCTCATCACGATCGGGCTGGTGATCTGGTCGGGGCAGGTCGGCGGCCAGACCTCCGACAACCTCACGCTCCCCGGTAGCGATTCGCAGAGCGCCACCTCGACGCTCACCGAGCGCTTCCCCGTGCAGGCCAACGGGACGAACCCCGTGGTGATGAAGGCGCCGGGCGGCGCGAAGCTGAAGGACAAGAAGTACGCCGACGCCGTGGACGCAACGGTCAAGTCGCTGCGCAAGGACCCCGGCGTGGCGAGCGCGGTCAGCCCGCTGTCGACCCAGGGCGCGGCCTTCCTCTCGAAGGACGGGCAGATCGGCTACATCTCGGTGGTCCTCAAGGACAGCCCGAGCCAGCTCACCGAGGACGACGCCCACCGCATCGTCGCCGCCGAGCAGCCCGCGCGCGACGCCGGCCTCCAGGTGGCGAGCGGCGGCTACCTCGGGCAGAAGGTGTCGAAGCCGAGCACCGAGAGCAGCGAGGCGGTGGGCCTCACCGCGGCGGTGATCATCCTGCTGTTCACGTTCGGGACCGTGGTGGCCATGGGCCTCCCGATCGTCACCGCGATCCTCGGGCTGGCCAGCGGGCTGAGCATCGTCGCGCTGCTCGGCCAGGTGGTGGACGTGCCCACGATCGCGCCCACGCTCGCAACGATGATCGGCCTGGGCGTGGGCATCGACTACGCGCTCTTCATCGTCACGCGACACAAGGCCCAGGTGGCGGGCGGGCTCGAGCTGAGGGAGTCGGTCGCACGCTCGATCGCCACCTCGGGCGGCGCGGTGACGTTCGCCGGCGGCACCGTGATCGTCGCGCTCTGTTCGCTGCTGTTCGCGGGCATTCCGCTCGTGAGCACGCTCGGCTACACGGCCGCGATCGCCGTGCTGATCGCCGTGCTCGCCGCCATCACCCTGCTGCCGGCGCTGCTCGCGATCCTCGACAGGCACATCTACTCGCTGAAGCTGCCGCTCCCACAGCCGAAGCACGACGCCCGGCCGCACGGCTGGGCGCGCTGGGCGCGCTTCGTCGCGCGCCACCCGCTGCCGGCGATCCTCGTCAGCGTCACGTTCCTGGTCGTGCTCGCGCTGCCGGCGCGGCAAATGCACCTCGGCCAGGCCGACACGGGAGCCCTGCCGACGAGCACCACCGCCCGCCAGGCCAACGACCTCCTCACCGAGGGCTTCGGCCCCGGCGCCGCGGGTCCGCTGCTCATCTCGGTCAAGCTCACCCAGCCCGCCAAGCCGAACGACCCGCGGCTGACTGATCTGCGCTCGACGCTCGCGAAGCAGCACGGCGTGGCGTCGGTCACCCCGCCGCTCGTGAACAGCAAGGGCACGGCCGCGATCTACACCGTCACGCCCACCACCTCGCCCTGGGAGCGGCAGACGGAGGACCTCGTGAAGCACCTGCGCAGCTCGACGCTCCCCGCCGCCACCAAGGGCAAGGGAATGCAGGCCGACGTCGGCGGGCGCACAGCCGGCTTCATCGACCTGGCCGACCGCATCAGCTCGAAGCTGCCGCTCGTGATCGCAGTGGTGGTCGGGCTCGCGTGCCTGCTCCTGATGCTCGCGTTCCGTTCGGTGGCCATCCCGCTCAAGGCGGCGCTGATGAATCTGGTGTCCATCGGGGCCGCGTTCGGCGTCGTCACGTTCGTGTTCCAGGAGGGACACGGCGCCAAGCTGCTCGGCCTGCCCGGCCCGGTGCCGATCGTGAGCTTCGTGCCGCTGATGATGTTCGCGATCCTGTTCGGCCTCTCGATGGACTACGAGGTGTTCCTCATGAGCCACATGCAGGAGCACTACCGCGAGTCGGGCGACAACCACGAGGCGGTGGTCGACGGCCTTGCCGCGACCGCGCGCGTGATCACCTCGGCGGCGCTGATCATGGTCTTCGTGTTCGGGTCGTTCATCCTGAACGGCGACCCGACCGTGAAGGAGTTCGGCGTCGGACTGGCTGTGGCGATCGCGGTGGACGCGACGGTGGTGCGCTGCCTGCTGGTGCCCGCGGTGATGGCGCTGATGGGCGACGCCAACTGGTGGATGCCGCCCTGGCTCGACCGCGGGCTGCCGAGCATCTCGATCGAGGGCGCGGAGTACTTCCGCGACCGCGACCGCGAGTTCGAGACCTTGGCCTAGGCGGAGTCGCCGGCCGGACAGCTCCAGCCGCTCGGGCCGGCGCCGTCCTCCCACGCGCCCGGACGCCGCGGGTCCTCGAGCGCCTCGGGCAGATCGAGGATCCAGTGCTCGTGGATCCCGGCAAGCTCAGCCTGAAGCGACTGGGCATTGAGATGCCGCCGCGGGTCGAGCGGGTGCCCGTACTCGCTGACGATCCGCAGCCCGCGCCGCACCCGCCGCATGGGCAGGACGAGCGAATCCGTCCGCAGGGCGAGCTTCGCCGTGCCCGAGGTGAGCATCACGCGCTTGCCGAGGAACTGGGTTTCGGAGCGGCCCGGCATGTCGAACGCCAGCATCGTCACCTCGCCGCGCTCGAGCAGGGCGCGCATGGTGTCGAAGGTGCCGGGCATCCGCACGATGCGGCCGTCCATCCGCGCCAGCCCGCGCCGCCAGTGCTCGATGCGCACGCCCCAGGCGCTGCCGTCGGGCCGGTCGAGGAACCACGAGTTGGTGGCGATGTAGGTGGTCCGGTGGCCCTCGGTGCAGAGCGGCCCGATGCTGCCCTGAAACGAGCCGAGGTGGCAGAAGCTGACGATCACGCCGCGGCCCTGATCGAGCGCGGCGTGCATGTTGTCGAGCCCGGTGGCGTGGTCGCGGTCCCAGCGGGCGCGCCAGAACGCCGACTCCCGGACGCGTTCGGACACGAGCCGCCGGCGCGCAATCGACTCGAGCTCCCCGGCCCGGCGCGTGCCCGCCACGATCGCCTCGGTGACCACCCGCGCTTCAGCCAGCTCGGAGGGGCGGCGCCAGCGATCGAGGCGGCCGAGCAGCTCGGCGATCCCGATCTTCACGGCCAGCGGCACCCGGCCGCGCAGCCAGTGGCGCAGTCGCCCGGCGCGGCCGGGGAAGATGAAGTCGTAGCGGGGAAGCGGCTCGTCGGCCTGCAGCAGCCGGCGCCTGAGTTCTCGGTCGAGGGTCTCGGTGTGCTCCCCCATGGGCAATGCTCCCCGCACATTTCGAGTGTGCAACGGATCGCCCGATCTCGCCACTCGGACGTATGTCCAGAAGGTGTGACTACGCGGTGGAGGCGAGGATCTCCGCAAGGTGAACGGTGCGCACGCCGGCGCGCTGGCGCGCGAGGCCGCCGCCGATGTGCATCAGGCACGAGCTGTCGCCTGCGGTGCACACCTCGGCGCTCGTGTCGAGCACGTGCGCGATCTTGTCGGTGAGCATCGCGGCGGACACGTCCGGGTTCTTCACCGCGAAGGTGCCGCCGAAGCCGCAGCACTCCTCCGCCTCGGGCAGCTCGACGAGATCGATGCCGCGCACCGCGCGCAGCAGCCGCAGCGGGGCGTCACCCACGTGCAGCGCGCGCAGCGAGTGGCAGGTGGGGTGGTAGGTCACGCGGTGCGGGTAGTAGGCGCCCACATCCTCCAGGCCGAGCCGTGCGACGAGGAGCTGCGACAGCTCGAACACGCGCGAGCCCAGCTCCGGCGAGCAGTGCTCGCGCACCATGCCCACGCAGGACGCCGATGGCGACACCACCAGCTCGGCGTCCGCGAACACGCGCTCGAAGCGCCGGGCGAGCGCGAGACCCTCGTCCTCGTAGCCGGTGTTGAGGTGCATCTGGCCGCAGCAGGTCTGCTCCTCGGGGAACTCCACCTGGTGTCCCAGGCGCTCGAGTAGGCCCACGACCGCGCGCCCAGTTTCCGGAAAGAGCGTGTCCGCGAGGCAGGTGATGAAGAGCGAGATCCGCATTTGTGCGTTTCCGCCCTAGAGGGCTCGGGAATCTCCGGTGCAGCGAACTGGGAGGAGATTTCGCATGTACAAGCAGGTGCTCGATCCGGTCGGGAACTCGTTGGGATGGTCGTCGCTGCTCGCTGTTCTACCGCTGGTCACGCTGTTCGTGCTGCTCGGTGGACTCAAGATGAAGGCGGTCACGGCCTCACTGATCTCACTCGCGGTGGCAATCATCGTCGCGATCGCGGTCTATTCGATGCCATTCGGCCAGTCGATGGACGCCGCTGCCGAGGGCGCCGTGTTCGGCTTCTTCCCGATCATGTGGATCGTGATCAACGCCCTCTGGATCTACAACATGACCCAGGAGACAGGGCACTTCGCGATTCTGCGCCAGTCTTTCGGCGCGGTCAGTTCGGATGAACGCGTGCAAGCGGTGATCATCGCCTTCGCCTTCGGCGCGCTGCTCGAGGCGCTCGCCGGCTTCGGCACCCCCGTGGCCATCTGCTCCGTGATGCTGATCGCCCTCGGCTTCAAGCCGATGAAGGCCGTCACCGTCGCGCTGATCGCGGACACCGCTCCGGTGGCCTTCGGGGCGATCGCGATTCCGATCGTCACGCTCAGCCAGCTCACCGGCATCTCGCAGCACGACCTCGGCTCGATGGTCGGCCGCCAGACGCCGTTCTTCGCGATCATCGTCCCGTTCATCCTGATCGCGGTCGTCGACGGCCGCCGTGGCCTACGTCAGGCATGGCCCGCCGCGCTCGTCGGCGGCACGGTGTTCGCGGCACTCCAGTTCGCCACGTCCAACTACATCTCCGTCGCGCTCACGGACATCGTGGCGTCGCTCGGCTCGGCCGCGGCGCTCGTCGCGCTGATGCAGGTGTGGCAGCCGTCCGAGCCGATGCAGGGTCGCTTCACGGGCCCGCGCCCGGCGATCGCCGGCGCGTCCGTGCACTCGCCCGCGCTCGAGCAGGACGTCGCGCGCAAGCAGTCAGAGGGCGCGCCTCCGCGCGAGGTGTTCCGTGCCTACGCGCCGTACATCATCATCATCGCGGTCCTCGGCGTGGCCCAGCTCAAGGGCATCAACAGCGCGCTCGACAGCGTGACCAAGGAGTTCAGCTGGCCGGGCCTGCACGTGCTCAACAGCAAGGGCGCGGCGCCGACGTCGCTCACTTTCAAGTTCAACTGGGCGACGGCCGCCGGCTCGCTGCTGCTGCTCTCCGGCGTGCTCTCGATGATCGTGCTCAAGATGAGCCCGGGCCGCGCCGTGAAGACCTACTGGAACACCCTCGTGCAGCTCAGATCGGCGATCGTCACCGTGATGGCGGTGCTCGCCCTCGCCTACGTGATGAACCTCTCCGGTGAGACCATCACGCTCGGCACGTGGGCGGCGGGAGCCGGCGGCTTCTTCGCCTTCCTGTCGCCGCTGCTCGGCTGGCTCGGGACGGCCGTCACCGGGTCGGACACCTCGTCCAACTCGCTGTTCGGCGTGCTTCAGGTGACGGCGGCGAAGAACGCGAACCTCAGCCAGACGCTGATGGCCGCGTCCAACAGCTCGGGCGGGGTGCTGGCGAAGATGGTCTCGCCGCAGAACCTCGCGATCGGGTGCGCGGCCGCCGGAATGGCCGGCCGCGAGGGCGAGGTGTTCCGCAAGGTCATCGGCTGGAGCCTGCTGATGATCGGGCTGATGTGCGTGCTCTCGCTGCTCCAATCGGTCGGCGCGCTGAGTTGGATGGTGCCCTGACGCCAGGGGCTCGTCAAAATGACGCGGGCATGGCGCAAAAGCTGATCGACGAGCTGCGCAAGGCCTGCGGCGACAAGAACGTAGTCACCCACCCGCACCAGCTCCGCACCTACGAGTCGGACGGGCTGCTGCGCTACCGCGTGACGCCTCGCGCGGTGGTGCTGCCCGGCTCAGCCGAGGAGGTGCAGGCCGTGCTGCGCGCCTGCCACGCGGCCGAGGTGCCGTGGGTGGCGCGCGGCTCGGGCACCGGGCTCTCCGGGGGCGCGCTGCCGGTGGAGGAGGGGATCGTGATCGGCGTGAACCGGATGAACCGCGTGCTCGAGGTCGACCTCCCGAACCAGCGCCTCGTGGTCGAGCCCGGGGTGACCAACCTCGACGTGTCGAAGGCCGCCGGGCCGACGCACTTCTACCCGCCCGACCCCTCGTCCCAGATCGTCTGCTCGATCGGCGGCAACGTGGCCGAGAACGCCGGCGGCGCGCACTGCTTCAAGTACGGCTTCACCACCAACTACGTGACCGGGCTCGAGCTCGTGCTGCCGGACGGCGAGCTGATCCAGATCGGCGGCAAGGAGCTCGACCAGCCGGGCTACGACCTGCTCGGCGCGTTCGTCGGCTCCGAGGGCACGCTCGGCATCGCCACCAAGATCACCGTGCGCGTGGTGCCCGTGCCCGAGGCGGTGCGCACGCTGGTGGCGTTCTTCGACAGCACCTCGCACGCCGGCCAGGCGGTGTCCGACATCGTGTCCGCGGGCATGGTTCCAGGCGCCATCGAGATGATGGACTCGCTCGCGATCGAGGCCGCCGAGGGCGCCACCCACGCCGGTTACCCGGCCGACGCCGGCGCTGCCCTCGTGGTGGAGCTCGACGGCTCGGAGGCCGAGTGCGAGCACCGCTTCGAGGAGGTCAAGGAGATGTGCGAGCGCAACGCCGCCACGGGCATCCGCGTGGCGCAGAGCGAGGACGAGCGCGCCCTGATCTGGAAGGCGCGCAAGGCGGCGTTCGCCGCGATGGGCCGCGTGTCCACGCACTACTACGTGCAGGACGGCGTGATCCCGCGCACCCGGCTGCCGGAGGTGCTCGCGCGCATCGAGGAGCTGTCGAAGGAGTACGGCATGCGCGTGGCCAACGTGTTCCACGCGGGCGACGGCAACCTGCATCCGCTCGTCTGTTACGACGGCCATACCGAGGGCGAGGCCGAGCGAGCCGAGGAGCTGTCGGGCCAGATACTGGCCGCGTGCGTGGAGGCCGGCGGCTCGATCACCGGCGAGCACGGCGTGGGCTTCGACAAGAAGGGCTACATGCCGCGCATGTTCGACGAGCCCGACTTCGATGCGTTCCAGCGGCTGCGCTGTGCCTTCGACCCGGCGGGCATGGCCAACCCCGGCAAGGTGATGCCCACGCCGCGGCTGTGCGGCGAGGTGCCCGGCCCCTACCGGCAGCACCCGCTCGAGGCCGCGGGCATCGCGGAGCGCTTCTGATGGCCACGCAGGAGCTCCGCACGGAAGCGCCAGGGAGCCGGGACGAAGCTGCGGCGCTGATTGCGGATTGCGGACGCAGCGGGCAGGTACTGCGTGTGCGCGGAGGCGGGACGAAGTTCGAGTGGGGCACGCCGGCGGCCGATCCGGCGGTGGTGGTCTCCACCGCCGGGCTCGACCAGGTGATCGCGCACAACGAGGGTGACCTCACCGCGATCCTCGAGGCGGGGGTTCCGCTCGTGAAGGCGCAGGAGAGGTTCGCCGCCGCCGGGCAGATGCTCGCGCTCGACCCGCCGCTCGGCGAGGGGGCGGCGGCCACGATCGGCGGTGTGATGGCCACCGGAGACTCTGGCCCGTTGCGCCACCGCTACGGCGCGCCGCGCGACCTCGTGCTCGGGATGACCGTCGTGCTGTCCGACGGCACCGTGGCCAAGGCCGGCAGCACGGTGATCAAGAACGTGGCGGGATACGACCTGGCCAAGCTCTTCTCCGCCTCGTTCGGCACGCTCGGGCTGATCCTCCTGGTGGCGGTGCGGCTTCACCCGCAGCCGCGCGAGACGGTCACGGCGATCGGCCGCTCGGACGACCCTGAGCTGGTGGCGAAGGGAGCCTCGGCGCTCGCGCACGCCTCGCTCGAGAAGGAGTGCGTGGACGTGCGCTGGGCGGGCAGCGAGGGCGCGGCGCTCGCCCGGCTCGGCGGCGCCACGGCGGGCCCTCAGGCCGAGGCCGCCGCGCGCGTGCTCACGGACGCGGGGCTCGACACCGGGATCGTGGAGGACGACTTCGAGCTGTGGGCGCGCCAGCGCAGCGAGCAGCGGAGCGCCGACCACGCGGTGGTGCGCGTGTCGGGCCGCCAGACCGAGCTGGCCCGCACGATCGGCGCGGCCGAGGCGCTCGGCGGCTCGCTCGTGGGGCGCGCGTCGCTCGGCATCTCGTGGATCACGCTCGACCCGGTGCGCATCGCCGACCTGCGCGCGGAGCTGGCGCCGGTCAAGTGCGTGGTGCTCGACGCGCCGCGCGACGTGCGGGCTTCGCTCGATGTCTGGGACGCGGAGCCGTCGGCACTCGCCGAGCGCGTGAAGCAGCGCTTCGACCCCGCCGGCGTGTTCGCTCCCGGCACCTTCGCGGGAGGGATCTGAATGCCGAACTTCGACACCGTGCGCGTGCCCGAGCGCGACCTGATCGAGGACTGCGTGCACTGCGGCTTCTGTCTGCCCACCTGCCCGACCTACGACCTGTGGGGCGAGGAGATGGACTCGCCGCGCGGGCGGATCGTGTTGATGGACGAGGCCGAGCGCGGCGCCGAGCTGTCCGCGCCGATGGTCACGCACTGGGACCGTTGCCTCGGCTGCATGGCATGCGTGACCGCCTGCCCGTCGGGCGTGCAGTACGACAAGCTGATCGAGGACACGCGCGCGCAGGTGGAGCGCAACCACGAGCGCACGGCCGGCGACCGCCTCTTCCGCGGCCTGGTGTTCGAGCTGTTCCCACACCCCGGGCGGCTGCGCGCGCTCGCCCCGCTGATGGCACTCGGTCGCAAACTCGGCATCCCGCGCCTGGCGCGCCAGGGCGGGCCGTTCCCGCGCCTGCGCGCGGTCACGTCGCTCACGCCCTCCACCCCGCTGCGCGACACGATGAAGCGCCTGCCCGAGCACGTGCGCGCGCAGGGCGAGCAGCGCGGCACCGTGGGGCTGCTCCAGGGCTGCGTGCAGCGCGTGTTCTTCCACGACGTGAACGTGGCCACCGCGCGGGTGCTCGCGGCCGAGGGCTTCGAGGTGCGCGCCCCGCGCCTGCCCCGCTGCTGCGGCGCGCTCCAGTTGCACACGGGCTACGACTCGACCGAGCTCGCGAAGGCGACGATCGAGGCGTTCGAGAGCTGCGACTTCGTGGTGGCCAATGCGGCGGGCTGCGGCTCGTCGATGAAGGACTACGGGCACCTCTTGCGCGAGGACCCGCAGTGGGCGGAGCGCGCGCAGGCGTTCAGCGCCAAGGTGCGCGACATCGCCGAGCTGCTCGCGGACGCCGGCTCGCGCGCGCCGCGCCACCCGGTCCCCACCAAGGTCGCCTATCACGACGCCTGCCACCTCGCCCATGCGCAGGCCGTGCGCGCCCAGCCGCGCGAGCTTCTGAAGGAGATTCCGGAGCTCGAGCTGGTCGAGCCCGAAGGTTGGGAGATTTGCTGCGGCTCAGCGGGTATCTACAACCTGCTGAACCCCGAGCCCGCCACCGAGCTTGGGCGCCGCAAGGTGGAAAACCTGCTTGCCACCGGCGCGGAGACGATCGCCGCGGGCAACCCGGGCTGCGCGATCCAGATCGCCGCCGTGAGCGAGCAGATGGGGCACCCGCTACGGGTACTCCACCCGATAGAGCTGATTCAGAAGTCGATTCAGGGAGGCAGCACGAATGGCAAGCGTTGACGTACAGGGCCTTGAGATCCACGCGCCCCTCACCGGCCGCATGGAGGAGGTGCTTACGCCGGACGCGCTCGAATTCGTGGCCGGCCTGCACCGCGAGTTCGAGCCGACACGGCAGGAGCTGCTGGCGAAGCGCCGCGAGCGCGCGAAGGCGCTCCTCGACGGCGGCACGCTCGACTTCCTCGACGAGACGCGAGCGATCCGCGAGGACGACTCGTGGACCGTCGCGCCGGCGCCGCTGGACCTCCAGAACCGCCGCGTGGAGATCACGGGACCGACCCAGCGCAAGATGGTGATCAACGCCCTCAACTCGGGCGCGCGCGGGTTCATGGCGGACTTCGAGGACTCGAACTCGCCGACGTGGGAGAACATGATCGAGGGCCAAGTGAACCTCACGGACGCGATCGAGCGCACGATCGAGTTCAAGCAGGACGACGGCAAGGAGTACAAGCTGAACGCCGAGGTGGCGACGCTGCTCGTGCGTCCGCGCGGCTGGCACCTGCCGGAGAAGCACATGACCGTGGACGGCGAGCCGATCGCCGGCTGCCTCGTGGACTTCGGCCTCTACTTCTTCCACAACGCTCAGCGGCTGCTCGACGCCGGCAGCGGCCCGTACTACTACCTGCCGAAGATGGAGTCGCACCTCGAGGCACGGCTCTGGAACGACGTGTTCAACCACGCCCAGGAGGAGCTGGGGATCGACCGCGGGACCGTGCGCGCCACGGTGCTGATCGAGACGGTGCCCGCCGCCTTCGAGATGGACGAGATCCTCTACGAGCTGCGCGAGCACGGCTGCAGCCTGAACGCCGGCCGCTGGGACTACATGTTCTCGATGATCAAGTGCTTCCGGGACCGCGCGGACTTCACGCTGCCGGACCGCAACAGCGTGACGATGACCGTGCCGTTCATGCGCGCGTACACGGAGCTGCTCGTGAAGACGTGCCACAGGCGCGGCGCGCACGCGATGGGCGGCATGGCCGCGTTCATCCCGAGCCGCACCGACGAGGAGGCCAACGAGAAGGCGCAGGCCAAGCTGCGCGACGACAAGAAGCGCGAGGCCACCGACGGCTTCGACGGCACCTGGGTAGCGCACCCGGACTCGGTGAAGAACGCGACCGAGCAGTTCGACGCCGTGCTCGGCGACAAGCCGAACCAGGTGGACCGCAAGCGCGATGAGGTGAACGTGAGCGCCGCCGAGCTGCTGGACGTGGCCTCGACACCCGGCGACATCACCGAGGCGGGTCTCCGCAGCGACGTGAACGTCGGCATCCAGTACATCTCGTCGTGGCTGCGGGGCAACGGCGCCGCGGGCATCTACGGCCTGATGGAGGACGCCGCGACGGCCGAGATCGCACGCTCGCAGGTGTGGCAGTGGCTACGCCATGGCGCCGAGCTCCACGGCGGCGAGAAGGTCACGCCCGAGCTTGTGGAGCGGATTGCCACCGAGGAGCTCGAGAAGATCCGCGAGGAGATCGGCGACGACGAGTGGTTCGAGAAGCAGGGGCGGCCGAAGGAGTCGCGCATGCTGTTCGAGCAGGTCGCGCTCGCCGACGACTTCCCCGAGTTCCTGACCCTGCCCGCCTACGACTACCTACTGGAGAACGTCGAAGGGACGGGCAGGTTCAGATCTAGCCACTAGCAACTAGCAACCAGCAACTAGGACTACCTCCTAGTGCCCCAGCACCTCCTCCAGCTCCACCTCATCGGCGGGCGGTGACACCGCCATTCGGTCGTCGTCCACCCAGTGCAGCCATCTCTCGAACGCGGTCACCTCTTTGCGCGCCTCACGCAAACGCATGAACGCGCCGAGTTCCCGCCCTGTGCCGAGTGACTGTTGGTAGACCTCGTTGAGCTGGGCGTGTCTGTTCATCGCGTCCTCCAGCCGCCGGACGGCACGTGAATGCTCGTCCGCGGAGTCGAGTCCGGATGTCGGCAGGGTCGCCATTGTTCCTCCCTAAAAGGTCGGGGACCCTTCCTGGACTTGCCTAAGTTACTCCGCTTTCCCGGGACAAGGAATACCCAACATGGCGTAGCTCTTTTTTGGTCCTCGCCGCTCTGACACTGGCGAAGTCCAGCAGGCGGATCGCGAACTCGTCAAGGGCATTCGTGCCAACCACCGCGTGGCACCACACGCCGGACTGGCGGCAACGCGTGGCCACCTCGCCCACGGCCTTGCCGGCGAGCGTCTGGTCGTCGAGCTTGCCCTCTCCCGTCACGACCGCGCGCGCCGCGCGCATCAGCTCGTCGAAGCCGAGCGTGTCGAGCACGTAGGCCGCACCCAGCACGAGCTTCGCGTTGCGGTAGGCGTACAGACCGCCGGAGAGCCCGCCGGCCGCGGCGGTCATCGGCACATCGCGGGGGTCGCGCGGGGCAGCCGCCGCGAACTTGTCGAGGCGGCGCTCGAGGCGCTTCACCATCCTCGGGTCCGCGCCCTTCTGCGGCCCGAACACGCTCGGCGCCTGCTCGAACGGCAGGCGCACGTCGCACAGCACCTCGAGCTTCGGGTCGACCCCGGCCTCCTCGAGCGCCTCCACCGCGCCGGCGCCCCCGTCCATGGTCGCGCTGCCGCCCACCGTGACGATCACATTCTGTGCTCCCGCCTGTACCGCCGCGGCGATCAACTCGCCCGTGCCGCGTGTGGACGCGGCCCACACATCGCGCTCGGCCTCCGCCACCAGGGCGAACCCGCTCGCCTGAGCGGTCTCCACCACCGCGCGGCCATCGGGCAGCAGCGCGAAGCGCGCCGTGATCGGGCGACCGAGCGGATCGCTCACCTCGGCCTCCCGGTACTCGCCGCCAAGCGTCGCCACGAGCGCCTCCATCGTGCCCTCGCCGCCGTCGCCGATCGGCAGCTCCCGCGCCTCGGCACCGCCCTCGCGCAGACCTTCGGCAATCGCGTGTGCGACCTCGACTGCGGAGAGCGTGCCCTTGAAGCTGTCGGGTGCGACGAGAACCACGTCGGCATAATCCACGACATCGCGGACCAAGCCACAGCCGACACCTATCTCCTCACGGACGAGCAGCTCGAGTTCCGAGAGGTGGTCCGCCAGATCGCGCAGGAGCGCGTGGCGCCGCGGGCGGCGGAGATCGACGAGAAGGCGGAGTACCCGTACGACCTGCGCAAGCTGCTCGCCGAGCAGGACATCCTCGGCCTGCCGTTCGATGCGGAGCATGGCGGTACGGGCACCGGCACGCTGACCCTCAACATCGCGGTGGAGGAGCTCGCGAAAGCCTGCGCTTCGACCGCTCTGATCCTGATGGTGCAGGAGCTGGGCTCGCTGCCGATCAAGCTGTTCGGCTCGGACGAGCTCAAGCAGAAGTACCTCCCGCGGCTCGCGAGCGGCGAGTGGACGCCGGCGTTCGCCCTGTCGGAGGTGGAGGCGGGCTCGGACCCGGGCGGCATGCGCACGCGGGCGGTGCGCGACGGCGACGACTGGATCCTCGACGGCGAGAAGAACTGGATCACCAACCTGGGCGTGGCCGACCTGTTCGTGGTGTTCGCGGTCACGAACCCGGACGAGGGCCACTCGCGCGGCATCTCGGCGTTCGTGGTGGAGCGCGACTGGCCGGGAGTGGAGATCGGCAAGCTGGAGCACAAGATGGGCATCCGCGGCTCGCCCACCGGCCAGCCGGTGTTCACCGACGTGCGCGTGCCGGCGGAGAACCTGATCGGCGAGGCCAACGCGGGCTTCAAGGTGGCGATGGCGACCCTCGACCGCTCGCGCCTCGGCGTGGCCGCGCAGGGCCTCGGCCTCGCGCAGGGCGCCACCGACTTCGCCGCGGCGTACGCGAAGGAGCGCCGCCAGTTCGGCAAGCCGATCATCGCCTTCCAGGGAATCCAGTTCAAGCTCGCCGACATGGAGACGCAGTGCGCCGCCGCGCGCGAGCTGCTCTACAAGGCGTGCGCGAAGGTGGACCGCCTCGAGGCCGACATGGGCAAGTACTCGGCGATGGCCAAGCTCTTCTGCTCTGACACGGCGATGGCCGTCACGACCGAGGCCGTGCAGGTGCTCGGCGGCTACGGCTACGTGAAGGAGTACCCGGTGGAGCGCATGATGCGCGACGCCAAGATCACGCAGATCTACGAGGGCACCAACGAGATCCAGCGCGTCGTCATCGCCCGAGCGATGCGGGGCTGATGTCGCCGACCCGCCGCATCGTCTTCGCCGCCGTCGTCGCGCTGTGCGCCGGGTTGACGCTCGTGGTCATCCTGCAGGGCTTCAGCATCGATCCGACGGTCAAGGCGATCGAGACGCTGGCGGTCATCCTCACCGGGGTCGCCGTCGTCTTCGGCGGCGCCATGACGATCGGCCTGCGCCTGGCCGACTGGCGCGAGCCCGAGTCCGAGGCCGACTTCGAGCAGGTCGTGCTCCGCGCCGAGCGTTTGGCCCGCCAGGGCGTCGCGGCCGAGCCCGACGAGACCGACTTCCTCGACCTCGACCCCTACGACGACGACGACTTCGAGGAGCTCGTGCGCGACGCGCTCGACGACCTCCCCGACCTGCTGCGCAACCTGGTCGAGAACCACAACGTCGCCGTCGTCATCTCCGACGGCGGCCGGCGCCGGCGCGCCTACGGGCTCTATCACGGCGACGGAGCCACCCGCGACGACGTG
>DASXCV010000287.1:0-1747 GCA_036491015.1 Thermoleophilaceae bacterium | reverse complement strand
CTAAGCGGCTAGTCAGCCCAGCTCGCCGCGGACCGCGCGGGCGATGAACTTGACCGTCTCCGCCTGGATCTCGCCGTCGTGCTGGAGCGAGCGGTGGTGGCCGCCCGGCAGGAGCAGCAGCCGCTTGGGGCGCCCGGCGGCGTCGTACAGCTCCTGCGACACCGTGTAAGGCACCTGCTCGTCGCCCTCGGCGTGGAGCAGGAGCAGCGCGGTGTCGGGCGCGAGCGAGGCGGCGGCGTCGCGGACGCTCACCTGCTCGAGCCAGGGCTCGAGCGCGGCCACGTCGGCCTCGAACCCGTCGAGCCTGCTCGAGCGAAAGCCGCGGCGCAGAAGATCCTCGGGCGCGGGGCAGATGGCGGCAACGGCGGCGGCACGGCCGTCCTTTGCCCCGGCGAGCAGCGCGCTGAACCCGCCCATGCTCGAGCCGCGGAGCGCCACGGCCGGCGCTCCGCGCTCGCGCAGGAGATCGAGCAGCGCGACGGCGTCGTCGATCGCGCCGGGACCCCAGGCGCCGTTCGAGCGGCCATGGCCGCGGGCGTCGTAGGCGAGGGCGGAGAACCCGTACGCCGCGCACACGCGCGCGAAGTCGAAGTGGCTCTCCTTCGCCGAGCCTGCGCCATGGAGGATCAGCACGCCCGCCTCCGGCTCTCCGTCCGGCATGAAGAGCGCGTACGAGAGGCCGTCGTGTTCGCCTATCTCTGGGGCCCGGGCGGTCATGGTTTTAACTAGCATCGCGCACCATGGCCGGGCGCACGACCCAGGACGCGGCAGCGTTGTCGCACGTCTACCCGATCGGTTCGCGCTTGGGCGAGGCGGGGCGGCTCGAGATCGGCGGCTGCGACGTGGTGGAGCTGGCGCGCGAGTACGGCACGCCCGCATACGTCTACGCCGAGGACGACATCCGCGCGCGGGCCCGCGCGTACCTGGACGCCTTCCGTGCGCGCACCGACCGCTTCGAGGTGATCTACGCGAGCAAGGCGTTCCCCTGCACGGCGGTCTTCGCGCTCCTCGCGGCCGAGGGCATCTCTGCGGATGTTGCCTCGGGCGGCGAGCTGTACCTCGCGTTGCGCGGTGGCATCGCGCCCGAGCGCATCTACTTCCACGGCAACAACAAGACCGAGGCCGAGCTGCGCTACGCGGTGGAGGAGGGCGTGGGCCACATCGTGGCCGACTCGTTCGACGAGCTCGACCGGCTCGAGCGCCTCGCCCCGGGCCAGAAGATCCTCCTGCGCGTGACGCCGGGGATCGAGCCCGACACACACGAGAAGATCCAGACCGGCCAGGTCGACTCCAAGTTCGGCTTCCAGATCGACGACCTGTCGCGCGCGCTCGACCGGATCGACACGCTCGAGGTGCGCGGGCTCCATGCGCACATCGGCTCCCAGATCTTCGACCTCGATCCGCTCGAGCGGATCGCCGAGGTGCTGTCGGCGCTTGGCGACTACCCGCTGCTCAACCTCGGCGGCGGCCTCGCGATCGCGTACACGAGCGACCAGCACCCGCCCGGCGTGGACGAGTACGTGGAGGCGCTCCTCGCGCGCGCGCCCGAAGGCGTGACCGTGCTGTGCGAGCCGGGGCGCTCGCTCGTGGGCAACGCGGGCGTGACGCTCTACCGCGTGGGCACGGTGAAGGAGGTGCCCGGCGTTCGGACCTACGTGGCCGTCGACGGCGGCATGTCCGACAACCCGCGGCCGATGCTCTACGGCGCGACCTACGAGGCCGAGCTGGCGGACCGCTTCGGCGGCTC
>DASXCV010000286.1:0-12999 GCA_036491015.1 Thermoleophilaceae bacterium | reverse complement strand
TACGAGTTGTCGCGGTCGCTGCAGGCGTGCGAGGGGGCGCTGCTCGTGGTCGACGCCTCGCAGGGAGTCGAGGCACAAACGGTCGCCAACACGTATCTCGCCGTCGAGGCCGGGCTCGAGCTGATCCCATGCCTCAACAAGGTCGACCTTCCGGGGGCTGAGCCCGAACGGGTGGCCGAGGAGGTCGCGGACCTGCTGGGCGAGCCAGCCGACCAGGTTCGCCGGATCAGCGCCAAGACCGGCCTGGGCGTCGGGGAGGTGCTGGACGAGCTGATCGAACGGGTGCCACCGCCCGCGGGCGATCCGGATGGACCGCCACGTGCGCTGATCTTCGACTCCGAGTTCGACCAGTACCGCGGGGTCATCGCCTACATCCGGGTGGTCGACGGCACGTTCACGAAGGGCGAGGCGATCCGAGCGATGCAGGCCGGCACGGAAGCCGAGATCGACGACATCGGCTTCTTCACTCCGCAGATGACATCGGCCGATGCCCTGCACGCGGGTGAAGTGGGGTTCTTGATCACCGGGATCAAGGACGTGACGAGGCTGCGCGTCGGCGACACCCTGACCACCAGGGCGTACCGGGCGACCGATCCGCTGCCTGGCTACCGCGAGGTCAAGCCTATGGTCTTCTGCGGGCTCTACCCGGTCGATTCGGACGACTATCCGGACCTACGCGACGCGCTCGAGAAGCTGTCTCTCAACGACGCGGCGCTGTCCTGGGAGCCTGAGACCTCAACCGCGCTCGGCTTCGGCTTCCGGTGCGGCTTCCTCGGCCTGCTCCACATGGACATCGTCCGCGAGCGCCTCGAGCGCGAGTACGACCTGGAGCTGCTCGCCACCACGCCGAACGTGGAGTACGAGGTCACGCTCACGAACGGCGACGTGGTGGAGGTGCACTCGCCCTCGGACATGCCGGACCGCGGGCTGATCGAGGAGATCCGCGAGCCCTACATCCGCGCCTCGATCCTCTGCCCGAAGGAGGCGGTCGGCGCGGTGATGGAGCTCTGCCAGGAGCGCCGCGGCACGCACGTGGACATGCACTTCCTCTCGCCGCAGCGCGTGCAGATCCAGTACGACCTGCCGCTCGCCGAGATCGTGCTCGACTTCTTCGACCAGCTCAAGTCGCGCACGAAGGGCTACGCGTCGCTCGACTACGACCTGATCGGCATGCGCCCGTCGGACCTCGTCAAGCTCGACATCCTGCTCGCGGGCGACATGGTGGACGCGCTCTCGATGGTCGTCCACAAGGACAAGGCCTACAACGCCGGCCGCGCGATGACCGAGCGGCTGCGCAAGCAGATCCCGCGCCAGCAGTTCGAGGTTGCGATCCAGGCGTCGATCGGGTCGAGCATCATCGCGCGCGAGTCCGTGAAGGCGGTGCGCAAGGACGTGATCGCCAAGTGCTACGGCGGCGACATCAGCCGGAAGAAGAAGCTGCTCGAGAAGCAGAAGCAGGGCAAGAAGCGCATGAAGCAGGTCGGCCGCATCGAGGTGCCGCAGGAGGCCTTCCTGTCGGTGCTGTCGATCGGCGACAGCGAGAACGGCGCCGGTAAGAGCTAGGCGGCGGCGGCCGCCGCGGCGCGGCGCTCCGTGACCCGCAGCGGCAGGCCCTTCTTGGGGCTCAGTGTGGGCATCATCCTGACGTCGAGCTTGTAGTCGGATGGCAGCTCGAGCCGGTAGCGCTGCAGCACGAGCGCGGCGATCGTCTTGATCTCGAGCTGGCCGAAGCGCATGCCGATGCAGGTGCGCGAGCCGCCGCCGAACGGTACGTACGCGCCCTTCGGCAGCGCGGCCTTGCGCTCGGGGGTGAAGCGAGTGGGGTCGAAGCGGTGCGGGTCGGGAAACACGTCGCCGAGGCGGTGGCTCGCCCACGAGCAGTAGTTCACGAGCGCGCCCGCGGGCACGGCCGTGCCCGCCAGCTCGAAGCTCTCGACCGCGCGCCGCGGGCCGACCCAGGCGGGCGGGTACATGCGCAGCGTCTCGTCCATCACGGCCTCGAGCTCGGGCAGCCCGGCAATGAGCTCCTCCGCGGTGGGCTCTCGCCCGGCGAGCACCGTGTCGAGCTCGTCGGTCACGCGCGCCAGCGCCTCGGGCGCCCGCGCGAGCTCGTAGAACAGGAACGACACGGTGGACGTGGTGGTGTCGTGGCCCGCGAACAGCAGCGTGATCAGGTGGTCGCGGATCTCGCGGTCGGACAGCGGCTCGCCGGCGTCGTCGGTCGCGTCGAGCAGCACGCTCATCAGGTCCTCCCGCCGCTCGCCGCTCGAGCGCCGGCGGCCGATCTCGTCGTAGATCAGCGAGTCGAGCCGTGCGCGGTGCTTCCGCATGTGGTTGAACGGGGAGAACGGGCCGCGCAGCACCTGCAGCAGGTAGTCGCGCCCCCAGAATGCGAGCGCCTCCTCGAACTCGTCGGCGGCGTGGAGGTCCTCGCCGCGGTCGGCGTCGAAGCCGAGCAGCGCGCGCATCGCGATCCGCAGCGCCAGGCTGCGCGTCCAGTGGTAGACGTCGACGGTCTGCCCGGGCGCCCACGACTCGAGCGCGTGTGTGATCTCCTCGACCATCGTGTCCGCCGACAGCGCCACCCGCTCGCGGTGGAACGACGGCAGCATCACCTTGCGCGACTGGCGGTGGTACGGGCCGTCGATCGTCAGCAGGCCGTCGCCGAGCAGCGGGATCAGGTCGCCCATGCTGCCGTCGCGCCAGCGGAACTTGGCGGCGTTCGACACGGTGATGAAGTGGTTGGCCTCGGGGCCCAGCGCGAACACCACCGGGCTGTGCAGCAGGCGGAGCGAGAACACCGGCCCGTGGCGCTCGTAGCAGTCGAGCAGGATCGGCAGCGGGTTCTGCGAGAAGCGGCGCGTGCGGACGAGGCTGAAGTTCATCGGGCCGGGCGGGAACGGGATGCCCGACGAGCGCGCGGCGCGCTCGGTGTTGATGTCGAACGCGATGCGCCGGAGCGGGTTGGTGGTGGGGGCGGGGAGCAGCGACGCGGCCATGCGAAAGAGCCTACCTGCGGCGCTTGGCGGATTCCGCGAGCGCGCCCACGCCCTGCACGAGCACGTCGAGTGCGAAGTTCAGGCGCTCCTCGGGCTCGGGCTCCATGAACGCGTCGATCATCCCCACCAGCAGGGGAAACCGGGCCGCGGGAAGCGAGGCGAAGTACTCGTGCACGCTGTCGTAGTAACCCTGGATCTCCTCCTCGCTCGCCTCGGGCGGGTACAGGCTCTGCTCGTAGGCGAGCGAGTTGACCGCCAGCGAGAGGAAGTCCATGGCGAGGCCGACCACGCGGTCGGGCACGCCGCCGGCGTGCATGATCGCGAGGAACTTCTCCGACGTCGCGATCATGTTCGGCCCGAGCGGGATGCGGGCGAGGCTGGCGTAGGAGATGTCGCGGTGGGCGATCAGCACGTCGTGCATCGCGCGCAGCGCGGACTTCAGTTGCTTCTGCCAGTTCTTCGGGTCCGGCTCGGGGATCTCGATCTCGCCGAGCACGCGGTCGTAGACGAGCTCGGTCAGCTCGTCCTTGTTCGCCACGTGTGCGTACAGGGACGCCGGGCCCGTCTCGAGCCGCCCGGCCACGTTGCGCATCGAGAGACCCGCGAGGCCGTGCTCGTCGACGATCGCGAGCGCCACGTCCACGATCGCGTCGCGGTTGAGCGTTCGGCGCTTGCGCGTCCCCTTCCTGGGGCCCCCGGGACGCGGCGGCTCTGGCAGCGGCTCGGCCGTCATCGCTGGAACAGTGTAGTTGGCACGATCACTGTTCGTATGCTAGAACACTGTTCGTCTTTTACGAACACTGTTCTAAATCGAAGGAACTCGCACATGCAACCCACCACCAACACCGGCCACCCGAAGCGGTGGCTCATCCTGTTCGTGATCCTCGCGGCCGAGTGCATGGACCTGCTCGACGCGACGATCGTCAACGTCGCCAGCCCCTCGATCCGCCTCGACCTGCACGCCACGTCCACCCAGCTGCAGTGGATCGTGGGCGGCTACGCGCTCGCGTTCAGCGTCGGGCTCGTGACCGGCGGACGGCTGGGAGACATCTTCGGACGGCGACGCCTGTTCATCCTCGGCGCGGCCGGCTTCACCGCGGCGTCGATGGCGTGCGGCTTCGCCTCATCGCCGACGATGCTGATCGTCTTCCGGCTCGCCCAGGGCGCGTTCGGCGCGCTGATGATTCCCCAGGGGCTCGGCGTGATCAAGGAGGTCTTCTCGGCGGAAGAGCTGCCGAAGGCCTTCGCCATCTGGGGTCCCGTGATGGGGCTCGCCGCCGTGTTCGGCCCGATCGTCGGCGGCGCGCTCGTGAGCGGTGACCTGTTCGGCACCGAGTGGAGGTCGATCTTCTTCGTCAACCTGCCGCTCGGGCTGGCCGGAATGCTCGGCGCGTATCTGGTCATGCCCGAGTCGCGCTCCCCGCGCAAGCTCACGGTCGACTTCGGCGGCGCCGGGCTGTTCACCGTCGCCGCCGTGCTGCTCGTCTACCCGCTGATCCAGGGCCGCGAGGCCGGCTGGCCGGCATGGGCGTTCGCGTCGATGGCGGTGAGCGCGGTCGCGTTCGTGGGCTTCGCGTTCTACGAGCGTCGCCGGCAGGCACGCGGAGGCGACCCGCTGGTCGTCCCGAGCGTGTTCTCGAAGCCGGGCTACGTGGGCGGCAGCATGATCATCCTCGTGCTGTTCTCCGGCATGGCGGGCGTGCTGCTCATCCCGACGCTGTACTTCCAGATCGCGCTGCACTACAGCCCAATCCACTCGGGTCTGACGCTGGTCCCGTGGGCGATCGGAACGTCGATCGGCGCGGGTCTGTCCGGCGGCTGGCTCGGGCCGAAGTACGGCCGGCCGGTGATCCAGGGCGGAGCCGTCGTGCTGTTCGGAGGCATCGCGTGGATGGTCGCCGCGATCCACTCGAACGGCGCGTCGCTGACGAGCTGGGACCTGGCGCCGGCCGAGTTCCTGTTGGGCGTCGGGATCGGCCTGCTGATCGCGCCGCTGTTCAGCATCATCCTGGCGGCGGTGTCCGACGAGGAGGTCGGCTCGGCATCGGGTGTGCTGAACGCGATCCAGCAGCTCGGATCGGCCGTCGGGGTCGCGGTGATCGGGACCGTCTTCTTCTCCGTCCTGAAGCACTCCGGCTTCCAGCACGCCACCGAGCGGAGCCTCTGGGTTGTCGCCGGGCTGTCGGTCCTGCTGCTCGCGCTCACCCCGGTGCTGCCCAAGCACGGGCGGCCCGAGGAGGAGCTCATCGGCGGGGGCGAGGAGGTGGGTGCTCCGCGGTCTGCCGTTCTGCTTGAGCAGAGCTAGACTCACCCCGTTCGGGGCGTGGCGCAGCCTGGTAGCGCGCACCGTTCGGGTCGGTGAGGTCCCGAGTTCGAATCTCGGCGCCCCGATTGCAAGAGAGAGCCCGCTCAGACGAGCGGGCTCTCCTGCTTTCGGGGGCGCCTCCAGGCGAGTTAACGAGCCACGACTCGGAACGCTGCGGCGGCCGGCCGCGAGCGGTTTCCGGCGGCGTCGCTGCCGGTGACCCGCACGCGGTAGGCGCCGGGTCGCAGCGCCTTTCGGCCGACCCTGCCTGAGAACGCCACGGTGTTGGCTCCCACCTTCGCCGAGCGGCTGAGCGCGCCCCTGGTGGCGAAGCGAGCGCAGCGAGCATGCCGGAGCGCGCGCTTGATCCTGGCGGCGGCTCCCGGCCCGCCGGCCTTGGCGCCGAGGCGGCTCTTCACCTGGGCCAGAAGCGTTCGCTTGCTGCGCCTTGTGGCGGCCACGCAACGCAGCTTCCCACTCTTGTTCCTCAGCTTTATTCCCGCCAGCCTGCGCTGGAACGACAGCTTCATCTGAGCCACCTCGGAAACCTGGAACGCGATCCTCGTGCCCTTGGCCCGCCGGCGGCGCTTGGACGCTCGGGGCGTGGCCTTGGGCCCGACGGCAAAGGTCCGCGGGCTCACCGACACGTGGCTCACCTTCGGCGCCACGGTGTCGCCGCCGGCAGGCGGAACCGGGGCGAGCTCGAAAGCGCCGATGTCGCACGCCGCGAACTGCGGCCGCGCAACGCCGCGCTGATCCGCGGGCGGGCAGCTCGCGCCGGTGGCGGGCACCTTGTCGATTGCCGCGCTGCCGGGGGCAAGCGCCATCGTGGGAGTGGGGCCCCCGTTGTCGGCGAGTGCTGAGAGCTTGGGATCACCGGAAGAGCCCGGGCAGCCGACCGCCCCGGCAGCGAGGTTGTGTCCACCGTCGTTCAGGGGGCTTGCCCCGTTCACCGCGCACTCGCCAGCGATGATGGAGTTGCTGATGGTGGTCGATCCGGCGATCAGGAACACCGTCGTGTGTCCCATGCCGATCGGCTCCGGAACGCCCGGCGGCAAGCCGTTCCCGAAGATCGTGTCGTGGAGCAGCACCGCCCCGGCGCTGACGGACGCGAGCGCGAACCCGTCCCGGCCGATCCCGTCGTCGGCATTCGTGGCGGTGCCGCTGGTGGTGATGATCGCCGAGCCCTGCGCGCCCCCGACCCCGGTCACATTGCCCGTGATCGTCGAGTTGGACAGCTTGTCCCCGTTGTCGAGGAACAGCAGCGCGCCGCCGTAGCCGCTGTCGCCGCCGTTTCCGGCAAACGAGTTGCCGCCCGGTCCGCCTCCCCAGCCGGTACCCCCGGCGCCGCCGCTGCCGC
This sequence comes from Thermoleophilaceae bacterium, assembly GCA_036491015.1. GTDB lineage: Bacteria > Actinomycetota > Thermoleophilia > Solirubrobacterales > Thermoleophilaceae > JAICJR01. The sequence goes on along the minus strand of DASXCV010000286.1, from coordinate 6,335 downwards.
TTCCGTTGCCCGCCAGGGTGCTGTCGGAGATGGATGTGCCGGGGACCACGACCGACAAGCTGTCGGATATGCCGCCCCCGAAGCCCCCGTCGCCTCCCGAACTGCCGTGGCCGGTGCCGTCGGCGCCATGGAACACGCCGCCGCTGGACGTGCCCCCGGCGCCGCCGAAGCCCGAGTTGCCGGAGCCGGCGTCGCCCGCGTTGTTGCCGAGCATCGAGGACCCCTGCACCGTGAGCGTGCCCTCGTTGAAGATTCCGCCGCCGGAGCCGCCCGCCCCGGGGGCGCCTCCATTGCCGTCGCCGCCCCGGCCGACGTTGTTGCCGACGACTCCGCCGGCCCCGCCGAACCCTCCGCCCCCGTGGCCACCCGTGCCGGCCAGGTTGCCCTCGATCGTGCTGGTCCTCACCGTGAGCGTGCCGAGGTTGGCCACTCCCCCGCCGTTTCCGCCGTCGCCGCCGAGGCCGCCGAAGCCGCTACCGGCGTCGCAGGCACACCCGTTCCCCGAACCGCCGGAGGCGTCGCCTCCCGCGCCGCCGTCACCAGCGTGGTTGGCCTTCACGTCCACGTTCTCGAGCGTCAGCGTCGCGCGGTTCAGGATGCCGCCGCCGTCGCCGCCGGCGCCGCCGGAGACCCCGATCTTCGTTTCTCCCGGGTTGCCCTGGATCCCGAACACCGGCGCTGCGGATGCGCCATCCGGCGCATGTCCACCCGACACGGTGAGGTCCCGGAGCACGACGTCGCCCCCGGGCCGTACCTCGATCGCCCGGTCGGGTTGCGCGGGCATGAATCCGCTCGCGTCGATGATCGTGCTGCCGGTCCCAGCCCCCGTGATGCTCAGCGGACTGGTGATGTCGAGATCGCCGAGAGAGTCGAAGTTCTCGGCGGGGCCGCTCAGCGTCAAGGTGAAATGGCCGGGCCCGAGCAGGATGGCGTCGGTGCCGCTGCCCGCCGGACAGCCGTGAGACGGCGAGTCGGCATTCGCTGCCTGGATCGCCTCGCGCAGGGAACACTGCCCGTCGCTCGCGACGACGTCGTCCGTCGTCGTCACCGGGATGTCGACCGCCCCGGCTGAGAGCGGCGCACTCAGCAAACCGATGCACCCGAGCGTCAACGCGCACGCGCCCCGGATGACGGAGCGGCGGAGGCGCTCCGCGGGGGCGTGTCTGACCATCGCGGCGAGTCTCCCACGCTGCCCGTCCCGGAAGCAAGCGGGGCCCCGGAACGCGTATGTTCCGAAGCCACAGTGCCAGCGCCTGAGCCGCAGCCGATCCTCAGCCACCCGACCGAGGCAGCGATCTTCCTCGTACTGACGGTGCGCCCTGGTTGCGAGGGAGAGCTCCGGGACGTGCTGGCCGACGTCGCCGGGATCAAGCGCTCGGTGGGCTTCCGGGTGCCCGAGGCAGAGCTGTCATGCGTGGTCGGGATCGGCGCCGATCTGTGGGACCGGCTGGCAGGCGAACCGCGCCCGGCCGGGCTGCATCCGTTTCGCGAGCTGGCCGGTGAGCGCCACACCGCCGTGGCGACGCCGGGTGATCTGCTGCTCCACATCCGCGCCCACCGCTTCGACATGTGCTTCGAGCTGGCGCAGCGGCTGATGGAGCGGATGCGCGGCTCGGCGGAGGTGGTCGACGAGGTGCACGGCTTTCGCTCCTTCGACGACCGCGACGTGCTCGGCTTCGTCGACGGGACCGAGAATCCGGAGGGCGCGACCGCCGTCGACGCGGTGCTGATCGGCGACGAGGACCCGGCATTCGCGGGCGGCAGCTACGTGATCGTGCAGAAGTACACGCACGACCTCGAGGCGTGGGACGCGCTGTCGACGGAGGAGCAGGAGCTGATCATCGGCCGCACCAAGCTCAGCGACCTCGAGCTGCCCGACGAGGACAAGCCGGCGAACTCGCACCTGGCGCTCAACGTGATCACCGGGCCCGACGGTGAGGAGCGCAAGGTCATCCGCTTCAACATGCCATTCGGCCGCGTCGGGGCCGCGGAGTTCGGCACGTACTACATCGCGTACGCGCGTACCTCCGAGTTGATCGAGCTGATGCTCATCAACATGTTCATCGGCGACCCGCCCGGCAACACCGACCGCATCCTGGACTTCTCCACCGCGGTCACCGGCGGGCTGTTCTTCGTCCCGCCGGCGGAGCTGCTCGAGGAGCTGAGTCCGGGAGGCGAGAACGCGCCGGCCGAGACCGAGGCGCCGGCTCCGGCGCCGCACGATGGATCGCTGCGCATCGGCAGCCTGCGCGATCCGTTGCACTGATCGTCGCCGGGACTACCGGCCTGCAACTCTGTGGGCACCGTGTTCACGAGAACCGCCGACGCGCTGGTCAAGCGTCCCCCGGACGAGGTGTTCGCCTTCCTGCTCGAGCCGAGCAACCGAGTGCTCTACGACGAGGGGGTCGACAGCCAGGAGATCACCTCGCCCGAGCCGCACGGTCTCGGGAGCACCGGCATCACCCGGATGCGCTTTCTCGGCCGCCACTACGAGCGTCCGTGGGTGGTCGCGTACTACGACCCTCCGCGGAAGCTGGTGCTCGAGAGCAAGGCGCGACCGTTTCCCACGTGGGTCGGCTTCGAGCTGACCGGTCGCGGTGACGTGACTTGGCTCGAGTTCTCGGTCACGGCGAGGCCGGGCGGGCTGTCGCGCGCTCTCGAGCCCCTGCTTGCCCGCAGTGCGGAGGAGCGAGTGGTCCGTGCGCTGGCGCAGATCGCTCGCCTGGTGGAGGCCGGCGACTCCTCCTAGGGCGCGCCGGCGGGCTCGCGTGGGCGCTCGCCCAGCAGGTCTCGGGCCAGCCGCTGGAGCACGTGAGAGAACTCCGCCTGCTCCTCCGGCGTGCAGTCGGCGAGGTACTGGCCGAGGCGCTCGCGGCGGAGCGTGACGAGGCGCTCCACCAGCGCGTCGCCGTCCGGAGTCGACGCGTACCAGCCATCCTCGCGCGCGAGCAGGCCGCGCTGCTCGAGCTCGGCGAGCGCCGCGGACACGCGGATGGGGTCGACGTCGATGCGCCGGGCGAGCTGGTCGGCCGGACCGGGCACGCCCTCGTTGATGCGCGCGAGCGTCCACGCCTCGAGCGCCGGGAGGTCGATGCCGCTCTCCCGCGCGAGCTGCTCGTACAGGCGCTTGCGAACGTCGCGCTGCGCGAGCACGCTGAGCGCGCGCTCCACCTCGGCGAAGCTGTCGTTCGCGCGCGGCACCGCGAAGTGCTCCTGCGTGCCGGCGGCCTGCACGGTGTCGCGCAGCCCCTTGTCAGGCAGGAACAGCGAGAGCACGAAGCCCACCGCCGCCACTCCGGCGGCCACCTCGAACACCGTGCTCAGCGCGTTCGTGAACGCGTGCACGTACGCGTCGTGCGCCGCGGCCGGCAGCCGTGAGAGCTGGTCGGGGCTCAGCCTGCCCTGCTGCTGTCCGGCGGCGGGCACCGTGCCGCCGAGCTCGCTCGTCAGCCGGTTCGAGAAGATCGCCCCGAAGGTCGCCGTGCCGAGCGAGCCGCCGACGAAGCGGAACAGCGTGGCGCCCGAGGTGGCGACGCCGAGGTCGCGGTACTCGACCGCGTTCTGCACGGCGAGCACGAGCACCTGCATCGTGAGGCCGAGGCCGAGCCCGAGCACCACGAGCCGCAGCGACGCGCTCAGCGTGGAGGTGCCCGGCCCCATGCCGGACAACAGCAGGAACGCCAGCGCGATCAGCGCCGTGCCCACGACGGGGAACGGCTTGTAGCGCCCGATCCGGCTGATCACCTGCCCCGAGCCGATCGAGGTGACGAGCACGCCGACCATCATCGGCACGAGCCGCAGTCCCGAGCCGGTGGGGCTCGCTCCGCTGACGGTCTGGAAGAAGAGGGGCATGAAGGTGACCGCGCCGAACAGCGAGAAGCCGACGATCAGGCCGGTGGCGCCGGCCACTGAGAACACGCGGTTGCGAAAGAGCCTGAGCGGAAGCACCGGCTCGGCCGCGCCCCGCTCGACCACCGCGAACAGCACGAGCAGCAGCGGGGCGGCCAGCGCGGTGATGATGAGCTGCGGCGAGTCCCACGCCCAGGTGTTGCCGCCGAGGCTCGTGGCGAGCACGATGCAGCTGAGCGCGGTGGCGAGCAGCCCGGCGCCGAGGTAGTCGATCACCGGCTCCTTGCGCTCGAGCTGCGCCGGCAGCACGACGGCCAGCACGCCGAGTGCGATCAGCCCGATCGGCAGGTTGATGTAGAAGATCCAGCGCCAGGAGACGTTGTCCACGAAGAAGCCTCCGAGCAGCGGCCCCGCGACGCTCGCGAAGCCGAACACGCCGCCGAAGATGCCCTGGTACTTCCCGCGGTCGCGCGGCGAGACCACGTCGCCGATCACCGCCTGCGTGAGCACGATCAGGCCACCGCCGCCGAGGCCCTGGATCACGCGGAACGCGATCAGCTCGGTCATCGACTGCGCCGCCCCGCACAACGCCGAGCCGGCCAGGAAGATCACGATCGCCGTCTGCAGCACGACCTTGCGCCCGTAGAGGTCGCCGACCTTGCCGTACAGAGGCGTGACGGCGGTCTGCGCAAGCAGGTACGCGCTCACCACCCAGGACAGATGCGAGAGCCCGCCGAGGTCGCCGACGATCGTCGGCAGCGCGGTGGCGACGATCGTCTGATCGAGCGCCGCGAGCAGCATCACGAGCGTGAGTCCCCCGAAGATCACCAGCACCTTGGGGCTCTCGTCCGTGCGCGGTATGGGCTCTGCGACGGCGCTCAATCCACACGGGAGTATGGCCACGCGAGCGCCCGGGACGTCGACGCGGCCCACGACGGGCGGCCGCGCCGACGTCTGTGCGGCTAGTAGCTGAAGCTGTAGCCGGCGCCTCCGCCGCCGTCCCAGCCGTAGCCGTAGCCACTGCCGTCGTCGTAGGGGTTGCCGCCGCGGTAGCTGCCGCCGCCGTCCGAGTACGGGTCACCCGGGACAACGTAGACGCCGCTCCCGCCGTCGCCATAGCCGCCGCCGGCGCTCGGGTCGGTCACCTGCTGGTCGCCCGACGCATACGCGACCGAGAAGGACGAGCCATCAGACGACAGCGAGCCCGGCGTCGCGCCGCCGCTCGTGCCGTCGCCCGACGAAAGCTGCAGCGGTGCCGAGCTCCACGCCGAGTCGCTGATCGCGCCCGTGTGCCCGTTCGCGGTGGCGGACGAGCTCGTGAACCCGACATTGCCGAAGTCGGCCAGCGTCACCGGCGTGCAGCCGGACTCGGAGTCGCACTGTGACGGCGCCTCGGCGATCCACTCCGCCGTCGACACGTCGATGTTGCTCGTGCTCAGGTTCTTGGTCGTGCTCTTGCCCGTGGTCTGGTTGTCGAGTGAGACGGTCACGTCGTTCCCGTCCACGCTCACCGAGGCCGAGATGTGGTCGCCCGGCTTCACCGCCACGTCGAGGTTCACCGGCGCGGCCGGAATCAGCTCATACCAGGCGTGCGACTCGCCCTGGCCGCCGTTCGTGCAGTCGATCTCGGTTCCGACCTGCTCGAGCCCCTGGGCGCCGTCGTCGCCGCCCCCGAGCCCCACCCAGAAGGCAGCATCGCCCTGGCCGTTCGAGCAGTCCGCGTTCGGCTGCACCCAGCTGCCGCTGACCTTCGAGAAGCGCTGGTCGGTCGTGCTCGCCGCCGCCTCGTAGCCGGCCCAGTTCTGGCTCACGACGGCCTGATCGGTGGTCGCGCCTCTCGCCTGAGAAGCGCCCACCAACACCGCGGCGACGGTCACCGCCATGGCGTAGTAAGGCAATTGTCTGTTACGCATCGAGAATCCCTTTTCTCTTAGAAGAACGGTGTCGGCCGCATGGCCGTGGCGGTGACCGTGCTTCGATTCCCTAAGGGCTCTCTGCGGTTTCTCTTAGAGCTTCGTAAATGCTCGAGGATGGGGTGAACGCCCCATGACCCCGCCTTCGTCCGACCTTACGCTCGGCTTGCAATCGAGCAAAGGAGCTTCAGATGCCGAAGGTCTCGAAGGAAGGCGCGTCGCAGGTCGAGCAGCACGGCCCGGTTGAGGACCATGCGGAGGACCTGGACGGCGGCTACACGGTGAACTTCGTCTCGTTCGCCGCGGACATCGACGGCACGCCGATGTTGAAGGGGCTGCCCGGTGACCAGTGCCACTGCCCGCACTGGGGCTACGTGCTCAAGGGACAGGTGACCTACCGATTCGACGACCACGACGAGGTGTGCGTGGCGGGCGACGCCTTCTATCTGCCCCCCGGTCACATCCCGGTGATCCAGGCCGGCACCGAGCTGATCCAGTTCAGCCCCAGCAAGGAGCTGCACGAGGTCGACGAGGCCATCACGAACAACATGCGGCAGCTTCAGGGCGCGTAGC
>DASXCV010000285.1:0-10321 GCA_036491015.1 Thermoleophilaceae bacterium | reverse complement strand
GGTGATCATGCGCGACGGCAACGCCTCGATGTACCTCGGCTCGCCGCGCATGGCGGAGATGGTGATCGGCGAGAAGGTGTCGCTCGAGGAGATGGGCGGCGCGCGCATGCACACGGGCGTGTCCGGCTGCGGCCACTTCCTGGTCAAGTCGGACGAGGAGGCGATCGATCTCGCCAAGCGCTACCTCTCGTACTTCCCAACGAACTGGCGCGAGGAGCCGCCGCCGGCGCCGCCCGCTGCCCCTGGGTCGGACCGCCCGATCCGCGAGCTCATCCCCGAGGACGAGAACAAGCCGTTCGACATGACCGAGCTGATCGATTCGCTCGTCGACGCCGACTCGTTTTTCGAGGTCCACAAGCGCTGGGCCAAGGAGCTGGTGGTCGGCTACGCGCGGCTCGACGGCCGCGCGGTGGGCATCGTGGCCAACCAGCCCAAGCAGCGCGGCGGCGTCCTGTTCGTCGACTCCTCCGACAAGGCTGCCCGCTTCATCTGGACCTGCAATGCCTTCAACCTCCCGCTGATCTTCCTCGCGGACGTGCCCGGGTTCATGATCGGCACAGCCGTCGAGCGCCAGGGCATCATCCGCGCGGGGGCGAAGATGATCTCCGCCGTCTCCGAGGCGACTGTCCCGAAGTTCTCGGTGATCATCCGCAAGGCCTACGGCGCCGGGCTCTACGCGATGGCCGGCCCGGCCTTCGATCCCGACGCCTGCATCGCGCTCCCCTCGGCCAAGATCGCGGTGATGGGACCGCAGGCCGCCGTCAACGCCGTCTACTACAACCAGGTCCAGGCGATCGAGGACGAGACCGAGCGCGCCGCCTTCGTCGACAAGCTGCGCCGCGAGTACGCCGAGGAGATCGACATCCTGCACCTCGCCTCCGAGCTCGTGGTGGACGCGGTGATCCAGCCGGAGGACCTGCGGGCCGAGCTGGTGCGCCGCCTCGCGCTGTGCGACTCAAAGCCGCGCGAGTGGCCGGCCAAGCACAACGCGGTCACGCCGGTCTAGCCGGAGTCGAGCAGCCGCACCGTCTCGACGATCGGGCCCAGATTCTCGGGCGGCAGCGTCGCAAGCGCTTCCGTGACCTCGCGGGGCAGCTCACTCTCAACCTCAGCCAGCTCATCCGCGGCCGCCGCCACGAGCTCGGCCCCGGGGCCGGTGATGCAGAGCCGGCGGTGGCGAGCGTCGAAGTAGTCGTATTCGCGGACGGCCAGCCCCGCATCCACGAGCCCTGAGGCCACTCGGCTCATCGTCGTGTGGCTAACCCCCAGCCGATCCGCGAGCGCCGCCTGGGTCATCGGCCCGAGGCGCTGGATCACGGCGAGCGTGGCGAACCCGGCGATCTCCAGCTCGAACAGCTCAAGCGCCTCTGCGGCCCACTGCATCGCGAGCCGCCCGGCCTGCATCAGCACGAACGTCGGCGAGTCGATCAGCGGCGGCGGCAGTCGTCCGTGCGTGCGCACGGGTGGGCGGGCGTGTGGAGGCATCTGAGCTGTGAAGTCGCGAGGGCCCCGGTTTTCGCCCCCCGGGACTCGCGGCCCGCGCCGCGCCGCGCGCTCGCGGCGCCGAGCCTGAGGGGCGACATGCGAATCCAACTCGTTGCGAAAAGAAACGGTCGCCGGCGCGGATTTGGCTCTGGGACTGGATTTGCGAGATCGGGATCGTTTCTTTCCGCAACGGTCTCATTTATCACTTCGCCCGCGATCGAGGCGGGGATGAAGCGAGCGATGGTGGGGCGCCCGGCCCGCCCGATCGCCGTCCTGGCAAGCTTGCGGCATGGAACGTGTGCTTGGAATCGGTGGATATTTCATGCGGGCCGCCGACCCGGCGACCCTTGGGGCTTGGTATCGCGATTGCTTGGGCCTGGACGCCGATGAGAACGGCCTGTGGAGTCAGGGAGCCGGGCTGACGGTGTTCGCGACATTCGAGTCCGAGACCGACTACTTCGGGTCCCGTGCCCAGCAGACCATGCTCAACTTCCGGGTCCGCGACTTGGATGCGATGCTCGCGCAATTGCGCTCCAAGGGAGCGGACGTGGCTGAAGAAACGCAGGACATGGAGGGTGTTGGTCGATTCGGCTGGGTCATCGATCCTGAGGGCAATCGGATCGAGCTGTGGCAGCCCGCCTGAGCGTGTGTGTCGGTAGGTTCCGGGGCCGTTAAAGCGATTCTCGGAGGGGTGGGACGTGGGCAAATACGACGAGCAGGTGGCGAGGGCGCTGGCCGGCGCCCACAACACCGCGCGAGTGGCTCATCAGACGCCTGAATACGTGCGCGTGGCCGCCGGTCTCGGGAGCGCGTTCGTGTGGGCGCTGCTCGACCTCGCCGACGCGATCCGGGAGTCGGGTGGAGCGCAGCGGCCGCCGACGCCGCCGTCGCGCGACATCGACAGGATGCAATAGATGACCGACGTCGCCTGGCGACCGAGCCCCGAGTACGTCGAGCGCGCGAACGTCACGCGCCTCATGCGTGCGCACGGGATCGCCGACATCGGTGAGCTGCGGCGGCGCTCTGTCGAGGACGTCGAGTGGTACTGGGACGCCGTCGTGAAGGATCTCGGGCTCGAGTTCTCGACCCCGTACGAGTCGGTGCTCGACATCTCGCGCGGCGTGCCGTGGGCCACCTGGTTCACGGGCGGGCGCATCAACCTCGTGTGGAACTGCGTCGACCGCTGGGCGCACTCCGACGCCAAGGACCGCCCCGCGATCATCGGCGAGTCGGAGACCGGCGAGGTCAGCGGCCTCAGCTTCAAGCAGCTGCACAAGAAGATCGACTGGCTGGCGGCCGGCCTGCTCGAGATGGGCATCCAGCAGGGCGACGCGGTAGGGGTGTTCATGCCGATGCGCCCCGAGGCCGCCGTGGCCGCCTACGCGGTGGCGAAGATCGGCGCGATCTACATGCCGATCTTCTCGGGCTTCGCGGCCTCGGCCGTGGCGGCCCGGCTGAACGACGCGGGTGCCAAGGCCCTGATCACGGCCGACGGCACCTGGCGCCGCGGCAAGCACGGCCTGATGAAGGCCGTGGCCGACGAGGCCGTGGCCGACTGCCCGACGATCGAGAAGGTGATCGTGCTCGAGAACCTCGGGATCGACATGCCGATGACGAACGGCCGAGACGTGACCTGGCACGACTTCACGGCTCCGCACGAGGGTGTGCACCTCGACTGCGCGGACACCGCCGCCGAGGACCCGCTGATGATCGCCTACACGTCCGGCACCACCGGCAAGCCCAAGGGCTCGGTGCACGTGCACGGCGGCTTCCTCGTGAAGATCGCCTCGGAGACCGCCTACCAGACCGACCTGCACCCCGGCGAGGTGCTCGACTGGATCACGGACATGGGCTGGATCATGGGCCCGTGGGCGATGGTGGGCTCGCACGCGAACGGCGGCACGATGGTCACCTACGAGGGCGCTCCCGACTTCCCGGAGCCGGACCGCGTATGGGCGAGCGTCGAACGACACCGGGTGAACATGCTGGGTGTGTCGCCGACGCTGATCCGCGCGCTCAAGGTGCACGGCGACGAGCACCCCGCGAAGCACGACCTCAGCTCGCTGCGCATCATCGGCTCGACCGGCGAGCCCTGGAACCCCGAGCCCTACGAGTGGCTCATGCGCGCGGCCGGCCGCGGCGGCGAGGTGCCGATCATCAACATCTCGGGCGGCACGGAGGTGGGCGCGTGCTTCCTCTCGCCCTACCCGGTCGAGCCGCTGAAGGTCTGCTCGCTCGGCGGGGCGTCGCTCGGCATGGACGTGGATGTGTTCGACTCGAACGGCCGGCCCGTGCGTGGCGAGGTGGGCGAGCTCGTGTGCAAGCAGCCCTGGCCCGGCATGACGCGCGGGATCTGGAAGGACGACGAGCGCTACATCGAGACGTACTGGTCGACGTACGAGGGCGTCTGGCGCCACGGCGACTGGGCGAAGATCGACGAGGACGGCCAGTGGTTCCTGCTCGGCCGCTCGGACGACACGATCAACGTCGCCGGCAAGCGGCTCGGGCCGGCGGAGGTGGAGTCGGTGCTGGTGAGCCACCCGTCGGTGGCGGAGTCGGCCGTGGTCGGCGTGCCGGACGACACCAAGGGCGAGGCGGTGTGGTGCTTCGTGGTGGCGACGGCGCCGGGAGGCGACGAGCTCACGGGCGAGCTCGCCGAGCTCGTGGCCAGCGAGCTGGGCCGTCCGTTCAAGCCCAGCCGCGTGGTGCTCGTGGAGGCGCTGCCGAAGACCCGCTCGGCCAAGATCCTCCGCCGCGCCGTGCGCGCGGTGGCGGTGGGGGAGGACCCGGGCGACATGTCGAGCGCGGAGAACCCGCAGGCGCTCGACGGCATCCGCGCGGCGCTCGCCTGAACGCCGCCGGCTAGCCCTCCTCGGACAGCACCGTCTCGGGCGTGTCGTGAGCGAGGTCGGGGCCGATGCGCTCGTCGATCAGCTCGATCAGGTCGGAGCAGAACAGGAAGGCGCGGTCGAGGGCGTCGATGTCCACGTTCTCGGGCGTGTCCGTGTACTGGTGGTAGGTCGGCACGTAGTCCATGGCGTTCAGGCAGCCGATCGAGATCGCGGGGTAGCCCGCCGAGCGTGCCGCGTAGGCGTCGGCGATCACCCGCATCGGCACGCCGCGCGCGTTGTGCTCCTCACCGAGCTCGTCGCACAGTCCCAGCAGGGTGGGGTGGAAGGCGAGCGGGAAGATGAAGCCCGACTTGGTCTGCCAGCGCACGGTGCCGTGGCCGACGGTGTCGATGTTCACGAAGACGGTGGAGCCGCGGTCGAGCTCTTTCTTATGGCGGCGCAGCCAGGCGCGCATGCCGAGCAGGAAGCCCTCCTCGGCGCCGGGCAGGAGGACCATCAGGTCGAAGTGCTGGAGCGAGCCGCCGCCGAAGCGCTCCGCCAGGCGCAGCGCGGTGGCCACGCCCGAGGCGTTGTCATTCGCGCCCGGCACGACGCCCGACAGGGCGATGTCGGCGAGCAGCGGCACGCTCACGATCAGCACCACGGTGCCGACGAACTGCAACACGATCAGCGGCAGCGGGTCGACCGAGATGAGCCGCAAGAGACAGCAGACGAGGATCACGACGAGCGACCAGAAGAACGGCGCGAACGGTCCGAGCGGCCGGCGGATCAGCTTGCTCAGCGTGGCCGCGCGCTCGAGCGAGCGGCGCCCGAACACCGCGCCCGTCCGCGCGGCGTCGTAGTGGGCGGACACCACGAGCAGCCCCGGCTTGCCGCCGTCCTCGTGCGACACGACGTTCTGCGACGCCCGTCCCGGCGTGAGCCTTCGCACGATGAAGAAGCTGCCGGTGAGATCGCCGAACGTGGACACGGTGGCGAACAGCACGAGCAGCACCCCGGCGAGCGGCGAGCGCACCGACACCACGCTGCCCGCGATCCCGATCAGCGCGTGCAGCAGGTGGGTGAGCGGATAACCCGGCCGTATGCGCGTCGGCTCGAGCTCGGCCTCGCGCCCGAGCGCGCGCAGGCGCTCGACCAGATGGCCCGCCGCCCGTCGCTCGGCGTCCGTGCCCGGCCAGCGCCCGTCGAATTCGACGAGCGCGTCTATCTCCCTCAGCGGATCCACCACGAACACTGAATTCATAGGCCAATCCGAGGCCGGCCGCCTCACTGGGGTGGGTTGTTGACTTCAAGCGAGTGCGTTGAGAGCATCGAGGCAGTGGCCCACCGACCGTTAATTGCAGCGCTGGGCACGACCTTTCTCCTCATGCTCACCGCGGCTCCGGCGCTCGCAGCGCCCGCCGATCTGGACACGAGCTTCGGGGCCCCCAACGGCTTCGTGCTCACTGGAGTGTCGGGCGGCAACGTCAACGGGCGCGGCGTGATCATCGACCCCGCCACGGGGAACTATGTGGTGGGCGCCGGCCAGTTCATCAGCACCATCGAGTCGATGGGCGCCATGCAGTACCTGCCGAACGGCACGCTCGACGAGACCTTCGGCGGCGAGGACGGAGCCGCGCCCGGGACTGAGTTCGTCGGGATCATGGGGGAGACGACCACGGCCGAGAGCGACATCGTTCGACAGCCGGACGGCTCGCTCGTGCTTGGCGGCTACACGACCCCGGGGAAAGACGAATTCGCGCTCGCCCGCCTCACGCCGGCGGGGAAGCTCGACACGAGCTTCAATCCTGCCGGCACGCAGCCTGGGACCGTGACCACCGACATCTCTCCGACCACCAGCGACCGCATCTCGGCGCTCGGCATCCAGAGCAGCGCGAAGATCGTCGCCATCGGGAGCTCGGCCGGCGCGCTGGCCTTCGCGCGCTACAACACGACCGGAACGATCGACGGCACGCCCGTGGTCACGAGCTTCACCGGCGTGGACTCGGTGCAACCCGACGCCGCGGTGGTCGAGCCCGGCGACAAGATCCTCGTGGGGGGAGAGGCGACGGTGGGGACCCTCGAGGAGTTCATGGTCGCGCGCCTCACCGCGGACGGCTCACCCGACTCGACGTTCGGCAACGGCGGCATCGTGACGTTCACCCTCGGCTCGCCGACCTCTCGGGACTTCGCCACCTCGATCGCCCTCCAACCGGACGGCGACGCCCTGATCGCCGGTGACGCGGATCAGGACAGCACCCAGGATTTCGGCGTCGCCCGCCTCACCCCGAGCGGTGACCTCGACCCGAGCTTCGGATCAGGTGGTGTGAGCGTCCTCTCCGTCACACCCGAGCAGGACGAAGCCAATGGCATGACGCTCCAACCCAACGGAAAGGTCCTCCTCGTCGGGCGAGCGGGTGGCATAGGCGAGGGCGCGGGCGATCTGGCGGTCGTCCGTCTCGACACGAGCGGTGCGCCCGACCCGACGTTCGGCACGGGCGGTGTCGTCATCCATCCGCTCCCGCCGGCGGAGCCGAGCCGAGCCAACAGCGTCGCGGTTCAGGGCGATGGGAAGATCGTCACCGTCGGCTCGGGGGGCACTGCCACGGGGAACGACGTTGCGGTGGCTCGCTTCATGGGCGGCGAGGTTCCGCCTCCGCCGCCTCCGCCGGCGCGCGACACAGTGAAGCCGAAGCTCAGCAAGCTCAAGCTGCTGACCACCCACCTGCGCACGATCAGGAAGAAGAAGGCACTGAAGGTGCGCGTCCACATGAGCGAGGCGGGCACGCTGACGCTGAAGGCCACGATCAGCGTGAAGCGGCGTCACCACAAGGCGCGCACGATCACGCTCTTGCGGAAGACCACGCGCTTCACCAAGGCGGCGACGAAGACGATCACGCTGAAGCTGAGCCGCAGCGCGCTCGCGCGGCTCGGCAAGCTGCACACGCTGAAGATCAAGCTCTCGTTCAGCGCGAAGGACCTGGCGGGCAACAAGTCCTCGCGCGCATTGACCGCGAAGCTCAAGCGGCGCTAGGCGATTCGCGATACCCGGGGCGGGATTCGAACCCGCACGCCCTTGCGAGCAGGGGATTTTGAGTCCCCCGTGTCTACCGTTCCACCACCCGGGCGGGACCGCGGCTAAATCTAGACGGAGGGGTAGGCGGCCTGCGGATTGGAGGCGCCGGGGCCTTCCTCGACCTCGACGTTCCAGGCCTGCTGGAAGCCGCGCATCGCGAACGCGATGAGGAACAGCGACACGCCCACCAGCACGATGCACAAGGTGCCGAGCAGGCTCGGCGGGAGGGCGGGATTGTGGAGGCCGGCCTTGTCGCGGTCGAACCACGCCGGCGCGGCGATGGCCGCGAGCACCGCGATCAGGACCGCGAGCGCCGACGCCACCGGCAGCACGCCGCGGTTCCACCTGGCCACGTAGTAGGCCATCAGCACGTAGATCAGGATGCACGCGATGGCCACGAACTGCGCGCCCTGCAGGTCGGACCAGCCGCCCGCGGTGATGATCAGCATGAGCCCCCCGCTTGCGAGGAGCAGCAGCACGACGATCGCCTTCGTCGCCTTCGACTCCGCCTTCTCCCTGTTGGGATGGCGGATGGTCACGGCGCTTGACGCCTCCATGTGCGGAAGCGTACCCGGAGCCGCCTAGCCCTGCTCCGCTTGCGCCTCCGCCGACTCCACGTTGAGCTGGGGAAGCCGCTTGTCGAGCGCCTTCGGCAGCGCCCAGTTGGCCTTGCCGACCACCAGCATCAGACCCGGGATCAGGATGCTGCGCACCACCACCGCGTCGAGCAGCACCGCGCCGGCGAGGGCGACGCCGAACAGCTTGATCACGCGGTTGCCGCCCAGCACGAAGGCCCCGAACACGAGCACCATGATCGCCGCCGCCGCGGTGATCGTCCGGCCCGTGGCCGCCAGCCCGTGGACCACAGCCTCGCGGTTGTCCTTGCGTTTGTGCCACTCCTCGTACATGCGGCTGACGAGGAACACCTCGTAGTCCATCGACAGGCCGAACAGGATCGCGAACGTGAGCACGGGAACGAACGCTTCGATCGGTCCGGTCTTGTCGAGGCCGATCAGGCTCCCCAGCCAGCCCCACTGGAAGACCGCCACCACCACGCCGAACCCGGCGGCCACCGACAGGAGATTCATCAGCGCGGCCATCGTCGGGATCACGAGGCTGCGGAACACGAGGGTCAGCAGCAGGAACGACAGCAGCACGACCACGCCGATGAAGAGCGGCAGCTTGCTCGAGAGCACGTGCGCGAAGTCCTCGAAGATCGCCGTCTGGCCTCCCACCAATACGCGGACGTCGGAGTTGGCGCCGGCCTGCGGGATCACGTTGTTGCGCAGGTCGTGCAGGAGCTGGGTGGTGGTCTCGTCCTGCGGCGAGCCCTTCGGCACCACGTTTGCCGTCGACACGTTGCCGCCCACTTCCACCGGCGGCGTGGAGGCCACGACCCCCGGCGCGCCCGCCGCCGCCTTGACCACGCGCGCGAAGTCCGCCTGGTCCTGCTTCGTCGGGGTCCTCGCCACGAGCTGGAGCGGACCGTTGAAGCCCGGGCCGAAGCCCTTGGCCAGCAGGTCGTAAGCCTGGCGGGTGGTGGTGCTGGTCGGGTCGCTGCCCTGGTCGGAGCTGCCGAGCCGCATGCTGAAGAACGGGATCGCGAGCACGACCATGAAGAGCGCGGCGGCCGCGGCGAGCGCCGCCGGGTGCCGCTCGAGCGTGCGCGCCCAGCGGCCCCAGCGTGGGGACTCGTCGGTGTCCGTGAAGGTTCCGTCCGCGACCGCGCGGCGATCCCTCCGGCGGAGCACCTTCATCCCGAAGAAGCCGAGCAGGGCAGGCAGCAGGGTCAGCGCCGCGACCACCGTGCAGGCCACGACGAGGCTCGCCGCGATCGCCACGCCGTAGAGGAAGCTCACGCCGAGCGCGAACATGCCGAGGAGCGCGATGCACACGGTGATGCCGGCGAACAGCACGGCCCGGCCGGCGGTGTCGACCGCGTTCACCGCCGCCTCTTCGAGGCTCAGTCCTCGGAGGAGGCCCTGCCGGTGGCGGGTGACGATGAACAGCGCGTAGTCGACGCCCACGCCCAGGCCGATCAGCAGGGCGAGCTCGGAGCTGAACTGCGGCGTGGAGATGGCGTGCGACAGCAGGGCGATCGCCGCGGTGCCGACGCCCAGCGAGAGCGCCGCGGTGAGCAGCGGCAGCGACATGGCGAGGAACGACCCGAACACGAGGAACAGCACCACCGCCGCCGCGAGGAAGCCGGGTGCGGTGCCGCCGGCTCCCTGGGCGTTGGCGTTCTCGATTGCCTGACCGCCGAGCTCGATCTGGAGGTTCGACGTCTGGTGCGACTGGGCCGTGTCGACGACCTTCTTGATCGCCGAGGTCGTCAGCTTGTTGGCCTCCTCGTCGAAGTTGAAGGTCACGAAGCCGATCTGGCCGTCCTTCGACACCTGCGGCTCGCCGATGCTCGCGACGTGCGGCTGCTTCTTCACGTCGGCGAGCATGGCCTTGACCTTCTGCTCGTTGGCGGGGTCGGTGAGCTTGCCCTGCTTGGAGGCGACGACGATGCGGTCGGTGTCGCCGGCCGCCTTCGGTGCCGAGTCCTGGAGCAGGTTGACGGCGTCGAAGCTGTCAGTGCCGTGGAGGCGGAACGTGTCCTTGTAGGCGGTGCCGGCGCCGATCCGTAACGCCGTCAGCACGACGAGCGCGGCAATCCAGGCCACCAAGGTAAGGCGGCGATGTGTGAAGCACCATCTGGCTAGTGAACGCATATTTGCGGCTGGAGGGAGTCGAACCCCCACGGGCATGCCCACCGGCTCCTAAGGCCGGCGCGTCTACCAATTCCGCCACAGCCGCGAGTCTCGCCACCGATGATAGGGACCGCGGTTCGCCTACAATCGCCAGCGCCCGGGGCAGTAGTTCAGTTGGTAGAACGCTGGTCTCCAAAACCAGAAGTCGAGGGTTCGAGTCCTTCCTGCCCCGT
>DASXCV010000284.1:0-4538 GCA_036491015.1 Thermoleophilaceae bacterium | reverse complement strand
CTCGCCGAGGAGCTGTCGCGCTGCGGCAGCGGCGGCCTCGCGGCGGGCATCGGCGCGCACATCTCGATCGCCACGCCGCCGATCTGGAAGTTCGGCACCGACGATCAGAAGCGCCGCTTCCTCGTGCCCGCGATCGCCGGCGAGAAGATCGGCGCGCTCGGGATCACCGAGCCGGACGCGGGCTCGGACGTCGCCGGCCTGCGCACGAGCGCGAAGAGGGTCGACGGCGGCTACCTGGTGAACGGCTCGAAGACCTTCATCACGAACGGCGTGCGCGCCGACTTCGTCGTCACCGCCGTGAAGACCACCGAGGAGGGCGGCCACCACGGCATCTCGTTCCTGTTGATCGAGAAGGGGATGGAGGGCTTCAGCGTGTCGCGCAAGCTGGAGAAGCTCGGCTGGCACGCGTCGGACACCGGCGAGCTGGCCTTCAACGATCTGTTCGTGCCCGACGAGAACCTGCTCGGCGAGGAGAACAAGGGCTTCTACCTGATCATGGCCAACTTCCAATGGGAGCGGCTCGTGATGGCGCTCGGCTCGGTGGGCGGGATGCAGGCCACGCTCGACCGCACGATCCAGTTCGCGCTCGAGCGCGAGACCTTCGGCAGGCCGATCGCAAAGCACCAGGCGATCCGCCACAAGCTCGCCGAGATGGCGGTGAAGGTGGAGACCGGCCGCGCGCTCACCTACCACGCGCTGCGCCTGTTCGCGGACGGCCAGGACGCGATCCGCGAGGTGACGATGGCCAAGCTCAAGACCCAGCGCGACGCCTTCGACGTGGCCGACGACGCCATCCAGATCCACGGCGGCGCCGGCTACATGCGCGAGTACGACGTGGAACGAGCCGCGCGGGATGCGCGGCTCGGACCGATCGGCGGCGGCACCGACGAGATCATGAAGGAGATCCTGGGGAAGCTGCTGGGGCTCTGATCCTGCCCCTGGGAGTTGCTCGATGGCCGACGGCGGTCAGGCGGTGGGCTCGATCTGGAAGCCCTCGTTGCCCAGGAGGAACGTGCCGGTGTCGGCTTGCAGCGTCCACTGGGCCGGCAGCGCGCCGGCGGTGACGAACTGCTTGAAGTCCGACGTGGCTGTGCTGCACGACAGGTTGCTGAACACGTTCACGTAGTAGGAGCCGGCGGGGATGATCAGCGAGCCGAGCGTGGTGGACGCAGCGAGCGAGACGGTATTCGGGCAGGTGATGGCGAGGTTGGGATGCACCCCACCCCCGCCGGATTTGCCGCTGCGGCTGACGAACTTGACGTTGAATGACGCCTTGCCTTTGCTGAAGCGCTGCGCGGCCAGGTTCAGCTTCCATGGTCTCGGCAGGGTGCCGGCGAAGTCGTGGAACAGGAAGAACGCCAGTTCGCTGGTGGCCGTCGCGCATGACAGCCCGCCGCGGACCGTGACCTGATACTTCCCGGCACGTAGTGAGAGCCGGCCGATGCGGTCGTTGTGCTCGACCGTGAACGTGCCGGGACATACACCGCGCGACGAGGGTTTGGGCGACAGCGGCGAGCCGATCGCGATCGACTGGTTGGTGATCGGGTTGACGAAGCTCGAAGTCGCGGCGTCCGCCCTCCAGCCGCCGGGGAGCACGCCGTCGAAATCGTCGAGGAAGCGCGTGAACAGCTCGGAAGCCGCGGCGCAGTTGAGCCCGACGGGCGTCAGGTGGTACTGGCCCTTCGGGATCGAGAGCGCCGCCACGCGGTCGTTGTGCAGGACCGCGAAGGAGGACCTGCAGCGGGCTACCGCCGCCGGCGACGTGGGGGCGGCGCTCAAAGCAACGACCGCCGCCACAGCCAGTGACGAGCAGAGGATCTTGGCGCGACTCTGCAAACCACCTTCACCATGCCACCGCGAGGCGGGCCGTGCAAGGGTGCATGCCTCACGAAATGGGGTGAAGGCGGCTGGGGGTCAGCGCGGAGTCCGCGTGACCCAGAGCCCGCTCGGGCGGTAGCCCGGCGAGAGCAGCCAGCGCGATCCGAGGTGGGCGATCGCGGTCTTGTCAGAGGTGCGCAGCGAGTTCATCAGAGGTCCTTTCGAGTTGTCTGTGCGGGCCGCTAGGCGGCGGCGGCACGCAGCTTGCCGCGCACGCGGATGCCGTTGCGGATCCGCTCGCGGAGCGCCGGGGTCTCGGCGAAGGCCTCGAGCGACGTCGCGCGCATGCGCAGGAGCTGCGTGATGTGCGCGGTGTGCTGGAAGGGGTCGGAGACCACCCGGTTGTCGGTGAGCGAGATGGCCGCGGCGGTTTGGCCGTCGATCTCGCCGATCAGGATTCGGCCGCCCAGCGGGCGCTGGCTGTCCAGCTCCGCGAGCTGCGAGAGGGCGCGGACGTCCTCGTCGGTGGCGAGCCGGATCACATGGGCGTTTGCGGCAAACATCGGGGGTCCTTCGGAACGGGGGCGGTGATGGGAGGAGCATCGCCCCCGGGACCCTGCGAGTCCGTGCGGGTGTCAGGCGTCAGCTGGTGGGGCAGTCCTGAGGGTTCGGACTTCGGGCTCTGTCCCGAACCGCGGTACGGCTAACCCGAAGGTCGCACCACTTCGGCGTCGCCGCCGCCGCGCCTAACCGGCTCCGCGGCGGCCTCCAGCTTGCCGTTCGGCAGGAACTCCACCCCGGTGGCCGCGCCGATCTCGGGCGTGGTGGTGCCGGCGGTGCTCGTGAACTGCTGGCCGAAGCGGGTCTGCAGGACGTTCCCGTACTGCGAGATGAACGCTGGCTCGGCGCTGGTGGTGGCCGAGTTGGAGTTGGAGGCCCGCGGTGCGGCGATCGCGTCCGGCAGCGACATGCCGAAGTCGATGCGGTTGAGCAGCGTCTGGAGGACGGTGGTGATGATCGTCGCGCCGCCGGGGCTGCCGGTGGTGAAGAACGGCTTGCCGTTCCGCATCACGATCGTCGGCGCCATGCTCGAGCGCGGCCGCTTGCCGCCGGCGGGCAGGTTCGGATCGGGCGAGCCGTCGGCGGGCGGCGCGGGGTCGAAGTCGGTGAGCTCGTTGTTCAGCAGGAAGCCGTGGCCGGGTACCGCCATGCCGCTGCCGGCGATCTGCTCGATCGTGCTCGTGTAGGCCACGATGTTGCCCTCGCGGTCGACCACGCTGAGGTGGTTGGTGGACGTGCCCTCGCGGCCGGACGGCGTGGTGCCGGCGGTCGCGCCGGGACACGAGCTCGACGGCGGCTGCGTGGGATCGCCGGGCGCCACCGGCGCCGTGGCCGCGGTCGGCCCGATCAGGCAGCGGCGCTCGCTCGCGTAGCCCTGCGACAGCAGGCCGTCGAGCGGGACGGCCGAGAAGGTCGGATCGCCCACCCAGCGGTTGCGGTCGGCGTACGCGAGCTTGCTTGCCTCGATGTAGCGGTGCAGCGCGAGCGCGCGGTCGGGAGTCGACATGTCGAAGCCGCCGAGGATGTTGAGCGCCTCCCCCACCGTCGACCCGCCGCTCGACGGCGGCTGCATGCCGTAGATGTCGAGCCCGCGGTAGTTCACGTGCGTGGGCCGCCCGAGCGGAGCGGTGAAACGGGCCACGTCGTCCGGCGTCATCACGCCCGGGCGGATGTGGAAGCCGAGGGTGTTGTCCGGCGACTCCGGCGGATGCTGCACCGTGTTCGCCACCGCCGAGCCGATCGGCCCGCCGTAGAAGGCCCCGGTGCCGTGACGGGCGATTTCGCGGTAGGTGTCCGCGAGCTGCGGGTTGCGCAGCACGCTGCCCACGGCCGGTGGCTGCCCGTCGGGCGTGAGGAAGAGCTGGCGGCTGGAAGTGAAGGCGCCGAGGCGGGCGAGGTTCTGCGCGGTCTGGTCGTGGAAGGTCTGGTCGACCACGAAGCCGTGGCGCGCGATTCCGATCGCGGGTCGCAGCAGGCGCGAGAGCGACATCGTGCCGAAGTCGCGCTCCGCGGTCGCCCAGGTGGCGAGCGTGCCGGGCACGCCCACGGCCATCCCGCTCGTCACGCGCTGAGGCGTGAACGGAATCGGCTGGCCCGTCGAGGGGTCGATGAACGCGTTCTCGGGGAATGCCTGCGGCGCCATCTCGCGGCCGTCGATGGTGACCACGCGGTGCTGGTGCGCGAGGTACACGACCATGAACCCGCCCCCGCCGATGCCGGCCACGTAGGGCTCGGTGACGCCGAGCGTGGCGTTGGCCGCCACGGCCGCGTCGATCGCGTTGCCGCCGTGGCGGAGCACCTGGATCGCGGTGCGCGTGGCGTCACGGTCGACGCTGGCCGCCGCACCGCCGCTGCCGATCGCGGTGGGCGTGCTCGACTGCTGGGCCGCGGCTGGCGCGCTGCCGACCGCGACGACCAGGGCCGACGCAAGGGCCCCAATCCAGACGACGATCCACCGCTGCCGCATCGCCCTTCCGCTTCCCGGGGACCGCCGCGGCGAAACGCTTTCTTAAAGGGTGGGAAGTTTTCGCGAACCTCGGGCGTCTAGCAGTAATGAGTACCGGAACCCCCTGGGTAACGGCCGCGTCTGTCGCACCGGTACGCGAGCCCGCGGAGGGGTTGGCACAGGGCCGTGCCGCCCCTCCGCACCCCAGGACCTC
>DASXCV010000283.1:0-8306 GCA_036491015.1 Thermoleophilaceae bacterium | reverse complement strand
CACGCCGGCGCGCTCGGCCCCACGGCTTCCGAGCTCGACGGGCTGGTGGTCACGCTGCACGAGTCGCACATCGCCTGGGCGAGCTACGAGCGCCCCTTGTGACGGCGGTCCATTTCGTCGTACCCGACGGCATCGACGATCCGGCGCGGCCGAGCGGAGGCAACGTCTACGACAGGCATCTCTGCCGCGGGCTCACCTCCATCGGCTGGTCGGTGCGCGAGCACGCCGTGCCCGGCTTCTGGTCGCAACCCGACGCGGCCTCGTTCGCGGCCCTCGAGCGTGCCGTCCAGCAGATCCCCGACGGCGCCGTCGTGCTGCTCGACGGCCTCGTCGCCTCGACGGCCCCCGAGGTGCTCGTGCCGCAGGCGGGCCGGTTGCGCTTGGTGGTGCTCGTGCACATGCCGCTGGGGCAGGGCTCGCCTGACGAGCGCGAACGCGCGGTGCTCTCGGCCGCCGCTGCCGTGGTCACCACCAGCGCATTCAGCCGGCGGCGCCTGCTCGAGCTGTACGGGTTGGCCGCCGACCGCGTGCACGTGGCCGAGCCCGGCGCCTGCGCCGCCGACCTCGCGCCCGGCACCGACGCCGGCGAGGCCCTGCTCTGCGTTGGGGCCGTGACCTTCATCAAGGGCCACGATGTGCTGCTCGACGCGCTGGCCACCATGACGGACCTGCCGTGGCAGTGCGCGTGCGTGGGCAGCCTCGACCGCGAGCCCGAGTTCGCGGAGGCTCTTCGCGGGCGCTCGCTCGGCGACCGCGTGTCATTCCCGGGGCCGCTGACGGGAGCCGAGCTCGACCGCTGCTACGCCGCCGCCGACCTGCTGGTTCTCCCGTCGCGCACCGAGGCGTACGGCATGGTCGTGGTCGAGGCCCTGGCCCGTGGCCTGCCGGTGGTCGCGGCCGACGTCGGCGGGGTGACGGAGGCCCTCGGCCACGGGGCCGGCGAGGTCCGGCCGGGGTTGCTCGTTCCGGCGGACGACGCCGCGGCGCTCGCGAACGCGCTCCGGGCCTGGCTCGAGGACGCCGAGCTGAGAGCGCGGTTGCGCCGCGCCGCCCGCGAGCGGCGCGAGTCGCTCGCCGGGTGGTCGACGACGGCGTCCACGATCGCGGGCGTCCTGGCGGCGGCGTCGCGATGACCGCCGGGGACGTCCGGGTCAGCCGGCGCTGGCTCGCGCTCCGCGAGCCCGCCGACGCCGCGGCCCGTGCACCCGAGCTCGTCGAACGCCTCGTGCGACGGCTCCCGGCAACCGGCCGCCGGGTGATCCACGACCTCGGCTGCGGCACCGGCGGAATGGGCCGCTGGCTCGCGCCGCGCCTGCCCGGGCCGCAGCACTGGATGCTGCACGACCGGGACGCGGACCTGCTGGAGGTGGCCGCCGCCGACTCCCCCGGCCGCGCCGCCGACGGGTCCGAGATCACCGTCGAGACGAGCCGTTCCGACATCATCCGGCTCGACCCGAGCGACCTCGCGGGGGCAACCCTCCTCACGGCGTCGGCGCTGCTCGACATGCTCACCGAGGACGAGCTGGCCGCTCTGACCACCCTCTGCGCCGGCACGGGCTGTCCCACGCTTCTCACCCTGTCGGTCGTCGGGCACGTGGAGCTGACCCCGGCCGATCCACTGGACCGCCGCGTGGCCGCCGCCTTCGATGCCCACCAGCGCCGCACGACGGAGCGGGGCCGCCTGCTCGGCCCGGACGCGGTCGAGGTGGCAGTCGAGCAGCTGCGCCGGCTCGGCGCGGAGGTGGTCGTGCGGCCCAGCCCGTGGCGGCTCGGCGGCACCGAGGCCGAGCTCGCGGCGGAGTGGTTCAGTGGGTGGGTGGGCGCCGCGTGCGAGCAGGAGGCCGAGCTGGCCGCCGAGGCCGGCGACTACACGCGCGCGCGCCTGGCGCAGGCACGGGCCGGGCAGCTCGCGGCGACGGTCGGCCACTCCGACCTGCTCGCCCTGCCGGTGTCAGGCCGCTGAGAGCGGGATTTCGAGCGTGTGCGCGCCGCTTCCCGCCTTCGTAGCCAGGTAGCGGGCGTTGGCCGAAGACAGGTGGACGCCCGTGGGTACCTGGGCGGTCACGGTGATGCCGAACCGGCGAAGCTGCAGCGCCTTGTCCGGGTTGTTGCTGAGCACGGCCACCCGCGGCACGCCCAGCGCGTGCAGCATCTGCGCGGCCACGAGGTAGCTGCGCTCGTCCTCGCGGTGGCCCAGCGCCAGGTTGGCCTCATAGGTGTCGAGGCCCCGGTCCTGAAGCGCGTAGGCGTCGAGCTTGGCGTAGAGGCCGATGCCGCGCCCCTCCTGCCGCAGATACAGCAGGAAGCCACCGGAGTCGGCGATGCGCTCGACCGCTTCGCGCAACTGCGGCCCGCAGTCGCAGCGCTGGCTGCCGAACACGTCCCCGGTGAGGCACTCGCTGTGAGGCCGGACGAGCGGCGGGTCCGCTTCCTTGCCGGACGTGAGCTGCGCGGCGCGATCGCCCAGCCCGAAGGCGACGTGCTCCTGGCCGTCCACGAGCCCGTCGAAGCTGAACACCCGGGCGAGCGTGGTGTACCCGTCGCTGAATCGCAGGGGCACCGGCAAATGGGTACGGATGGTCGCTGTCGGCAGTGGCGGCATCGTTCTGCTCCGGGGTCAGTCCGTTCGGAATCGCGGCGAGAGGGCATAGCGCAGCAGCACCACGTCGCCCATCTGGCGGACCTCGGCGAGCGTCGCGCGCCGGTCGGGGTTCCAGGGGAAGCTGCCGTCGCTCACGAACCGCGGCGCCCGCGAGTCGCCGACGAAGAAGGGAGCGACCACCAGCTGCAGCTCGTCGGCGAGGTTGTTGGTGAGGAACTGGGTGTGAACCTTGCCGCCGCCCTCGACCATCAATCGCTGCACGCCGCGCTCGCCGAGGTCCTCGCTGATCGTGCACATCTCCACCGGCCGGCCGGCGTCGATCACGGTGGCCACGGGTCCGAGGCGGGTGCGGGCGTCGGCCACGCGGTGGCTCGCGCAGTAGACGAGCTTGTCCGTCTCGCCGGTGGCGAAGAAGTCGGCGCCCGCGTCCAAGCGCACCTGCTCGGTGACGGTGACCTTGATCGGCGAGGACGGAAGTCCGCGAGCCGTCCGCTCGTCGCGGCGGGCCTGCGAGCGCACCAACAGCCGCGGGTTGTCCGTGCGCACGGTGGTCGCGCCCACCATGATCGCGTCGCAGGAGGCGCGCACCGCGTCGACCCGGTCGAAGTCGGCGTCGTTGGACAGCTCGAGGCGGCGCGGGGAGGCGCTGCCGAGGTAACCGTCGATGGACAGGGCGCAGCTCAACAGCGTGTAGGGGCGGTCAAGCATGTGCAGCTTCTTTCTTCGTGAACGGCCGCTTGGTCCGTTCTGGAAGCCGTGTGCGACGAGACCATGACACCACCAGGACGACGGCGCCAGGCAGGCTGGCCACCAGCACCATGACCCCGTAGACGACCGCGGTGGCCACACCGCGCCCGGCACCCAGGCCGGCAGCACCGAACGCCCATGCCGTCACGCCCTCGCGCGGTCCCCAGCCACCGACGCTCGGCAGCACCATGGCCGCCAGCACGAGCAGCGCCAGCGGCGCCAGCTGGGACAGCGAGGCGGTGGTGCCCGCCGTGCGAGCGGCGATCAGGAACGTGACCGCGTGGCCGAACACGACCAGCAAAGAGGCGACCACTATGCCGAGCCACGCTCTCCTGGAGAGCAGTGCATCGCGGATGTCGCCGGCCACGGCGCCCCGGAGCCTCGCCCACGCAGACCGGCCGCCACCCGGGCGCGCCCGGACCACGAGCGCGACGCAACAGGCCGCCACGAGGACCCCGATCGCCACCAGCGGCATGGACGAGCGCACGGGCGACGGCAGCACGAGAAGCACCGCGACGGTGAGGACGACCTGCACCACCTGCCCGGCGAAGCGCTCCCATCCGACCGCCCGCAGCCCGCGGCCGACATCGCCCACGTCGCGACCGTGGCTGACCCCGCGGTGGACGTCGCCCACCACCCCGCCGGGCAGCGTGACGTTGAGGAACTGAGACCGGTAGTACGCCGCCACCGCGACCGGCAGCGACAGCTTCACGCCGAGGCCGCCGGCCACGATCCTCCACCGCCAGGCGCAGCACAGGGTGGTGAGCAGCGCCAGGCCGGCGGCTGCCGCCAGCGCACGGACGTCGACCGTCCGGATGCCGTCGAGGAACGGGCTCGCGCCCAGCCGCCAGACCAGGACAGCGATCGTCGCGGCGGAGCCGACGTAGCGGCCCCATGTCCACAGGTTGCGCCTCATGCCGGCGCCCTCTCCGCCCGCGGGCGGTGCCGCCGGGCCGGCCGGGACCAGGTGCGACGCCTCTGAAACGGCGTCTCGAAGAGCGCGGCGAAGACCTGCGAGAGCGCGATCGTCAGCGGCACCACCAGCACCGTCGTGAGGAGGAAGGCGGCGGGGCCGTGGCGGAATCGCTCGGCCACGAACTTCTCGTAGACGACGATCACGATCGGCCCGTGAATCAGGTACAGGCTGTAGGACGAGAGGCCGAGCTTTCGGAGCGGCCGCGAGTCGAGGAAGCGCATGAGCCGCGCCGCGTGGCCGGTGGCAAGCGCGGCCAGCAGGCACGCGATCGCCGGGCCAAGCGTGAGGTCGACCCAGAACAGGTGGCTGGGGTCGAGCGTCCACGCCGAGCCTCGCCACCAGATCACAGCGATCACGGGCGCCGCGGCGGCGAGCGCCAGCCAGCCCCACGGCCACGACCGGCGGGCCCTGCTCGCGCCCACGATCCCGGCGGCCACGATGCCGATGGCGAACAGCGCGCCGAGGTCGGGCGCGGACTGGATCACGAAGGTGTCCAGGCGGGGGACGTGCGGACCCACGATCCCCACCGCGGCCACGACAAGAGTGACGGCGGCGATCATGACGGCGGCGCTGTAGCGGCGGAGCGTCAGCAGGAGCAGCGGGAACACGAGGTACAGCTGCGCCTCGACCGCCATCGTCCAGAGCGACCGGTTGGGGCTCGGCGCGCCGACGATGTTCTGCACGAGCAGGCCGTTGACGAGGGCCGACTTCGAGCCGGGCAAGCCCTGCCCCGGGGGCGCGACGATCAGCCAGGCCACCGCGATGCTGAAGGCGAGGGCGGCCCAGTACGCGGGCAGGATGCGCCGGGCCCGCCGGTAGGCGAACCGGCCGATGCTGTCGAGCCGCCAGCCGTGGCGCGCCGGCGACAGGGCCAGCGAGAAGCCGGACAGCACGATGAACACCACCACGGCGAACCGCCCGTAGATGAACACGCCCGCCCAGAACGGAGCGTTGTCCACCGGGTAGCCCGGGAACGTGCGCTCGAAGATGTGGTTCATCACCACGTAGAGCGCGGCCAGGCCGCGGATCCCGTCCAGGCCCGCCAGCCGTTTGCGATGTGGGTCTACACCTGCATCCATGCGAGCTAGCGGGTCGAGGGTTGCGGACCGAAGGCGGAGAGGAAGCGGTCACGGAAGGCGCTCATCGGCCAGACCGGCGCCTGCGGGCTGGGCTTGAGGCCGGCGTTCCAGCCCCACCCGGAGATCCGCTTCATCACATTGGGGTCCCTGGCGATGATCGAGATGGGAATCTCGTGACTCGGCTGCTGCCCGCTGACGATCGTCCAGGGCTGATGGTCGCCGTACACGACCATCACGAGATTCTTGTCCTTGCTCTGCTGGACGAACGAGATCAGGGTGTTCAGCGAGTAGCGGATGGACTGGCCGTACGCCGCGCGTACCGGTGCGGAGCCGTTCTTCTGCAACCACGCCCACGCAGCGTTCACCGACAGCGAGCTCCTGCTCGTGTGCTTCACCGGAATGTGGTTGAAGATCGAGCCGTTGCCGACCTTGTTCCAGGGAATCAGCGTGGGGATGCGGGTCCACGGCGTGTGGCTCGACACCATGTCGATCTCCGCGAAGAGGGGGCGGCGGTGCTGCTTCGCGAGCTCGTTGCGTTGCAGGGCCGAGAAGACGTACTGATCCGGCATCGACGCGTAGGCGTAAGTAGGACCGTGGTAGTTGACGTCACGCCGGTCGTAGACCTTGTCGTAGTGGTAGAACGACTTCCCCGGGCCCCAGAAGCGGTTGTTCGACGGCACGTCGTCGACGGTCCGCCACCCCGCCCGCTTGAACGCGTCGCTGAGCGTGAAGCGGTTGCTCGCCGTGAGCTGGGAGTAGCGCCGGCGGGTGTTCACCCAGACGCCCGACTGCAGGGTGGAGTGCGCCAGCCAGCTGATGCCGCCGAACGTCGGCGAGGTGAGGAAGCCGCTCCGGGCCGAGAAGCCGGCGGCCTTCAGCCGCTTGTTCCCGCTGTTGAGAACGGCATCGACCTGCGGCGAGAAGGAGGAGCCCTGGACCGCGACCTTGCCGTAGCTCTCGACGACCGCGAGCAGGACGTCCTTGCCGCGCAGGCCGGTGAGCAGCTGATTGGCGGGAGTGCCCGCGAAGCGATCCTGCTTGATCTCCTTGGCGAACGTCGCCTTGTCGTTGATGTCGGAGCGCAGCGCGCTCACCTCGTCCGCCACGATGCCGGCGGCGTTCGCGGAGGCGATGGGCGCGTGGGAGACGAGGTGGGCGCCGAATGCCCAGCAGAGCACCCAGACGGCGCCGAGCGCGGCGATCACCCGGAGCGACCACTGGCGGTGACCCGCCGCGATCCGCACCACCCGGCGCAGCGCAAGGGTCATGAACACGAGGAGGCCGACGACGATCGCCGCCAGCGCGACGAACACGAGCGTCGCGTCTGGCCCACCGATCGATGCGCGCAGCGTCTCGCTGCCGATCCCGGCGTAGCTCAGGTCCTGATAGGGGTCGAACGGCCGGTTGAAGGCCGCGAAGAACCCGACGTTGAGGAACTTCAGGAGGACCACCAGAGCGAGCACCGGTCCGACGACCCAGGCCAGCCAGCGTCGAGCCTTGGCGGGCAGGGCAAGCGCCAACGCGATCACGATGAGGCCCTCGAGCGGGACTCTCAGGAACGCGCCGGGCTTGAGGAGGACCGGCTGGTCCGGCGCCGCGAGGGCGCACCACACGAACAGGAAGGCGAGCGCCGTGAGCACCGCGGCGAGGCCGGCGCGCACGCGTCCCCGTCCGGGGCCCTGGCCGGTGGTGGTGGTGTCCGCATCCGCCGGCGGTCGGTTGGGCGGAGCGTCCCGGTGGCTCCGCAGCCACCACACGTCGCGGCCGAACGACTCCGCAAGCAGGATGAGCGCGCCGAGCAGGGCGGCCCGGGTCACGCCCGCCGGCAGCACGTCCGCGGCCGCGACGGCCAGCACGATCCCCTCCGTCGCAGCGACGGTCTTGCGCCAGAAGCGCGGCGGCAGCTGCGCGCGCAGCCATGGCAGCGCCCACCCGGCCGCGAGGAATGCATAGCGCGCCAACCCGATCACGAGCACCCACGCTCCGACCGAACGCGCGACGTAGACGCTGAGGACGAGAATCAGGAACGCGTCGACCTCGGCGTCGAAGTGCGCGCCCAACCCGCCCGTCGTCTGCATGCGCCGCGCCACCCATCCGTCCACCGCATCGAGTGTCAGAGCTATGACGGTGAGAGACATCAGCAACCCGAGCGGCACGGACCGGGTGAACGAGTCCGCGACCAGTGCCGCGACGCCGATCGCGAACGTCGCCCTGACCAGCGTCACCCAGTCGGCCGGCGCCAGCCGGTCGCGGCGGTAGTAGGAGAGGCCGCGCGCCAGTCCCGCGCTCATGGTCGCCGCGCAGGTGAGCCCGACTATCCAGCCGGCGGCGCTGAAGCCGACGCCGTCGAGCGCGTTGCTCCCGGCGAGCGCGCCGATCAGCAGCACCGGGGCGATGAGCCCCGTCAGCGGGGCGGTGGTGGTCGTGGTGAGTACCCGGGGGCGTGCGGAAGTAGCGCGCCTCTCGGCGGCGTAGTTGGGCTGCATGTCAAGAAATGACGCGAGCGCCAGGCCGATCCTTCCCTGCCCGGGGCTGCCATCCTGCGCTCCATGGGCGTGGAACGGCCATGAAGCAGGACGAACGCGCACCGTTCGTGGAGGCTCTCGCGCGGGCGCGCGCGTCGGCCTATCCCCCGGGCGAATACGTCGAACAGGAGAGCTTCATGACCGCCGGCGAGATCCGGTCGCTGGCCACTCAGGCCGGCGTCGCGCCCGGGGTGTCCGTCCTGGATCTGTGCTGTGGAGTGGCCGGGCCCGGACGATTCATCACCCGGGAGCTGGGATGCACCTACCTGGGGGTGGACCTGAGCTCGAGCGCGATCGACATCGCACGCGAGCGCGCCGGCGACCTTCCCTGTCGCTTCGAGGTCGCGCGGATCCCTCCGGTCCCGCCGGGCCCGTTC
>DASXCV010000282.1:0-1547 GCA_036491015.1 Thermoleophilaceae bacterium | reverse complement strand
CAACGTCGACGGAAGAGGCACGGTCGCCGATGAGCATGCTCGTCTGGGTCATGATGGGCATCGCGATCTGGCACTTCGCGATCTTCCTGCCGGACCGCTTCTGGGGCGGCATCGTCGGCGCGTTCCTCTCGGCCATCGCGGGCGCCGTACTGATAGCGCTGATCATCAACGGCTTCAACGTGCCCGGCCAGCATGAGACGCACTTCGCCCAGGCGCTCGAGGCTGTCCCAGGAGCGATCCTCGGTCTCGCCGCCTCGTATTTCTACGGCGATCGCGTAGAGCCGCAGCGTCCAGCGTTGGATTAGTTGCTGGTTGCTGGTTGCTGGTTGCTGGTTCTTAGTTCTTGGTTTTCTGTCCGGGCCTGGGCCGAAGATCGGGTCATGCCCGCCGATGTCGCGCGTTGGTCTGCTGCCGCGTTTTCCTTCGCGGAGGCTGATGCGATCTCGCGCGAGCTCGGGCTGTCGCCGACGGTGGCCTCGATCCTCGTCCGGCGTGGATTGTCGACGCCCGCCGAGGCGCGGGGGTTCCTGGCGGGCGCCGAGCGGCACGACCCGTTCCTGCTCGGCGACATGCGGACCTCCTGTGAGCTGATCCTCGGCCACGTGGCGCGCGGGTCGCCGATCGTGGTGCATGGCGACTACGACGTCGACGGCGTCTCGTCCACGGCGATTCTCGTGCGGGCCCTGCGCCGGCTCGGCGCGCGGGTGTCCTGGCACCTGCCCAGCCGGATGGAGGAGGGCTACGGCGTCTCGGCCGCCACCATCGAGCGGCTGGCCGGCGAGGGCGCCGGACTGCTCGTAACCGTCGACTGCGGCATCACTGCGGCCGCGGAGGTCGATCGCGCGCTGGAGCTGGGCCTCGAGGTCGTGGTCACCGATCACCACCGGCCGCCCGAGCGCCTGCCCGCCTGCCCGATCGTGCACCCCGCGATCGGCGGCTATCCCTGTCCGGACCTCTGCGCCGCCGGTGTCGCCCACAAGCTCGCCGAGGCGCTCTACACGTGCGCGGGCGAGGACCCGGCCCAAGCGGCCGAGGACAGCGACATCGTGGCGCTCGCCACGGTCGCCGACCTCGTGCCGCTGCGCGGCGAGAACCGCCGCCTCGTCCGCGAGGGTCTCGAGGCGATGGCGCGCACGCGCCGCCCCGGCCTGCGGGCGCTGATGAAGATCTCCCAGCTCGACCCCGGTGACGTAGACGCCCGTGCGCTCGCATTCCGCCTCGCGCCGCGGATCAACGCCGCCGGGCGGCTGCAGCGGGCGGACGCCGGCCTCGAGCTTCTCCTCACCGACGATGACGAGCGCGCCGCCCAGGTGGCCGACGAGCTCGATCTCCTCAACCGCGAGCGCCAGGACACCGAGACGCGGATCATGTTCGCGGCGGAGGCCGAGCGGGCGCGCCACGATGGCGAGCCCGCATATGTGCTCGCGGGGGAGGGCTGGCATCCCGGCGTGATCGGCATCGTGGCCTCGCGGATCGTCGAGCGCCATCACCGGCCCACGCTGCTGATCGCCCTCGACGGCGAGTCGGGACGCGGCTCGGGCCGCAGC
>DASXCV010000281.1:0-16336 GCA_036491015.1 Thermoleophilaceae bacterium | reverse complement strand
CTCGGCGAGGAACACCACGTCGCGGTCCTTCTTGTGGACCTCCGCGATCAGCCACTCCCAGAACGCGAACGGCTTGGTGTGAGGGTTGTCCACGCGGAACACCTTCACGCCCAGCTCGACCCAGCCGAGCAGCACCTTGCGGAGCGCCTTCCAGAGACCGAGCCAGTCCTCCGACTCCCAGTTCACGTTGTAGATGTCCTGGTAGCGCTTGGGCGGATTCTCGGCGTACTTGAGCGTGCCGTCCGGGCGGTGGTGGAACCACTCCGGGTGCTCGGTGAGCCAGGGGTGGTCCGCGGAGCACTGGATTGCGAAGTCGAGCGCGATGTCCATGCCCAGCTCGGCGGCGGCGGCCGCCAGCGAACGGACGTCCTCGAGCGTGCCGAGCTCCGGGTGCACCGCCTCGTGGCCTCCCTCGGGCGAGCCGATCGCCCAGGGCGAGCCGGGATCCTTCTTCTTCGCCACCAGCGCGTTGTTGCGGCCCTTGCGGTTGGTGAGGCCGATCGGGTGGATCGGCGGCAGGTAGATCACGTCGAAGCCGAGCCCGGCCAGGTCGGGCAGCGTCTTCTCGACCTTCTTCAGGCCGCCCCACGAACGCGGGAAGAGCTCATACCAGGAGCCGAAGCGCGCGCGCAGGCGGTCCACCTCGAGCGGCAGCGGCTCGGCCAGCGTGGTGGCGCCGTGACGCTCCTGCAGGCGCTCGACCGCCTCGAACAGCTCGCCGCCGAGCACCACGTCGTGCTTCGCCGCCTCCGGCGCCTTGTCGTCGTCGAGCGTCGCGAGCGCGTGCTCGATCAGCACGCGGTCCGGCTTGGCCTTCGCGCGCGCCAGGGCGCCCTGCAGCAGCACCGTGCCCTCCGACAGCTCGCCGGCCAGGTCGCGCTGGCCGGCGTCGATCTTGCGGGTGAGCTCGCTGCGCCAGGTGCCGAAGAGGTCCGTCCACGCCTCGATCGTGAACTCCCAGCGGCCCTCGCGATCGACGTCGAACTCCCCGGCCCAGCGCACGCCGTCGATGTGGGCGTCGGTCTGGCGCAGCTCCGACTCGTCGAAGCGGCGTGCTCCGGGAGCGCGATAGCGCACCACCGCGCGCAGCCGGTCGTGGCCGTCGCGGAAGATGTCGGCCTCCACGGGCACGGAGTCCCCCACGCAGCGCTTGGGCGCATAGCGGCCGCCGTCCACACTGGGGCTGGGATACTCGATGCGAATTCGCTCGGGCGATTGCCTGTCGGACCGATCGGGCACCACGCCGGGAAGTATCCACGCGCAGCGCGCACAAAACCCTCCGGCCAGTTGGCGTTGACCGACATCACCGATCTGCCCCGCTCGAGCGGCGTGCAGTTGCACCCCACCTCGCTCCCCGGCGGACGGCTGGGCGGTGAGGCGAGGCGCTTCGTCGATTGGCTCGCCGCGGCGGGGCAGAGCTGGTGGCAGGTGCTGCCGCTCGGGCCTCCGGACCGCCACCACTCGCCCTACAAGGCGCGCTCGGCGTTCGCGGCCTGGCCCGGCCTGCTCGGCGATCCGCGCGCACGCGTGACGAAGGACGAGGAACTCGACTTCCGCGAGCGGCAGGCCTACTGGATCGGCGACTGGGAGCGCCTGTCGGGCCGCGGCGCCGTGGCCGATCAGGTGCGCTTCGAGCGCGAGTGGAGCGCGCTGCGCACCTACGCCGCCGAGCGCGGCGTGCGGCTCTTCGGGGACATGCCCATATACGTGGCGGAGGGCAGCGCCGACCACCGCGCGCACCCGGAGCTGTTCCAGACCGGCGTGGTGGCGGGAGCTCCGCCCGACGCCTACACGCAGCTCGGCCAGCTCTGGGGCAACCCGCTGTACGACTGGCCGGCGCTCCGGCGCCGCGGCTACCGCTGGTGGGTCGAGCGGCTGCGCCGCGGCTTCGAGCAGTTCGACCTGATCAGGATCGACCACTTCCGCGGCTTCACGGCCTACTGGTCGGTGCCCGAGGGCGCGCGCGACGCCCGCTCAGGCCACTTCCGCCGCGGCCCCGGCCGGGCGCCCTTCGACGCCGCGCGCAGCGAGCTCGGCTCCCTCGCGCTCGTGGCCGAGGACCTCGGGGTGATCACGCCGCCGGTCGAGCGCCTGCGCGACTCGCTCGGGCTGCCCGGCATGCTGGTGATCCAGTTCGCCTTCGAGCCGGACGAGCCGGACTCGCCGCACCGCTTCGAGAACCACACGGCTCACCGCATCGTCTACGCGGGCACGCACGACACCAACACCGTTCGGGGCTGGCTCGAATGGATCGACCCCGCGCGGCGCGAGCTGCTCGACGCGGAGCTCGCCCGCCGTGGGATCCGGGACCGCCTGCCGTGGTGGTCGGTGATCCGGCTGGCCTACTCGTCCGTCGCGAGCGTGGCGATGGTCCAGGCGCAGGACGTGCTCGGACTCGGCAGCGAGGCGCGCATGAACCAGCCGGCGCGCGCGGGCGGCAACTGGCGCTGGCGGCTCGAACGCGGAGCGCTCACGCGCGCGCTTGCGCGCAGGCTGCGCGAGGTCACCGAGGAAGCCGGGCGGCTGCCCGCTTGAGCACCCCGCCCGCGCTCACCTTGGCGTGGCGATAGGCGTAGGTGGCGTCGCCGCGCAGCCGCCGCCAGCGCGTCGTCTCGTATGAGATCAGCGCCGAGGGCCGCACGACCGGCGCGAGCCCGTCGCGATCGAGGAGGTCGAGCGCGCGCTCGGCCACGGCGATCTGACCGAACGCGGTGAGGTGCACGTGGTCGGCCATCACGAGGTTGCGCGCGCCGAATGCGCTCAGGTCGAGCACGAGCGCGCCGGCGTCGCTCGCCGCGCGCTCGATCGCGTCGTTCAGATCGCGCACCTTCGCGCCGGCGCGCGGGCGGCCGAGGTCGTGGGGAGCCGTGGCGGTGAGCACGCGATCGCAGCGATCCGCGAGGAACGCCAGCGCCCGCCGGTAGGGCGGCTCGAATGCCGCGGCGTCCCAGTCGAGCCGGCGCACGTCGTTCACGCCGATGTAGAGGCAGCCGAGCTCGTAGCGCGCGCCGGGGTGCGCGCTACGCCGCTCGAACGCGGGGATCTGCTCGCCGACCACGGCCTCGACGGTGGCGCCGTCGGTCGCGCAACCGGTGTAGGCAAGACCGAGACCGCGGGCCGTCCACTGCGCCCAAGACTGGAGCGCGACGCCCCACTGCAACTCGCCGCCGCCGTTCGTGATCGAGTCGCCGAACGCGAGCACTCCGAGGCGGCAGGGACTGTCGTTTGAGGGGGTCAGGGGCGGCAGCGTAGCCGCGTTAGGGATAATCCCCCGGGTGACCGACGGCAGGCGGGACATCGAGCGCGCCGCAAACGACCTCGCCGCGCGGCTCCCAGAGAGCTTGGCGCCGCTGGCGCGTCTGGCTTACAACTACCGCTGGAGCTGGCACCCGGACGGGCCGGAGCTGTACCGCTCGCTCGACCCCGTTCGCTGGGAGCGCTGCCTCCAGAACCCCGTGCACATGCTCCAGGAGGTCTCGCGCGAAGCGCTGTGGCGGGCCTCGGAAGATGGCTCCCTCTGCGAGCGCGCCGCGGCGGTCGAGGCGCTCGTGCGCGACGAGGTGGCGGACTCGAGCGACGAGCCGCCGGTGGCCTTCTTCTGCTCGGAGTACGGCGTGCATGTGTCGCTGCCCGTCTACTCCGGCGGCCTGGGGGCGCTCGCGGGCGACCTCGTGAAGGAGGCTTCGGACAGCGGCCTGCCGCTCGTGGCCGTCGGGCTGATGTACCACCAGGGCTACTTCCGCCAGCGCATCGACGCATCCGGCTGGCAGCACGAGTACTGGGTCGACAGCGATCCCGAGCGGCTGCCCGCGGCGCTCGTGACCGGCGAGGACGGCGCGCCGCTCACCGTGTCCGTCCCGATCGGGGAGCACGAGGTGCGGGTGCAGATCTGGCGCGTCGAGGTCGGGCGCGTGTCGCTCTACCTGCTCGACACCGATCGCCCGGACAACGACCCGTTCGGCCGCTGGATCAGCTCGCGGCTCTATGTCGGCGACCCAACGGTGCGCTTCGCCCAGTACGTCGTGCTCGGCGTCGGCGGGGTGCGTGCGCTGTCCGCCCTCGGGATCGAGGCGGGCACGCTCCACCTCAACGAGGGTCACCCCGCGCTCGCGCCGCTCGAGCTGCCCGGCGTGCGCACCGTGTTCACCACGCATACGCCGGTGCCCGCCGGCAACGACACCTATCCGGCCGACCAGGTCGAGCAGGCCCTGAGCGGCTTCGCGGAGCAGGTGGGCCGCCCGGCGGCGGAGCTGGTCCGGCTCGGCCGCACGCGCCCGGACGACGACGGCGAGCCGTTCGGCGTCACCCAGTTCGCGCTGCACATGAGCCAGGCCGCCAATGGCGTGAGCCGCCGGCACGGTGAGGTGGCGCGCGGCATGTGGCAGGAGCTGTGGCCGGACGTCCCGGTGGACGAGGTGCCGATCGGGCACGTGACGAACGGCGTGCACCTGCCCACCTGGCTCGGCGGCCCGATGCGCGAGCTCCTCACCCGCCGGCTCGGCGAGGGCTGGCTCGAGCGGGCCGCTGAGCCTGCCACCTGGGCCGGCGTCGACGAGATCCCGGACCAGGAGCTCTGGGATGCGCGGGGCACGCAGCGCGCGTCGCTCGTCGAGTTCGCCGCCGAGCGCAGCGTCTTCGACCGCTATGGCCGCACCGACCTCGTGGAGTACGTCGACGCCGCCGCTCGCACCTTCAGCCCGGACGTCCTCACGATCGGCTTCGCGCGCCGGGTGGCCACCTACAAGCGGCTCGGCCTGCTGGCGCAGGACCACGGCCGCCTGCTCTCGCTGCTCGAGGGCGACCGTCCCGTGCAGGTGCTCCTCGCCGGCAAGGCCCACCCGCGTGACGACGAGGCCAAGCGCGTGGTGCAGGGGCTGTTCGGGCTCAAGGGCGCGGACGCCGTCGCGGCGCACGTGATCTTCCTCGACGACTACGACCTCGCCACCGCCGCGCGGCTCGTGCAGGGGTGCGATCTGTGGGTGAACCTGCCCCGTCCTCCGCTCGAGGCGAGCGGGACGAGCGGCATGAAGTCCGTGATGAACGGCGGCCTTCAGCTGAGCGTGCTCGACGGCTGGTGGGCCGAGGGCTACGACGGCACGAACGGCTGGGCGCTGTCCGGCGAGATCGACGACGACCATGGGGCGCAGGACGCCCGCGACGGCGCCGAGCTCTACCGGCTGCTGGAGCAGGAGATCGTCCCCGCCTTCTATGAGCGCGACGAACACGGGCTGCCGGCCGCGTGGCTCACGCGGGTGCGCGCGTCGCTGCGCACCCTTGGCCCGGCGTTCAGCGCGAGCCGCATGCTCGCGGAGTACGCCGAGCGCGCCTACCGCTCCGGCGCCGCCGCGCGCTAGGCGCTACGCCCGCCCGTACACCGGGATCGCGCCGCCGCTCGTGGGCGCCGAGTCGTCCGACACGAGGAAGCAGACCACCTTCGCGATCTGCTGCGGCGGCACCCACTTCGAGTAGTCGGCGTCGGGCTGGGCGCGGCGGTTGGCGGGCGTGTCGATCACGCTCGGCAGGATCGCGTTGCAGCGCACGCCGTCCTGGCGGTACTCCGCGTCGAGCGCCTGGATGAAGGCGAGCACGCCGGCCTTCGCGGTGATGTAGCCCGCGGCGCCGGCGAACGGCTTGAGCGCCGGCCGGGCGGAGACGCCGACGAACGCGCCGCCGCCGTTCTCGACGATGCGCGGCATCGCCGCGTGGGCGAGCAGGAAGCCGGGCCTGAGGTTGAGCCGGAGCTGCCGCTCGAAGTCCTCGATGTCGGAGTCGTGCACCTTGCCGGGCGCGCTGAACCCGCCCACCAGGTTGACGACGGCGCCGAGTCCCTCCACGTCGCCCACGGCTTCGGCCACGGCGTCCGGGTCCATCAGGTCGGCCTGCACGAGCATCAGGCCGGAGCGGCCCTCGAACTCCCGCTCCACTCGCTCGCGCTCCTCCTCGACCACCCAGGTGGTGGTCACCGGGTAGCCATGCTCGAGCAGCGCGTCGAGCACGGCCGCGCCGAGCGCTCCGGTGCCGCCGGCGACGAGTACGGCTGGCTTCTGGCTGGCCATCGAGGCTCAGCGTAACGAGCCAGTGCCGTCCGGGTCCCGTTCTACCTTGGGCGGGGCATGGAACAGCAGACCTTCACCACATCAAAGGTCTTCGTTCGCGACCTCGCGGACGGCCAAACGGTGGACAGCGTGTTCGTCGTGCGCGAGCGCACGCGGCGCCAGAAGAAGAACGGGGAGCCGTTCCTCAAGCTCCAGCTCGGCGACGTCACGGGCGCCGTCGAGGCCGTGCTCTGGGACCGCGCGGACGAGCTGTTGGAGCACTGCCCGCCGGGTGGCACGGTGCGCGTGGCCGGCACGTTCTGCGTCGACCAGAAGTACGGCGCGTCGCTCACCCTGCGGTCGCTGCGCCCGGCCGAGGCGCACGAGTACGAGGCGCGCGATCTCGAGGAGGGCCCGGCGCACGCCGTCGAGCAGATGGAGGCCGGGCTGCGCGAGCTGGTCGGCATGACGCAGAACCCGTTCCTGCGCGAGCTGCTCGAGCGCTTCTTCGCGGAGGGCTCGTCGATCTGGGCGCGCTGGCGCGAGGCGCCGGCGGCCAAGCGCTATCACCAGGCGTACCGCCACGGGCTGCTCGAGCACTGCCTGTCGGTGGCGCAGGGCGTGCACTCGCTGTGCGGCACGTTCCCGGAGATCGACCGCGAGCTCGCCGTCACCGGCGCGCTGCTGCACGACATCGGCAAGATCGAGGCCTACTCGGTCGACAGCGGGGCGATCGAGCTCACCGACGCCGGCAAGCTGCAGGGCGAGATCGCCCTCGGCTACTACCTCGTGCGGCGCGAGATCGAGGAGATCGACGGCTTCCCCGCCGAGACCGCCGAGGGTCTCCTCCACATCATCCTGTCCCACCACGGGCAGCTCGAGCACGGCAGCCCGGTGGTGCCCTGCACCCGCGAGGCCACGCTGGTGCACACGGTCGACAACCTGGGCGGCAAGCTCGGCAGCTTCGACCGCCTGGAGAAGGCGCTTGCCGACGGCGAGCGCTGGTCGGGCTTCGACCGCGCATTGAGCGGATCGGCTTACTTCGCCTCGCGCGAAGCGGCCTAGCTGCTTCCGCCACAAGTTCGCAAAGAGCGCAAATCTCTCGTACCGATCGGGTTACGGGTCGCCGTGCCGAAGGGCGGCGCCTCATATGCTGCTTGGGGATGGCGAAGGACACAGAGAAGCTGATCCGTCAGCTTTCGCTGATCTCGTTCCTGATGGCGGAGCGGCGCCCGGTGACGGCGCTGGAGATCAAGCGGGAGGTCGAGGGGTACTCGGGAATGAACGACGACGCGTTCGCGCGCCGCTTCTACGCGGACCGCGCTGAGCTCGAGTCGCTCGGCATCGAGCTCAAGGTCGACAAGCCGGCCGAGGGCTACTACGAGGCCGAGAACTACTCGCTGCCGCCGGAGAACTTCTACCTCTCGGCCATCGAATTCACGGACGAGGAGCTCGGCGCGCTGCGCACGCTGCTGTCGCTGCTGGACGGCGAGTTCGCCTACGCGGAGCCGCTGCGCCTGGCGCTGCAGCAATTGTCGTGGGGCAAGCCGTCGCCGCTGTCCTCGCCCGAGCACCGGAGCGTGGCGCTGGGCATCACCGCCGGCGCGGGCGGGCGCGAGCTGTCGCAGCGGCTCTCGAAGATCGAGACCGCGATCTTCCGCCGCAAGACGATCCTCTTCGACTACTACACGATGGGCCGCGACGCCGTGGAGTCGCGCAAGGTCGACCCGTACCACCTGCTCTTCCAGCACGGCCAGTACTACCTGGTGGGCCGCTCGCACGAGCGCGACGCCGTGCGCGTGTTCCGCCTCACCCGCATCCGCGGCAAGGTCGGCTACTCCTCGAAGGCCGAGCACGACTTCCCGCCGCCCGAGAACTTCGACCCGCGCGTGTACGCCACGCGCAGCCCGTGGCAGCTCGGCGAGAGCGTCGGCACGGCGCGCGTGTGGATCTCGAGCAAGGTCGACTGGTACGTGATGCGCCACTTCGGCGAGACCGGCACGAGCAAGAAGGCGCCCGACGGCGACGGCGTGATCTTCGAGACCGAGTTCTCGGAGCCGCGCGCGATCGTGTCGTGGGTGCTCGGCATGCGCGAGCACGCCCGCATCCTCGAGCCGCCGGAGCTCGCCAAGGAGGCGGCCCAGCGGCTCGATCGCGTGGTCGAGCTCCACTCGGCCGGCCCCGAGCTGGCGGTGCCGGTGAAGAAGAAGCCGGCGCCCGTCGAGGACTCGGACACCAACGGCAAGCGCGAGACGCCGATCCGGCCGGAGCGCTTCGCCCGCCTCGTCACGCTCGCGGGCATCCTGATCGAGGCCGCGCGCAGCGGCGACCTCCTGAACGTGAAGCAGGTGTGCGACAGCCTCCAGGTGAGCGACGAGGAGCTGCGCGAGGACATCGACGTGCTGAACGTCGTGAACTTCGGCGGCGGCAGCTACGTGCTCTACGCAGAGATCCACGGCGACTCGATCGAGGTCGACCCCGAGCCCTACGGCGACAACTTCGCGCAGCCCGCGCGCCTGCTCCCGCTCGAGGCGAAGGCGCTCGTGGCGGCGATCGACTTCATCGGCGAGCACGTGGCCGAGGGCTCGCTCACCTCCGCGCGCAAGAAGATCGTCGACGCGCTCGGCGAGGACCCGGCCCAGGAGGGGCTGCGGATCACGAACGCCGTCGGTGACGACTCCGCCATCGCCCGCGTGGTGAGCGGCGCGATCGCCGAGCACCGGGTGCTCGAGATCGACTACTACAAGGAGGACGGGGACGAGGTCACCGCGGGTCGCCGCATCGAGCCCTACCTCCTGCACAACGGCAACAAGGGCTGGTACATCCACTCCTGGGACCCGGCGAAGGGCGACACGCGCACCTTCCGCCTCGACCGCATCCGCGAGGCGCGCATCACCGAGGAGTCGTTCGAGCCCCGCGAGGATCTGAAGCCCGACGTGCCCGAGTGGACGCGCACCGACGAGGTGCCCGAGTCTCAGCCCTGCCGCGTCTGGTTCGCGCCCGAGCGCGCCCGCTGGGCCCGCGAGGACAAGCGCGTGATCGAGGAGCTGAAGGACGGCGCGGTGATCGTCCAGATCCAGGCCGCCGGCCACGACTGGCTCACCCGCGCGATCCTCGAGGAGGCGGGCGACGCCGCCGTGCTCGAGCCGGACGACGCGCGGGCGGCGGTGCTCGAAGCCGCGGAGGCGCTGGCCGGCATGGTCAGCCGCTGACACGCCGGCCGGGCGCCCGAGGCCGTAGGCTCGGCCGCGATGGACGACGCGACAGCTCGCCGGGCAGCCCGCGCCGGTCTGCGCTCCGGCGCGGAACGCGCGGGGGCGCGGGCGCACTTCCGCGCGATGGGGATCGACCCGGAGCGGCTCGACGGGCCGATCGTCGGCATCGCCTCCACCTGGACGGGCACGATGCCGTGCAACCTCGGCCTGCGCGGACTGGCGGAGCGCGTGGCGGCCGCGGTGGAGTCCGCCGGCGGCGTGCCACTCGTGTTCAACACGATCGCGGTGTCGGACAACCAGTCGCAGGGCACGCCGGGAATGCGCGCATCGCTCGTGTCGCGCGAGGTGATCGCGGACTCGATCGAGCTCATGGTCCACGCCCACGACTTCGACGGGCTGGTGTGCCTCGTGGGCTGCGACAAGACGGTGCCGGCGGCGCTCATGGCGCTCGCGCGGGTGGACAGGCCGGCCGTGGTGCTCTCGGGCGGGCCGATGCTCGCGGGACGCCTCGGCGACCGCGCGCTCACGATCCAGGACGTGTGGGAGGGCGTGGGCGCCCACGAGCGCGGTCGCATGCCGGACGCCGAACTGGCCGCGATCGAGCGCGAGGCCTGCCCGGGCGCCGGTTACTGCTCGGGCAACTTCACCGCGAATACGATGGCGATCGCGGTCGACCTGCTCGGCCTCGGCATCGCCGGCGACGGTTTGATCCCAGCGGCGTACGCCGAGGAGAAGGACGCCGCGGCGGAGCGCGCGGGCGCGCTCGCGGTGTCGCTGTCCGAGAGCGGGACCGGCGCGCGGCGCTTCCTCGACCGCCGCGCGCTCGAGAACGCAGCCGCCGGCGTGGTGGCCGGCGGCGGCTCCACCAACGGCTTCCTGCACCTGCTCGCGCTCGCGCGCGAGGCCGGCGTGCCGCTCTCGCTCGACGACCTGGCGGCGATCAGCGCACGCACGCCGGTGCTCGCCGACCTCGTGCCCGGCGGGCGCTGGGTGGCGGAGGACCTGCACCGTGCGGGCGGGACGCCCGCTCTCATCCGCGCGCTGGTGGAGGGCGGGCACGTGGACGGGGGCGCGCATACGGTGGACGGCCGCACGCTGGCCGAGATCGCCGCCGCCGCGCCCGCCGCGGACGGCGAGGTGATCGGCTCCTTCAAACCGCGCGGATCGCTGTACGCGCTGCGCGGCAACCTCGCACCCGACGGCTGTGTGCTCAAGCTCGCCGGAACCGAACGGCGGCGCCACAGCGGACCGGCGCGCGTGTTCGACGACGAGCAGTCGTGCGCCGAGGCCATTCGCTCCGGCGCGGTCGCCCCCGGCGACGTGCTCGTGGTGCGCTACGAGGGACCGGCCGGCGGGCCGGGCATGCGCGAGATGTTGAGCGTCACCTCGTCGGTGGTCGGCGCGGGACTCGGCGAGTCGGTGGCGCTGGTCACCGACGGGCGCTTCTCGGGCGCCACCCGCGGGCTGATGGTCGGGCACGTGGCGCCGGAGGCGGCGCGCGGCGGACCGCTCGCGGCGATCGCCGACGGCGATCTGGTGACGATCGACGTAGACGCCGGGCGACTCGACGTGGAGCTGCCGGATCACGAGCTCGCGCGGCGACTCGCGAGGTGGGCAGCGCCTGAGCCCCGCTTCGCGGGCGGCGTGTTCGCGCGCTACGCGGCGACGGTGGGCTCCGCGTCGGACGGCGCCGTGCTCAGGGCGCCGGCGGGCGGAAGCGCCTGACCGACTCCGCCACGCCGTCCTCGAGCGGCCGCCACAGCGGTCCGCCCACCAGCTCGACGAACGAGGTCGCATCCACCGACGAGGGGAACGGCAGCGGCTCCTCACCCGCGGTGATCAGGCCGGCGGCGTCGGGCGCCGCACGCTCGATCGCCGCGATCACCTCCTGCATCGTCGCCACCGGGCCGTCGAGGTTGTGCACGAAAGCTCCCTCCACCTGCGCCTCGCTCGCGCGCACGAAGGCCTCGCCGGCGTCGGCCACGAACTGGAACTGAGCCGAGCCGCCGAACGGGATCCGGAACTCGCGCCTCTCGGCCGCGGCGACCATCGCGGCGGTGGGCGCCGAGGTCACGCCCTGGTCGCGGCCGGGTCCGTAGACGGTGTGCGGCCGCAGGCCGATTGAGGACACCCGGTAGTCCGCGAAGTAGCGCTCGGCGGTCCCCTCGTTCGCACGCTTGAAGATGCCGTAGAGCGTGCTCGGGTGCGCGCCCGGCTCGGGCGCAAGCGCCGCGATCGACGACGCGTACACGAGCGGCAGCCGGCCCTCGCCCCGTCGCCGCACCGCCTCGAACACGTTCACGGTGCCGGTCACATTCACCTCGGCGCCAGCCACGGGGTCGCTCCGCACGAACGGCACCTGCAGCGCCGCCAGATGGATCACGCCGCCCACCTCGTGCTCCTCCAGCGTCCGCTCGAGTCGCGCGAGGTCGCGGATGTCGCCGTCGAGCCGGGTGAGCGCGGCCAGC
The DNA here is from genome assembly GCA_036491015.1 of Thermoleophilaceae bacterium. Lineage (GTDB taxonomy): Bacteria > Actinomycetota > Thermoleophilia > Solirubrobacterales > Thermoleophilaceae > JAICJR01. Next base: position 4,618 of record DASXCV010000281.1, on the reverse strand, counting down.
TCGTCGTCGGACAGCGCGAGCCGCAGGCGGTGGTCGCTCCCGCCGAGGTCGTAGGTCACCACGTCGTGGCCGCGGTCGACCAGCGCGCGCACGGCCCACGCCCCGATGGCGCCGAGAGCCCCTGTCACGAGGTAGCGCATTGCCGTCAATCCTCCAGCGTGAGCGTCGCCTTCACGCCGCGATAGCCGAACGCCTCGGCGAAGGAGTCGAGTGGGACGCGCAGGCCCACAAACGCCTCCAGCTCCTCGGGCCAGCGGCTGCGCGCGAAGTCGAGGTGCTCCACGGCGGCCACCCAGTCGATGCGGTTGGCGTTGACGCTGCCGAACAGCGCGCGGTTCTGGAGAATCGCGTCGACGCCCAGCACGCGGCCGTCGATCTGCACCTGGCGCGGGCGCCCGTCGATGCCGAGCAGGCAGGCCACGCCGTTGCGGCGCAAGAGGCCGAGGGCGTCGAGCATCAGCTGAGCGTCGCCAGCGGCCTCGAACACCACGTCGAAGCCGCCCACCTCCCCCGCCAGCTCGGCAAGAGGCGTGTCGCCGGTGACCACGTGGCGCGCGCCGCAGGCGGCCACCAGCCGGGCCCGCTCATCCCCGCCCGTGCGGCTGGCCGTCCACACCTCAAGGCCGTCCATCCGCAGCAGGTAGGTGCCGAGCATCCCGATCGCGCCCGCGCCCAGTACCAGTGCGCGGCGCGGACTCCAGGGCTGACGCCCGCCGACGGCACGCACGTGACGCAGTGCCCGCTCGCAGATCGACGCCGGCTCGGCGAGCACGCCGAGCTGCCCGAGCGAGCGCGGCACCGGCACGAGGTGCTCCGGCCACTCCTCGACCAGCTCGCTCGCGAAGCCGTTCAGCCGGGTGATCCCGCGCTCGAGGTAGTCGCCGCTGTCGCACGCGTCGGGCGCACCCGCCTCGCATGCGCCGCAGTGGCCGCACGAGCGCCGCACGGTGGCGGTCACGAGGTCGCCGCGCGCGAAGCCGTGGCCGTCGCGCTCGACCACTCCAAGGAACTCGTGGCCGAGCACCAGCTCTTCGTCGCCGTCCGGCGCGACGCCGAACAGGCCCTCGGAGATCTCGCGGTCGGTACCGCACACGCCGATCTCCAGCGTGCGCACGAGCACCGTCTCGCCCGCCGCGGGGTCAGGCAGATCGGCAACGCGCGTCGAGTGTGGGCGCCGCGGAGCTGTGACGAGCGCCTGCACCGCGTCAGAACAGCCAGCGAGAGGTGCTCGGCGGGGAGCGATGCATGATCGCCTCGCCGCGCCGGCGGTTCAGCTCGACCAGATCCTCAGGCCGCGGCAGGCTCCCCGCGTGGCTGGTCAGCACCCGATCCGGCATCCGCTCCTCCTCTGTACGCGAACCCAACCTCTCGGGGCGCGATCGTACTCCCGGCGAGCGGGAGCGAGAGCTCAGCCCAGCCGCGAGCTACCAGCTGCCGTCGGTGCAGCCGCCGCCGCTGTTGCCGGCGGCCCCGGCGTCGCAGGTGTGGGTCTGCGTGCTGGTCGGCCCCTGGCTGACGATGAAGTGGTCGTCGGCGGCGGAGGTCGCCGTGACGGTGAAGGTGTTGAAGGTGGCGGCCGTCACGCTCACCTGCTCGCGGCCCGCGCCGATCGGCAGGTTGGTCTTGCCGAGCTCGTCGTTCGGGCCGGTGCCGTCGCAGGCGGTGAAGTCGCCCGTGTCGACGTAGCAGCGATCCACCGCGGATACGAGCGCGCTCGCGTTCGACTTGGCGTCCGCGTCCTGCCCCTTTTGCTTCTGGGTGCTGAACATCGCCAGAGCGATCGCGGCCAGGACCCCGATCACCAGCACGACGACAAGCAATTCGACCAGCGTGAAGCCGCTGTCCTCAGAGGCAAGGCGAGTCCTCATTGGTCGGGATATCGGTAGCGGCCTAGGCCGGCTTTAACCGGCGGCTTGCGGCAGGCGGTGGACGTTGATCTCGTCGTCGTCCTCATCCGGCGCCTGCACGGAGCGCGGCGCGGTCTCAACCTGCTGCGGCGCGGGCAATTCGTCCTCGCCGGAGGCGGCGCCGTGCTCGGACAGCTTGCGCGCCGTGACGAGCACGCGGCTCTCCATCGAGCCCACCGTGTCGTTGTACGCGCGGACCGAGCTCTCGAGCGAGCGACCCAGCTTCATGAAGTGGCCGACGAGCGTGCCGAGCCGCGAATGCAGCTCGCGCCCCAGCTCGCTGACCGAGCGTGCGGACTCCGCCACCTTCTCCTGACGCCAGCCGTACGCCGCGGCGCGCAGAACGGCGATCAGCGTGGTGGGCGAGGCCACGATGACCTTCTGCCCAACGCTCTCGTCGATCAGCGCGGGCACCTCTTCGAGGGCGGCGCTGTAGAGCGACTCGCCCGGCAGGAACATCACGACGAACTCGGGCGACGAGTCGAACTGCGACCAGTAGGCCTTCTGGCTGAGCTTGGCCACGTGGTCGCGCACATGGCGACCGTAGGCCGCAAGGTACGCCTTGCGCTGATCCGGATCGGTGGCCTCCACGGCGCTGAGATACGCCTCGAGCGGCGCCTTGGCGTCGACCACCAGGGTCTTGCCGCCCGGCAGCTGCACGATCACATCGGGGCGCAGGCGGCCGCCGTCGGAGTCGAAGCTCGACTGCTCGACGAAGTCACAGCGATCGACCATCCCGGCCAGCTCGCACACGCGCCGCAACTGCATCTCGCCCCAGCGCCCGCGCGTGTGCGGCGAGCGCAGCGCAGTGACGAGGTTGGCCGTCTCGGTGCGCAGCTTCTCCTGCGTCTCGGTGACCGAGCGCAGGTGCGCGGACAGGCTGCCGTGGGTCTCGCGGCGCGCCTGCTCGAGCAGCTCGAGCTTGCCGTCGACCTTCGCCAGCGAGTCCGCGATCGGCTTCACGATCTGCTCCACAGCACGCTGGCGCTTCTCGAGCTCCTCGCGCGAGGTGATCTGGTGCTGGCCCAGCTCGGTCTTCGCCAACTGCAGGAAGGACTCACTGGCGTCGCGCAGAGCGCGCGAGGACAGCGCCTCGAAGCGGTCGTCGTTCCCCACGCGCGCGCGCATGAAGAACCAGACGGCTAAGCCGCCGATGGCCATTCCGAGCAGTAGCCAGAGCGATTGCATGATGGACCTGGAGACGGTAGGTCGAGGGACGGACGGAAGCTGCCAGAATCGGCCGAGGTGACCCCACGTAGACCGTCTTCAGCCCTGGCAGGGGCGCTGGCCGCCGCGGGTGCCGGTGCCGGCTCGATTGGGCTCTGGTATCAGCTTTTCCGGCGTCCGCTGCCCAAGACGAGCGGGCGCGTGAGCGTGCGCGGCCTCGAGGACACCGTGACCATCGAGCGCGATGCACGCGGCGTTGCACGCATCGAGGCGCGCAGCACGCCGGACTTCTGCTTCGGCCACGGCTTCGCCATCGCACAGGACCGGCTCTGGCAGCTCGAGTTCTACCGCCGCGCGGGCGCCGGGCGGCTGTCCGAGTTCGCCGGCACGGACGGCCTGCAGGTGGATCGCCTGATGCGCACGCTCGGCCTCAGGCGCTTCGCCGACAAGGAGATCGAGCTCTTGCCGGAGCGCGACCTCGAGGTGATGTCCGCCTACGCGGCGGGCGTGAACGCCGCCGCCGCGGCCGCTTCCGCGCTGCCGATGGAGCACCAGCTCCTGCGCGTCGAGCACGAGCCGTGGACGATCCAGGACAGCCTGGTGGTCCGCAAGATCATCGCGCTTGGCTTCTCGACCAACATGGAGACCGAGCTGTTCCGCGCCGAGCTCGTCGCCAAGATCGGCGCCGAGAAGGCTGCGCGGCTGGAGCCCCAGTACCCGCACGGCAGCCCGCTCGTGATGGACCCGGGCGTGGCCTGGTCGGGCGACGCGCTCGACCTCGTCGAGCAGATCGCAGAGGTGCGCGAGGCCATCGGCTGGTCGCTCGAGCCGGCGGGGTCGAACAACTGGGCGGTGTCGGGCGAGCGCTCCGCCACCGGCATGCCGCTCCTCGCGGGCGACCCTCACATCACCACGGCCATGCCGGACAGCTGGTACACGATCGAGGCCTCCACGCCCGAGCTCGAGCTGCGCGGCGGCTCGATGCCCGGCTTCCCCGGCCTCGTGATCGGCCACACGCGGCACGTGGCCTGGAGCTTCACCAACGTGATGGCGGACGTGCAGGACCTGTTCGTCGAGCGCATCCGCGAGACGCCCGAGGGACCCGAGTACGAGTTCAAGGGCGAGTGGAAGCCCGTGACCGTCCACCACGAGGAGATCAAGGTGCGCGGCGGCAAGGACGAGCGCATCGCCGTGCGCGAGACCCACCACGGCCCGGTGGTGAACGACGCGCTCGGCGCGAAGGCGGGCCAGCCACTCGCGCTCGCCTGGACGGCGCTCAAGGAGCCGGTGGTGAACGCCACGGGCATCGACGCCGGCGCCTTCCGCACCGGCCAGGACATCGTGGACGCGTTCAGCACCTACACCACGCCGTGCATGAACATGGTCTGGGCCGACGACTCCGGGAACATCGGCTACAAGCTCGTCGGCAAGATCCCGATCCGGCGCGGCGGCTGCCCGGACCTGCCGAAGCCCGGCTGGACCGGCGAGTACGAGTGGGAGGGCTACGTGCCCTACGACGAGCTGCCGGAGATCGTGAACCCGCC
>DASXCV010000280.1:0-7504 GCA_036491015.1 Thermoleophilaceae bacterium | reverse complement strand
ATCTCGCGGTCCTCGCCCTCGAGGTCCGCCTCGAGCAGCTCGAGGTTCGTGAGGATGCTCGTGAGCGGCGTGCGCAGCTCGTGCGAGGCGTCGGCCACGAACTCGCGCTGGCGCTCGAGCATCGCCTGTGTCTCGCTGCGCGCGGAGTCGAGCGCGATCAGCATCTGTTCGAGCGTGCGGGCGAGGTCCGCGATCTCGTCGTCGGACTCGGGCATCGGCATGCTCACCGCCGGGTCGCGCGTACGGGCGATGTCCTTGGCCGCGCTCGTGAGGCGGGCGATCGGCGACATGGCGCGCCGGGCGACCGCCAGGCCGGCCAGGAACGCGAGCGCCGACCCGCCGAGCACGCCGAGCAGCAGGAACAGGCGCACGCGGCTGATGCTGCTGCTGAGCGCGGTGTTGGGCTTCGCGTATTCGACGAAGGCCACGGGATCCGGGAGGTCGCCGACGTACTTGGCCTTGCTGGCCACCCGGTAGCCGTGAGACTCGTGCACCCCGTCGTTGGGTGCGCCGAGGTCGGGCGCGGGCTTCCTGGTGGACACGCGCACCGCGCGCCGGCCGTCGAGCAGGTTGATCACGGCGCCGCCGGCGGTGGCCGCCTCGAAGACGTTGCGCGGCGTCTGGAGCACCATGCCGCCGTTGAGGTCGCGCGAGAGCTTGATGCTGTCGGTGACCTGCTGCGCCGCCGACGTGAGGTCGTTGTCGAAGTCCGAGCGCATCCGCGAGACGGTCACCACCTCGACCAGGACCGCGAACAGCATGAGAATCACGAACGTCAGTCCGGCGGAGGTGATCGCGAGCCGCCAGCGGACCGGAAGCTTGTCGAAGCGGTTCATGCCGCGCGCAGCACGTATCCCGCTCCGCGAACCGTGTGCAGGACACGTGGTTCGCCGCCGGCCTCGAGTTTGCGCCGCAGGTTGGAGACGAACACGTCGACCGTGTTGGTCTCCACGAGAACCTGGTAGCCCCAGACGTTCTCGAGCAGCGCTTCCCTCGAAACCACGAGCCGCTCGTTGCGCATCAGATACTCGAGCAGCTCGAACTCGCGGGACGTGAGCTCGAGCGGGCGGTCCCCGCGCTGGACTTCGCGCGTGTCGGGGTTCAGTCGCAGATCCCCGACCACCAGGAAGGCACTGCCGCGCGGCGGGCGCCGGCGAAGCAGCGCGCGCAACCTGGCGAGCAGCTCCTGCCGGTCGAAGGGCTTGACGAGGTAGTCGTCGGCGCCCGAGTCGAGCCCGGTCACCCGTGCGTCCACGCCGTCACGCGCTGTGAGCATGAGGATCGGGACGTCGCTCGAGTCGCGGAGCCGCTGGCATACATCGATGCCGTCGAGCCGGGGGAGGCCGAGGTCGAGGACCACGGCATCCGGCTCGAACAGGCTCGACTCCTCGAGCGCCGCCACGCCGTCCTCGGCGAGGCGCACGTCATAGCCCTCCAGCCGCAGAGAACGACGGAGAGCGCCGCCGATTTCGGCGTCGTCCTCCACTACGAGTACGCGCGGCTTAGGTGCCATTCCGTTGATGGTATTTCGAGCGGACCGCCCACTCGCGCGGCTTTAACACCTTTTTATTCCGCGCGATTCGGTGTTTTCGTCCGGGGAGGGAGGTGAGCGCCCGTGTCGAAGCCTTTTCGCGCTAGACATGGCAAGCCGCCGTCCGACCAAAAAGAAGGGTCGCCGCGGGCGCCAGAGCACGTTTGCCGACGCGCTCCGCCTGCCGCGGTTGCCCCATTTCGATGACCAGGAGCTCGACCTGATCGGTCTCGGCCTGGTCGCGCTCGCCGCTTTCTTCGCATTCGTCTTCTATCTCGGCTGGGACGGCGGCAAGGTGGGGCAGACGCTTGCCGAGGGCTTCGTCTACCTCTTCGGGGGCGTGGGCTACCTCGCGCCGGTGGCGCTGTTCGGCGCCGGGGCGGTGCTCGTGCTGCGCCAGCTCTTGCCGTCGGTGCGTCCGTTCAAGGCCGGCTCGGTCTGCCTGCTCGCGGGCCTCATGCTGGGCCTGGCCGCGGGCTCGTTCGGGCTCGGGCCCAGCAACCCGCCGCGCGACGGCTACTTCAAGCCCGAGTACTTCAAGCACCATGGCGGGGCCGTGGGCGACGCCATGTACGCCGTCACGAAGACGCTGATCCAGCAGTTCGGCACCGACATCCTCTTCCTGTTCCTGATGGCCGCGGGCATCCTGCTGCTTACCGGCGCGTCGCTGGCCGGGCTCGTGCGCGCGACGGGCGAGAGCGTGACCGCCACCACGCGGCGCGTGCGGCAGTCCACGCACGAGTTCACGGCGCTCATGTCAGGCAAGCCCACTCCGGACGAGGAGATCCGCGCCTCGAAGGTGGAGCAGCCGCCGGTCGAGGAGGATCAGCCGCCGGAGGTCGAGCCTGTCGTCCGCGCCACGCACGTGGAGGCGCCCGCGCTCGACGGCGAGCGCCGCTTCCCCGATCTGTACGGGCATGACGAGGACGAGACGATCGACGAGTCCGAGCCCGAGGAGTCCGAGTCCGAGATCGGGGACGACGTGTCCGCCGGCGTCGCGGCCATGCGCGAGAACGCTCAGCCGCCCCAGGAGGAGCTCACGCCGATGGGCAACAAGCGCTCGAACGTGACCGAGGCGGACGAGGACATGCAGTACTCGCTTCCCAGCCCATCCAAGCTCAAGCACTCGAACGGCAACGCAAAGGTCGACACGAGCGGCCAGGCCCGGACGGCTGCCGCGCTGGTGGAGACGCTCGGCCACTTCGGCGTGGAGGCCCAGGTGACGGGCACGGTCACCGGCCCGCACGTGTCGCGGTACGAGCTGCGCCTCGCGCCCGGCACGAAGATGTCGAAGGTCAGCGCGCTGAAGGACGACCTGGCGTACGCGCTCGCCGCCACCGACGTGCGCATCCTCGCTCCCATCCCGGGCAAGCAGGCCGTGGGCGTGGAGGTGCCGAACCAGGTGCGCCACATCGTGCACCTCGGCGACGTGTACCAGGAGGCGCCCAAGGGCTGGTCGCCCCTCACGGTGTGGCTCGGCAAGGACATCGCCGGCAAGGCGATCGGCACCGACCTCGCCAAGCAGCCCCACATCCTCGTGGCCGGCACCACCGGCTCCGGTAAGTCCGGCTGCGTGAACGCGATGCTGTCGTCGATCCTGCTGCGCGCGACGCCGAACGAGGTGCGCCTCGTGCTCGTGGACCCGAAGCAGGTCGAGCTGAACCACTACGACGCGATCCCGCACCTGCTCACGCCGGTGATCACGAGCCCGCGCCTCGCGGCCAACGCGCTCGCCAATCTGATCAAGGAGATGGAGGAGCGCTACTCGATCATGAGCCGCGCCCGAACGCGCAACCTGGTGGAGCTCAACCGCCACCGGGAGAAGGAGGGCGAGGCGCCGCTGCCGTACATCCTCTGCGTGATCGACGAGCTGGCGGACCTGATGATGGTCGCCCCCGGCGAGGTCGAGGACTCGATCATCCGGCTCGCGCAGAAGTCGCGCGCCGTGGGCATCCACCTGCTGCTCGCCACCCAGCGGCCGAGCGCGGACATCATCACCGGCATGATCAAGGCGAACGTGCCGGCGCGCATCGCGTTCGCCGTCTCGTCGCAGACCGACTCCCGCGTGATCCTCGACCAGAACGGCGCCGAGTCGCTGCTCGGCCAGGGCGACATGCTCTTCCGTCCCGCGTCCGAGTCGCGCGGCGCGCGCATCCAGGGCGCGTTCATCACGGAGGAGGAGATCGAGAAGATCACCTCGCACTGGGCCAAGCAGGGCGAGCCCGAGCTCCACGAGGAGCTGCTCGAGGCCGTCGAGGGCGTTGGCGAGGAGTCGGATCGCGACTTCGACCCGGACTCGGACGACCTGCTCGGCGACGCGATCTCCACCGTCGTCCAGATGGGCACCGCATCCACCTCGATGCTCCAGCGCCGCCTGCGCATCGGCTACACCCGCGCCGGCCGCCTAATAGACATGATGGAGCGCCGCGGCGTGATCTCGGGGTATGAGGGGTCGAAGGCGAGGCAGGTGCTCATCACGGAAGGTGACCTGCAGCGCGTATTGGATGCGCTCGACGAGCCTGTCGGCGCACCCAGCGAGTAGGTCATAGGCCATAGGTCATAGGGGAGCCGCCACAATGTGGCGGCTATGCCCCAGCAAATCGGAGACACACTCCGTGAGGCGCGCATGCGCCAGAAGATCGATATCACCGAGATCGAGTCGAAGACGAAGATCCGGGCGAAGTACCTGCGTGCTATGGAGAACGAGGAGTTCGACCTCCTCCCGGGCAGCACGTTCGCGAAGAGCTTCCTGCGCACCTACGCCGACGCGCTCGGGCTCGATTCGCACCGACTGGTGGAGGAATACCGGGCGCAGTACGAGCCGCGTGACGAGGGCGACCTGCCGCCGCTCGCGGGCCAGGCGGGGCGGCGTCCCGGCCGGGAGCGCGCCCGTCACGGCAATCGCCCGCCGGGGCGTGCGATAGCGATCCTGGGACTGGTCGTGGCGGTGCTGGTCGTGCTGGTGGTGATCGGGGCGTTCAGCAACAGCGGCAAGAAGAACCCGTCGGGCAGCACACAGGCCACGAAGCCGAAGACCCACCCCAAGGAGCACCGCAGTTCGCACGGCGGCAGCACCACCACGCCGCGGCGCGTGGACCTGGTGGTGACCCCGTCGGTGGCCACGTACATGTGCGTCGACCGCGGCCAGGGCACCACGCCCGTGTACCAGGGGATCACCGACCAGCCGCACACGTGGAAGGCCAGGCATCTGCGCATCAACCTCGGCAAGACGTCGGTGACGATCACGGCCAACGGCAAGCGCGTCGCGCTCGCGCAGGGGCCGAATCCCGCCGGCATCGACTTCACCCCCGGCAAGCACAAGAACATCCCCGTGGGCAAGCGACCCTGCGCCACATGAGAGTTCGCGCGGGGATCGTCGTGACCGGCACCGAGGTGCTGAGCGGCAAGATCGGCGATCGCAACGGGCCGTGGCTGGCGGACCGGCTGTTCGAGCTGGGGATCGATCTCGCGCACGTGACCATCTGCGGGGACCGTCCCGACGACATGGAGGCGCAGCTGCGCTTCATGGCCGATCAGGGTCTCGACCTGATCGTGACCACCGGCGGTCTCGGCCCGACGGCGGACGACCTCACCGGCGAGGTGGTGGCGGGCTTCCAGGACCGCCCGCTCGAGCTCGACAAGGAGATGGAGGAGAAGATCGCTCGCATCCTCGAGCCGCTGATGCAGCGTTTCCAGCATCTCGACCGCGACGCCGTGCTCGCCGCCAACCGAAAGCAGGCGCTGGTACCGCGCGGCGCCACCACGATCGATCCCGCCGGAACCGCGCCGGGCCTGGTGGTGCCGCCGCCGGACGGCACGAACGGCCCCACGGTCGTGGTGATGCCCGGGCCGCCGCGCGAGCTGCACTCGATGTGGCGGGTGGCCGTGGACACCGACGCGTTCCAGGCCGCGGTGGCGGGCCGGCCCGAGTACCGGGAGCGGATGCTGCGGCTGTTCGGCATTCCGGAATCCGAGATTGCGGAGACGCTGCGCGTGGCGGAGAAGCAGATTGCAGGGTTTTCGGATGTGGAGATCACAACCTGCCTGCGGCGGGGCGAGGTGGAGGTGTCCGCTCGCTTCGAGCCGGGCGCGGCTCCGGCGTGGGACGCGATCGAGGACCTGATCGCCGAGCGCCACGCGCGTTCCCTCTTCTCCCGCGACGGCTCCCGTATCGACGACCAGGTGGCGGACCTGCTCGCGGGGCGCTGGGTGGCGGCCGCCGAGTCGTGCAGCGGGGGACTGTTGATGGCGCGGCTGACCGAGCGGCCGGGGGCGTCGGCCTACGTGGCGGGCGGCGTGGTGTCCTACTCGAACGAGGCGAAGGCCGAGCTGCTCGGGGTGGATCCCGAGCTGATCGAGCGTCACGGCGCCGTGTCGCCGGAGGTGGCGGAGGCGATGGCCGACGGCGCGCTCGAGCGCTTCGGCGCCGACCTGGCGGTGTCGATCACCGGCGTGGCCGGGCCAGGCGGCGGCACCGAGGCCAAGCCCGTCGGCTACGTGTGCTGGTGCGTGAAGGGCTCGAACGGCGAGCACCTCGCGCGCGACACCCGCATCCCCGGCGATCGCACCGAGATCCGCGACCGCTCGACCACCGTGGCCATGCACCTGCTGCGGCGCGTGCTGGTGGGGGAAGAGGCGGCGGTCTGAGCAAGGAGCGCCCCGGCTCGCCGCGCGCGCGGCTGTTTGTCGCGCTCGACCTGCCCGAGGCGGCGCGCGCAGACATCGTGAGCTGGCGCGAGCGCGCGCTCGCGGGGCGGGCTGACCTGCGGCCCGTGGCCGTGGAGGCGTTGCACGTGACGCTCGTTTTCCTCGGCTACCTGCCCGAGAAGGAGATCGAGCGTACGGCCGCCATCGCGTTCGAACCGCTCGGCGGCATGGCCGCGCCCACACTGGCCGTGCGCGAGCTGCGCGCGGTTCCGCCGCGCTCGCCGCGGCTGTTCGCGCTCGACCTCGCGGACGATGACGGGGGCGCCAGGGCCGTTCTGGCGGCCGCGGCGGACGCCTTGGCCGGCGCGCGGCTCTACAAGCCCGAAAAGCGGCCGTTCTGGCCCCACATCACGATCGCCCGAGTGAAGCGCGGAGAGCGCCGGGCGGCGCCGCTTGCGGGGCCGCAGCCGCCCGCACACCCCTTCGTGGCGGCGGACGTGACGCTGTACCGCTCTCATTTGAGCCCCCGGGGCGCAAGTTATGAGGCTCTGGGGCGCCTGCGCCTGGGTGGTTGACGCTCAAGGAATCGTGCCCGGTGTCCGATGCAGGTATTCGGACCCCTGGCATGAGACTCGACTTCGACCTCACCGCAACGCTCGACCGTGTGGCGGAATGGGAAGGCTCCGACCTTCACCTGAAGGTCGGCTCGCCTCCGCTCATCCGCGTGAACGGCGAACTCGAGCCGGTCCCGGGCCTGTCCCCGCTCGAGGCGAAGGAGACCGAGCGCGCGCTGTGGCAGATGCTCGACGACCCGAACCGCGGCGCCGAGTTCGAGTCCGAGCACGAGGTGGACTTCTCTTACAGCCACGGCGGCCTGCACCCCGGCCGCTTCCGAGTGAACGCCTTCCGCCAGATCGGCGGAGTCACGCTGGTGTGCCGCGCGATCCCGCAGCGGATCCGCTCGGTGCAGGAGCTGGCGCTCCCGCCGGTGATCTCGGAGCTCGCCCGCGAAGAGCGCGGCATCGTGCTCATCACCGGCTCGACCGGCTCCGGCAAGACCACGACGCTCGCCGCGATGGTCGACCAGATCAACAACGAGCGCTCCCGCCACATCGTCACGATCGAGGACCCCATCGAGTTCGTGCACCGGGACAACCGCTCGCTGATCAACCAGCGCGAGGTGGGTACCCACACGGAGTCGTTCCACCGGGCCCTTCGCCGCGTCCTGCGCCAGGACCCCGACGTGATCCTGATCGGCGAGATGCGCGACGAGGAGACGGTGCGCACCGCGCTGTCGGCCGCCGAGACCGGGCACCTCGTGCTCTC
>DASXCV010000279.1:0-14042 GCA_036491015.1 Thermoleophilaceae bacterium | reverse complement strand
AGCGGCAACGGAGCCGGGCAGCACGATGCGTCGAAAACGCACGTAAACCTCCTTGATCTGAGACGGAATCGACGCAGCGCACGTATGTGCCACGTCCTATGGAACGCAACACGACTACCCGGGACGGGTTGCGGAACGCATGGAGAGTGCGGATTGCTGCTTGCAGATTGCAGGCTTCAGTTCGGCGGGCCTAGCGCTCGATCGGGAAGCCCAGCCGCTCCCAGAGCGGCACGCCGCCGTCCACCACGTGGATCACTTCGCCCGCGCCGTGGGCCTTCAGGAGGCTCGCGGCCACGGCGCTGCGCTGCCCGCTTGCGCACACCACCGCCACGGGCTTCGACGGATCGATGCTGTCCGGCAGCGAATGGATGTCGTGGTAGGGCACGTGCAGCGAGTCGGGGATGTGGCCGCTGTGCCACTCGGACTCCTCGCGCACGTCGAGCACCTGCACCGACCCGTCGCGCTCGTGCAGCTCCTGCACGTCGATCCGCTCGACGCGCCCCACGTCGCGCTTCTCGGCGCGCCAGCTCGTCATGCCGCCGGACAGGTAGCCCCCGAGGTTGCGCACGCCCACCGCCACTGCCAGCCGGGCCGCCAGGCGCCCGTCGTCATCGTCGCGCCCGACGAACACCACCTCCTGCTCCGGGTCGGCGATCCAGGCGAGCTTCGTGCCGAAGCCGGAGCGCAGCATCGTGTTCGACACCGCACCGGGGATATGAGCGTCGTCGAACTGGAAGTCCGTGCGCACGTCCACGAGCAGCGCGCCGTCCGAGCGCCGCTGCTCCACTTGCCGCGGCGTCAGCGGGATCACGTCCACGCCGGCGGTCACGAGCGGGCCGCGGTTGATCTCCACGACGGTCTTGAAGTTCGGCGGCTGCGGCGGCAGGTCGCCCACGGCGCGCTCCACGAACGCCTCCTCGTCCTGCTCGTGCAACAGCTGGTTGTGGCGCGTCTCGTAGCCGATCGTCGAGGACACCTTCATGTCCATTCCCGGCCCGCCGCACAGCGATCCGCCGAGGTGCCCCGGCCACACCTCGGTCTCGGGCGACATCGCAAGGAGCCTGTCGTGAAGGCTGTGGAAGATGTCGTGCGCGCCCTCGCGCTTGTCGACCGCGAGGTCGGGCCGGGCGATGTCGCCGACGAACAGCGTGTCGCCGGTGAGCACGGCCCACGGCTCCTCGCCGCGGCCCAGGTCGACCAGTGCGAACGAGGTGTGCTCCGGGCGATGGCCCGGCGTGTGCAGCGCCCGCACGCGCACGCTGCCGAGCTCGATCTCGTCGCCGTCGTCGAACGGCTCGTGCGCGTAGGCCACGCCCGCGGCGCGGTGCACGTGGATCGTCGCGCCCGTGGCCGCGGCCAGGCGACCGTGGCCGGACACGTGGTCGGCGTGGTTGTGGGTCTCGAACACGTGCTCGATGCGCACTCCGAGGTAGCGCGCGAGCTGGAGGTACTCGTCGATCTCGAAGCGCGGGTCGATCACCGCCGCCACGCCGGCGTCCTCGTCGCCGACGAAGTACGACGCGCAGCCGAGGTCGTCGTGGACGATCTGACGGAAGATCACCGGCGTACTCTAAGCAGTGTGGCGCCCGATTGGCTGACTCTGCCCGACGGACTGCCCGCCCCCGAGGACGATGGCGCGTCGGCCCACCTCCCAGGCACGGAGCTGCCCGACCTGAGCCTCCCCTCGACGGCGGGCACGGACATCAACCTGAGGGAGGCGGCGCCCGACGGCGGCACGCTCGTGCTCTACGTCTACCCGCGCACGGGCAAGCCCGGCGAGCCGAACCCGCCCGGCTGGGACGACATCCCGGGCGCGCGCGGCTGTACGCCCGAGTCGTGCGCCTTCCGCGACTCGAACGCGGCGATCGAAGGGCTCGGCGCGCGCGTGCACGGCATGTCCGCGCAGAGCCTGGAGGACCAGCACGAGTTTGCCGAACGCGTTCACCTGCCGTACGCGATCCTCAGCGATCCGGAGCTCGAGCTCGCCGCCGCGCTCAGGCTTCCGACCTTCGAGGTGGCCGGCATGAAGCTCTACAAGCGACTCACGCTGATCGCTCGCGCCGGACGCATCGCGCACGTCTTCTACCCCGTCTTTCCGCCCGACACCCACGCGGCGGAAGTGGTCGCGTGGCTCGAGGCAAACCCGGCGTCCTGAGCGATAATCTCCGGTGGTTATGACGCGCGCTCACCGTGTGACGAACCTGATCGTCGTGGTCGTGCCGTTCCTCTGCTTCCTCGCGGCGCTCGTGCTGCTGTGGAACAAGTTCATCGGCTGGACGGAGATCAGCGTGATGCTCGTGATGTACGTGCTCACCGGGCTCGGCATCACGGTGGGCTTCCACCGCCTCTTCACGCACCGCTCATTCGACACGTCGCGCCCCGTGCGCTACCTGTTCGCCGTGCTGGGCTCGATGGCGGTGGAGGGACCGGTGATCACGTGGGTGGCCGACCATCGCAAGCACCACGCGTATACGGACGAGGAGGGGGACCCGCACAGCCCGCACACCACCCACGGCACCGGACCGCTCGCCACCGTCAAGGGGCTCTGGCACGCGCACATCGGCTGGATGTTCGAGGGCGTCGGCCGCGCGGAGAAGATGCGCTTCGCGCCCGACCTGATGACCGACCGCGGGCTGCGCGCGATCAGCTCGAGCTTCCTCCCGCTGATGTTCCTCAGCCTGGTGATCCCGTTCGCGCTCGGCTACCTGATCGGCGGCACGCTCACAGCGGGTCTCCTCGGCCTGCTGTGGGGCGGCGCGGTGCGCATCTTCATGCTCCACCACGTCACCTGGAGCATCAACTCCGTCTGCCACTTCTTCGGCCGCCGCCGCTTCGACACCGAGGACAAGTCCACCAACGTCGCCTGGCTGTCGGTGCTCTCGTTCGGCGAGTCGTGGCACCACAACCACCACGCGTTCCCCACCTCGGCGTCGCACGGGCTGCGCTGGTGGGAGCTGGCACTCGACCCGGGCGGCCTGCTCATCCGCGGGATGGAGAAGCTCGGGCTGGTGTGGAACGTCGTGAAGATCAGTCCGGAGCGTCAGCTGGAGAAGGCTCGGGGCGCCGCACCCGCTGGAGCCCGACGGGCTCCCGTATCCCCTTGAAGCGCCGGATGCCGGCCTTCGACCAGTTGTAGTCGCCACTCGCGGCGTCGGCCACCTCGTTCGTGGCCAGCACGGTGCCGGGCCGCGCGTACGCGGTCACGCGGCTCGCCAGGTTCACCGGCCGCCCGTACCAGTCGCCCGCCCGGCCGAGCGCCTCGCCGCACGCCACGCCGATGCGCACCTGCGGGAACTCCTCGCCCTCCTGCCCTGCGCGCTCGAGCAGCGAGAGCGCGGTCTCGAGCAGCGCGTCCACGTCGCGCGGGCTCACGAGCATCACGGCGTCGCCGATCGTCTTGACGAGGCGCACGGGCGGCACGGTCACCTCGAGGGCGAGGTCGGTGAGGCGCCCGGCCACCTGGCCAAGCTCCACCGGGTCGATGTCCTCGCCGAGGCGGGTGAAGTCCACGAGGTCGGCGAAGCACGCGCCGATCTCCACGGCGCCGCGCAGGCTGCCGGCCGCGATGTCGGCGCGGCTCACCACCACGCGCTTCGCGTTCTCGCGCTGGTGCAGGTTGAGCACGTGCAGGATCAGCGGCTCGAGCTGGGGGCCGAGCTCGCGCGTGACCTGTGCGTAGCGCAGGCCGAGGTCGCGCTCGGTGTCACCCGGCTGAGCGAGCGTCTCGCCCACCACGCCGCCGACGGTGGCGGCCACGCGCGCCATCGAGTCGCCGAGCACGCGGCACACCTCGAGCACGGTGTCCTCGCTGAAGCCCGCGCCGAGGAAGAGCGTGACCGTCTTCGCGGCCTCCACGTCCTCGTCGCCGTACGCGAGCTCGTCGGGAGCGGCGAGCGCGAGCCCGAGCGCGCGGAACAGGCGGTCCTGGAAGGCCGGCTCGAGCCCCGAGCGCTCCGCCACCTCGGCGGCCGTGTACTTCGCGCCCTCGCCGGCGAGCACGCGCTCGACAGGGAGAAAGGCGAGGCGTTCCTCGGCCACCGCGCGCTTGAGCTCCGTGAGCGTCGCGCCGTCGTCGATGAGCACGTCGAGCAATTCGCGCCGCGCCTCGCGGTCCTCGCCGTCGGTGCCGTCGAGCAGCCCCTCGGCCTGGTAATCGATCGGTTCCGCCACGGCCTACTGTACGCTTGTGTTTACCACTATGGGGGACGTGAAACCACTGAGCGCGGAGGGGGAGATGAAGCGTCTCCCGCGGGGCCCGCACCGGCTCGCTCGCGAGGAGGTGCTTGCCTCGCAGCGCGCGCGCATGCTCGAGGCGATGGCGCACGCCGTGGCCGCTAAGGGTTATGCGGCCACCACGGTAGCGGACGTGGTGGGCGGAGCGGGCGTTTCCCGCAAGACCTTCTACGAGCACTTCCAGGACAAGGAGGACTGCTTCCTCGCCGCGTTCGACGCGGGCGTGGGCGTGCTCGTGAATGCCGTCGAGCGCGCCACGCTCGAGGCCTGTGGCGAATGGCGCGACCACATACGCGCGGGCGTCCGCGCGTATCTGGCCACGCTCGCCTCCGTGCCCGACTTCGCGCGCACGTTCCTGATCGAGGTGCTGGCCGCCGGCCCGCACGCGCTCGAGCGGCGGGCGGAGGTGCACGGCCGCTTTGCCGACCTCCTGAAGACGCTCCACGAGAGCTACCGCACTGACCACCCGGAGGAGATTCCCGAGCTGCCGGACGAGGTGTTCGTGGCCGTCGTGGGCGCGGTCAACGAGCTGGTGTCCGACCGCGTGCGCAAGGGCCGCACCACCGAGCTGCCCGAGCTCGAGGCCGTGATCAGCTATCTGCAGATCGCGTTCCTCGCCGGGCACGCCGAGGCGGCCGGTGACCTCTGAGCGCCTCCCGGATCCGCCGGTAGAGCTGCCCGAGGGCCGGCTCGTGCACGTGCCGGGGCTCGGCGAGCTGTTCGTGCGCGACACGGGCGGCAGCGGCACGCCGGTGCTGCTCCTGCACGGCTGGATGTTCCCGAGCGACCTCAACTGGTGGCGCTGCTACAAGCCGCTCGCGGACGCCGGCTACCGCGTGCTCGCCGTCGACGCCCGCGGCCACGGTCGCGGGCTGCGCGCCTCGGAGGCGTTCACGCTGGCGGGCTGCGCGGCCGACGCCGCCGCGCTCGTGCGCGAGCTGGGCTGCGGCCCGGTGATCGCCGTCGGCTACTCGATGGGCGGGCCCGTTGCGGCGCTGATGGCGCGCGACCATCCGCACACGGTGGCCGCGCTCGTGGAGTGCGCCACCGCACGCGAATGGAAGGACCCGCGCATGCGCGCGCTGTGGAGCGGGATGGGCGGGCTGCGGCTGTTCCTGAACGTGTTCCCGCGCCAGTCGTGGCGCTGGATGCTGCGCTGGGGCGGCTTCCCCGACAGCCCCACCACCTCCTGGGTGGCCGCGGAGCTCTCGCGCGGCAGCGCGCGCGACATCGCGGAGGCCGGGCGCGAGCTCGGCCGCTTCGACTCGCGCACCTGGGTGCGGCAGCTCGACCTGCCTGCCGCCGTGGTGGTCACCACGCGCGACAGCGCCGTGCCGCCGCGCAAGCAGTACGAGCTGGCCGAGTCGCTGCGCGCGCCCACCTTCGAGATCGCATGCGACCACTCGGGCGTGACCGTGAAGGGCGAGGAGTTTGCGGCCGTGCTGCTGCAGGCCCTCGCGTCGGTGTCCAAGCGGGCCGCCGCCGCGGCCGCGTGAGGCGCGTTACCTTTCTCGGACCGTGGTGCTGAGGGCGATCAAGCGCGAAGACCTGCCGCGGCCGCGCTTCCGCGGCTCGTCGCACAAGTACGCGTTCTTTGCGTCGCTCGTCACGGGCGCCGTGCTGGTGATCGTCGCCCCCAGCGACAAGGCCACCACGGCGGCGGCGATCTACGCGGCCTCGGTGTCCGGGCTGTTCGGCGCGAGCGCGCTCTACCACCGCATCACCTGGCGGCCGGCCACGCGCCGCTGGATGCGACGGCTGGACCACTCGATGATCTTCGTGCTGATCGCCGGCACCTACACGCCGTTCGCGCTGCTCGTGCTGCACGGGACGCTCTCGAACGTGGTGCTGGTGGTGGTGTGGGCCGGCGCGCTGGCCGGCGTGGTGCTCAAGCTCGCCTGGGTGGACGCGCCGAAATGGCTGATGGCGGCGATCTACCTCGCGCTCGGCTGGGTGGGCGTGGCCACGGCGCCGCAGGTGCTCGCGCGCGCGGGCGCCGGCGCGCTCACGCTGCTGGCGGTCGGCGGGCTGCTCTACACGGCCGGCGCGGTGATCTACGCGCTCAGGCGCCCGGACCCGCGGCCCAAGGTCTTCGGCTACCACGAGATCTTCCACGTGCTGGTGATCGTGGCCGCGGCAGCTCACTACGCGGCCATCGCCGGCTACGCGATCCCTGCTCACGCGTGATGGACGTCTTCCGCACGCCGGACGAGCGCTTCGAGGGCCTGCCGGGCTACGACTTCGAGCCGCACTACACGGAGCTCGACGGCCTGCGCCTGCATCACCTCGACGAGGGCTCCGGGGACCCGATCGTCTGCTTCCACGGCGAGCCCACCTGGTCCTACCTCTACCGCAAGATGCTGCCGCCGCTCGTGGCCGGCGGAAACCGCGTGCTCTGCCCCGACTACGCGGGCTTCGGCCGCTCCGACAAGCCGACCGAGCGCGACTGGTACACGTACGACCGCCACGTGGGCCTCGTCACGCGCATGCTCGAGGGGCTCGACGTGCGGAACGCCACCGTGGTCGTGCAGGACTGGGGCGGCCCGATCGGCCTGCGCTGGGCCGTGGAGAACGCCGACCGCGTGGCGCGGCTCGTGATCCTCAACACAGGCCTCTTCACCGGGCGCGTGAGCAAGGGCTTCATGGCGTGGCGCGAGTTCGCCGAACGTAACCCGGACCTGCCCGTGGGCTTCGTGGTGGGCGGGGCGACGGCCAGCGACGTGCCCGAGGACGTGGTGGCGGCGTACGAGGCGCCGTTCCCGAACGCCGAGTCGAAGGCAGGCGCGGCGCAGTTCCCGCTGATCGTGCCGACGTCCGAGGAGATGGTGGGAGCGGCGGAGATGCGCGGGGTGATGGACGCCCTCTCGCAGTGGGACAAGCCGGTGCTCGTGGCCTTCTCGGACTCCGACCCGGTGTTCCCGTACCCGCGTGCGGGGGAGGCGTTCACGTCGGTCATCCCCACGGCGGGCGAGCAGGTGCGGATCGAGGGCGCATCGCACTTCCTGCAGGAGGACCGCGGCGAGCAGATCGCCGACGAGATTCTGCGCTTCCTCGCCTCGTGACCGGTCTCACGCCCGAGCACTTCAACCAGGCCGGCCAGGGCAGGCTTCCCGGGCTGTTCGGGCTCGAGATCCTGCGCGTCGAGCTCGGTGAGGTGGACGCGCGGCTTGACCTGCGCTCCGACTTTCTCGCGCCGAACGGCTTCCTGCACGCCGGCACGGTCGTGTCGCTTGCCGACACCTGCTGCGGCTACGGCTGCATGGCCGCGCTGCCCGAGGGAATGGTGGGCTTCACCACCTCGGAGCTCAAGTCGAACTTCATCCGCTCGACGAGGGAGGACGACGCGCTCAGCTGCGAGGCGCGCATGGCGCACGGCGGCCGCACCACGCAGGTGTGGGACGCGACGGTGCGGCGCGAGTCGGACGGCAAGGTGCTCGCGCTCTTCCGCTGCACGCAGTACCTGCTCGTGGGCGCGGACCCGCGCACGCAGCAGGCCTGACCTGGCGCCCGGCCGTCTCTCTGCAACCGTTTGCAAGCGGGCTCTGAGGGAGTTCGCTTGACACAGGCGGGGACTGTCTGCAAACGTTTGCAGGAGTCAAATCGAGGGAGCGATGGCGAAGACAGACACGCGGTCCGCGGTCGACGCGGCCGCGCTACTTGAGGGGTACGGCCGCATGCTGCTCTTGCGCCGCTTCGAGGAGGCGATGCAGCGGCTGTTCCTGCGCGGCGAGATCCACGGCACCGTGCATCTCTACACCGGGCAGGAGGCGGTGTCGGTGGGGGTCTGCGCCGCGCTCGAGCCGGGCGACCAGGTGGCCGCCACCTACCGCGGACACGGCGCCGCGCTCGCGAAGGGAACTTCGCCGGAGGCGCTCGCCGCCGAGCTGATGGGGCGGCGGACCGGCGCCTGCGGCGGGCGTGCCGGCTCGATGAACGTGATCGACCTCGAGCACGGGCTGCTCGGCTGCTTCGGCATCGTCGGCGGCAGCATCGCCACGGCCACCGGCGCCGGGCTCACCGCGCAGCGCGAGGGGCGCGTGGTGGTCGCCTTCTTCGGCGACGGCGCCGCCAACCAGGCCTACTTCCACGAGTGCCTCAACTTCGCCCAGGTGCTCGGGCTCCCGGTGCTGTTCGTGTGCGAGAACAACGGCTACGGCGAGTTCACGCCGTGGGAGCAGGTGACCGCCGGTGGCGACATCGCGGCACGCGCCGCGGGCCTCGGCCTTCCGGCCGGGAAGGTGGACGGCAACGACCTCGAGGCCGTCACGCTCGCGGCTGCCGAGGCCGTGCTGCGGGCGCGCGACGGCGGCGGGCCGTCGTTCATCGAGGCCCTCACCTACCGGCACCTCGGACACTCGAAGTCGGACCCCGGGGCCTACCGGCCCGAGGGCGAGCTCGCGAGCTGGCTCCAGCGCGACCCGATCGTCCTTCTGCGCGCTCGGCTTGCCGCCCAGCACGGGATCGGCGACGAGCGGCTGGAAGCGATCGAGCGGGACGCACAGGCGCAGATCGATGCCGCGATCGACGCCGCGCTGGCCGGGCCCTATCCGGACCCCGAGGCCGAGCCCGCCACGGAGTACGCGGCGTGACCCTCGAGTTCCGCGACGCCATCCGGGACGCCCTCGCCGAGGAGCTCGAGCGCGACGAGCGCGTCGTCTTCTTCGGCGAGGACGTGGCGTCCGCGGGCGGCGTGTTCGCCGTCACCGGCGGGCTGGCCGAGCGCTTCGGGCCGAAGCGCGTGTTCGACACGCCGATCTCCGAGCTCGCGCTCGCCGGCGCGGCGTTTGGCAGCGCGGTGACCGGGCTGCGCCCGGTGATCGAGATCATGTTCGGCGACTTCATGACGCTCGCCATGGACTCGCTCGTGAACCAGGCGTCGAAGTTCTGGTACCTCTCGAACGAGCAGGCGAGCGTGCCGCTCGTGGTGCGCTGCGCGGTGGGCGCGGGCGGGCGCTTCGGCGCGATCCACTCGCAGACGCCCGCCACCTGGTACCTCGGCGTGCCGGGCCTGAAGATCGCCTGTCCCGCCTTCCCGGGTGACGCCAAGGCGCTCCTCAAGGGGGCGATCCGCGACAACAACCCGGTGCTCTTCATGGAGCACAAGCGGTTGTACTCGCTCAAGGAAGAGGTCATAGGTCATGGGTCAGAGGTCATAGGGCTTGGGTCCGCGAACGTGGTGCGGTCTGGAGGCGATCTCACGATCGTCGCTGTCATGAAAGGGGTTCATGACGCGCTTGCCGCGGCGGAGGTACTTGCGGAGGGGGGCGTCGACTGCGAAGTGGTCGACCTCCGCTCGCTGCGGCCGCTCGACCTCGGAACCGTCCTCGCCTCGGTGAGCCGCACCAACCGGCTCCTCGTGGTGGAGGAGGGGCCGCGCCTCGGAGGCTTCGGGGCGGGCCTCCTGGGCGCGGTGGCCGAGGCGGCGCTCGAGGACCTCGACGACGCCTGGGTGCTTCCCACCGGGGACACGCCGATCCCGTACAGCCCGCCGCTCGAGGACGCCTTCCTGCCGGGCGCCGAGGCCATCGCCCGCTCGGTGCGCGCGCGGCTCGGCGTGGGGGAGGCGGCCCTCAGGTGACCCGCACCTTCGGCCTCGGCAACGTCGACTGGGAGCAGCGCGTGGACGTCGAGCGGCTGCGCGTGGAGCGGCTCGCGCGCATATCGCGGCTGCTCGAGGAGTCGGAGCTGGCCGCGCTGCTGTGCTTCGACATGGCGAACATCCGCTACATCACCGCCACGCACATCGGCACCTGGGCGATGGACAAGCTGGCCCGCTTCTCGCTGCTGCCGCGCGGCCACGATCCGATCGTCTGGGACTTCGGCTCCGCCGCCCGCCACCACGACCTCTACTGCCCGTGGCTCGAAGGCCGCTCGCCGGCGGGCATCTCCACGATGCGCGGCGCGATGTCGCCCGAGAGCGGCCGCGCGGAGGACGTGGCGGAGAAGATCCGCCGCGAGCTCGAGGAGCGCGAGCTCACTGGCGCGCCGGTGGGCGTGGACGTGGTGGAGCCGCCCGTGCTGTTCGCGCTTCAGCGCGCCGGCATCGAGGTGGTGGACGGCCAGCAGCTGATGCAGCGAGCCCGCGTGATCAAGACGCGGGACGAGATCACGCTGCTCGACACCGCCTGCATGATGGTGGACGCCGCGTACGACGAGCTCTACCGGCAGATGAAGCCGGGCATCCGCGAGAACGAGTGCGTAGGGCTCGTGAACAAGGTGCTCTACGACCTCGGCTCGGAGCACGTGGAGGGCGTGAACGCGATCTCGGGCGAGCGCTGCAGCCCGCACCCGCACGTCTATACCGACCGCGCGCTGCGTCCCGGCGACCCCGCCTACTTCGACATCCTCCACTCGCACATGGGCTACCGCACCTGCTACTACCGCACGTTCGCGGTGGGCAGCGCCTCGCAGGCGCTCGTGGACGCCTACAAGCGCTGCCGCGAGCTGCTCGACCGTGCGATCGCGATGGTGCGTCCGGGCGTGACCACGGCTGAGGTGGCGAGCATCTGGCCGCGCGCCGAGGAGTTCGGTTTCCCCAACGAGGAGGCGGCCTTCGCGCTCCAGTTCGGGCACGGCGTGGGCCTCTCGATCTGGGAGAAGCCGATCATCAGCCGCCTCGTGTCACTCGACCATCCCGAGACGATCGAGGAGGGCATGGTGTTCGCGCTCGAAACGTTCTGGCCGGCGTCCGACGGCTGGTCCGCCGCGCGCATCGAGGAGCAGCTCGTGGTGACGGCCGACGGCTGCGAGGTGATCACGCGCTTCCCCGCGGAGGACCTGATGATCACCGGGCGCGGCGAGTACGCGACGGCGCACGGCCCGCTCCCCGGCGTGCGCGAGAACGAGTCGCACCTCAACACCGAGTGGGGACGAGGCGGCTAGGACTCCGACGCCGCGCGGCGCGCGCGGCGTGACGGCGCCGGCGCGGTGGAGGCGCGCTGCACCAGCTCGACCGGCAGCACGATGTCCTCGCTCTGCCCCGAGCCGTCGCCCGCGAGGCGCTCGAGCAGCAGCTCGGCCGCCCGCCTGCCCATCTCGTAGTGGGGGATGCGCACGGTGGTGAGCGGCGGGTTGAACTTGTCGGCGAACGGCATGTCGTTGAAGCCGACGATCGACACGTCATCGGGGCACGAGAGCCCGCGCTCGGCGAGCGCGTCGTAGCAGCCGAGCGCCATCAGGTCGTTGCCCGCCACGAGCGCGGTGAACTCACGCCCGGCCTCGAGCAGCGCGTTGAGCGACTTCGCGCCCTGCTCCTCGGTGAAGCCCTCGCTGAAGGAGATCAGGCCCGGATCCGGGTCGAGCCCGACCCTGCGCAGCGCCTCCACGAACGCCTCGTGCCGGTCGGCGCCGGTGGACAGCCACTGCGGCCCCGCCACGTGCGCGATCCGCTCGTGGCCGAGCGCGGCCAGGTGCTCCACCGCCTGGCCCACGCCACTGCGGTCGTCGCCCACCACGGCTGGGATCGAGTGCGTGTACACGCGACGGTTGATCAGCACCATCGGCATGTCGCCCGCGGCGTCGGCGAGCATGCCGTCGTCGCGCGTTGCGGTGGCGGCGATGCAGCCGTCCGCCTGGCGGATGCGCATCGTCTCGAGCGCCGCGAGCGCGCGGTCGGGATGGTTGTCGGTGTTCGCGATCAGGGCGGTGAAGCCGGCCTCGGCGAGCGCGTCCTCGACGCCGCGGACCATCGGCGGGAACAGCGGGTTGGTGAGGTCGGGCAGCAGCACCGCGACCGTGAACGAGCGGTTGGTCTTCAGGCTGCGCGCGATCGGGTTGGGCGTGTAGCCCAGCTCGCTGGCCGCCGCCAGCACGCGCTCGGCGGTGGTGGCGTTGACCATGTGCCGCGTCCGCTCGCTGAGCGCGCGCGACACCGTGGCGGGATGCACGCCCGCCCGCGCCGCGACGTCGCTGAGTTTCACCGTTGCGGGCGCCATCGCCGTCGATTATCTCCGGGCCACCGGCCGCTACCGGCTCGGCTCCGCCGCGGCCTCCCGCGGCGTCATCGGCGAGCCGAGGTAGAGAGCGCCCACGCGGGGGTCGTCGAGCAGCTCGCGCCCGCGCGCCCGCAGCTTCACCACGCCGCCGTCCATCACGGCGCCGTCGTCGGCGATCTCGAGCCCGGCCCGCGCGTTCTGCTCGACCAGCAGCACGGTGAGCCCGCCCTCGTTCAGCCGCCCGATCGTCGAGAACACGAGCTGGCGCGACTTCGGATCGAGGCCCATCGACGGCTCGTCGAGCATGATCAGCTTCGGGTCGAGCATCAGCGCCCGCGCCAGCTCGACGCTCTTCTGCTCGCCACCGGACAGCGAGCCCGCGTGGCTGTGGCGGCGCTCGCGCAGGATCGGGAACTGGTCCGCCACCTCCTCGATGCGCTTGCGCGCCCGCGCGCGGTCGCCGAGCACGTGGGCGCCGAGCAGCACGTTCTCCCACACCGTCATCAGCGGGAACAGGCTGCGCTCCTGCGGCACGTGCACGATTCCGCGGGTGAGCACGTCACGCGGGCCGAGCGCGGTGAGCGGCTCGCCGTCGAGCGCGATCTCACCGCGGCGCGGGCGCAGCAGCCCCGACACCGAGCGCAGGATCGTGGACTTGCCCGCGCCGTTGGGCCCGATCACGCACATCACGCTGCCGGTTCGCACCTCGAGGTCCACGCCGCGCAGGATGTCGCCCTGCCCGTAGCCGGCCACCACGCCTTCCAGCTTGAGCGTGCTCACCTCAGGCTCCGAGGTAGGCGTCGAGGACGGCGGCATCGTTCTGCACCTCGGCGGGCGAGCCCTCCTTGATCGTCGCGCCGCGGTCGAGCACGATCACGGGGTCGCACAGCCGCATCACCAGGTGCATGTCGTGCTCCACCACGAGGAAGGTGAGGCCGCGCTCGTGCAGCTCGCGCACGTGCTGCTCGATCTGCTCGACCATCACCGGGTTGACGCCCGCGGTGGGCTCGTCGAGCAGCACGAGCCGCGGCTCGCCCATCAGCACGGTGGCGAACTCGAGCAGCTTGCGCTGTCCGAACGAGAGGTCGCCCGCGCGCTGGTCGGCCAGCCGCTCGAGGCCGAACTCCTCGAGCAGCGTGAGCGCGCGCTCGCGGTTCTCCCGCGACACCGAGCGGCGCAGCAGCGCGCGCCACGGCTGGCTGATCGCCACCGCGAGGTTCTCCACGAGCGTGAGCGCGGGGAACACGCGGGCCTGCTGGAACGTGCGCGTGAGGCCCGCGCGGTAGAGGCGCGTGGGGTGGGGGCGGCGCACGGCCTGGCCCGCGAAGGCCACCTCGCCCGCGTCCGCCGGCAGGTAGCCCGTGATCATGTTGAAGGCCGTCGTCTTGCCCGACCCGTTCGGGCCGATGAGCGCCGTGATCGTGCCCTCGGACACGTCGAACGTGCAGCCGTCCACCGCCGCCACGCCGCCGAAGCGCTTGGTGAGGCCCTTCACCTCGAGCAGCGCGCTCACGGCGCCATGCCTCCGGTGACGGTGGCCTGGCGCGCGCTCGTCACGGCGCCCGGCGGGCTCGCGGCGTGGCGCCGGCTCGCCAGGCGGTCGCTGATCGACGGGATGATCCCGCGCGGCAGGAGCAGCATGATCAGGAGGAACACGGCCGCGTAGCCGAGCAGGTAGAGCTCGCTCGCACCGAGCTTGTAGGCCATGTACTGCTGCACCGGCACGAGGATGAAGGCGCCCACCGTCGGCCCCCACACGGTGCCCTTGCCGCCGAGGAACGCCATCAGCACGGCCCCGATCGTCACCAGCGGATCGACCGCGAACTGCGGGTAGATGAACGAGATGTAGTACGCCCAGGCGCCGCCGATCATCGC
>DASXCV010000278.1:0-4405 GCA_036491015.1 Thermoleophilaceae bacterium | reverse complement strand
CGCGGTGATGGTCAAGCTGGCGGTCGATAGGCTTGCGGCGCGCCGCCGCGACCGCGTAGCGACCACCTAGCTCTCGGTCGGTCCGGCAAGGGTTCCGCGGCGCCTCACCGTCATGCTCATCACTCGCACGCCGCTTCGCATATCGATCGGCGGCGGAGGCACGGATCTGCCGTCGTTCTACGAGCGGCGCGAGGGGTTCGTGATCTCCGCCGCGATCACCAAGTACGTGTACATCGCGCTCAACCGCACGTTCACGGACGACTACCTGCTCAAGTACTCGGAGCTCGAGCGGCGCTCGTCGATCGATCAGATCGCGCACCCGATCATCCGCGCGGCGCTCGACATGCACAAGATTCCGCCGGGGCTCGAGATGGTGTCGGTGGCGGACATCCCGGCCGGCACCGGGCTCGGCTCCTCCGGCGCGTTCACGGTCGGCCTGTTGCGCGCGATCTATGCCTTCAAGCGCGAGCACGCCACCGAGGAGGCGCTCGCCGAGGAGAGCGCCCACATCGAGATCAACCTGCTCGGCGAGCCCGTGGGCAAGCAGGACCAGTACATCGCCGCGTTCGGCGGGCTCACCTGCTTCGAGTTCCACTCGGACGGCAACGTGAGCGTCAGCCCGCTCGCCGTCACGCAGGCGACATTGCACGACCTCGAGGAGCGGCTGCTCCTGTTCTTCACGGGCTACTCGCGCTCGGCCGGCTCGATCCTGTCCGACCAGCGCAGCCGCTCCGACAGCGAGGACACTGAGATGCTCGCCAACCTCGAGTACACCCGCGAGCTCGGGCTGCGGATCCGCAATGCGCTCGAGGGCGGGCGCTGCGCCGACTTCGGCTCGCTCATGCACGAGCACTGGGAGCGCAAGCGCGGGCGCTCGGCGGGGATGTCGAACGACCGGATCGACGAGCTGTACAAGCTGGGGCTCGACAGCGGCGCGGTGGGCGGCAAGCTCGTGGGCGCGGGCGCCGGCGGCTTCCTGATGTTCTACGCCGAGGACCCGCGGCGGCTGCGCGCCACGATGGCCGAGGCCGGCTTGGCGGAGACGCGCTTCCGCTTCGATCTCGACGGCTCGATCGTCCTCACCCGAGGCTGAGCGCCGTGCAGTGCCTGATCCTCGCCGGTGGCCTGGCCACCCGGCTGCGCCCGGTCACCGAGACGATCGCGAAGGCGGTCGTGCCGGTGGCGGGCCGCCCGTTCGCCGAGTACCAGCTCGAATGGCTCGCCCGCGCGGGGGCGACGGACGTGGTCTACGCGATCGGCTTCCTCGGCGATCAGGTGCGTGCGGCGGTGGGCGATGGCTCGCGCTTCGGCCTCGCGGTGGAGTACGTGGACGAGGGCGAAGAGCTGCTCGGCACGGGCGGCGCCGTGCGGCTGGCGTACGACCAGGGCGTTCTGGGTCCCGCCTTTCTTATCCTCTACGGCGATTCGTACCTGACGTACGACCCGGGGAGGGCGTGGCGCGAGTTCAAGCGCCGCAAGCCCGCGGCACTGATGACCGTCTACCGAAACGAAGGGCGCCTCGAGGCGAGCAACGCGCAACTCTCGGAAGAAATGGTCGTTCGGTACGACAAGGGGGCATCGGATCCGCTCTCAGAGGGAATGCACCACATCGACTATGGGCTTTCAGTTCTCGACCGCGACGCCGTCGTGCCGGACATCCCGGCCGGCCAGGTCGTGGACCTCGCGGACGTGTACACGGAGCTCAGCCGCCAGGGACGGCTCGCGGGACTCGAGGTGAGCGAGCGCTTCTACGAGATCGGCTCGCCCCACGGGCTGGCCGAGCTGGAGGCGCTGCTCGGGGAGGGTTCGGCGTGACCGCCGTCGACGTCGCCCCGCTCGATCCCGAGCTCGAGCTGCTCGTGCCCGAGCAGGACGTGGACGAGCCCGACGTGTCGATCGTCATCCCCGCGCTCAACGAGGAGCTGACGATCGTGGACTTCGTGCGCTGGTGCCACGAGGGTCTCGCGGAGGCCGGCATCGTCGGCGAGATCCTGATCGTGGACAGCTCCACCGACGGGACCGCCGAGCTGGCCGTGGCCGAGGGCGCGCGCGTGCTGCGCACCCCCAAGCGCGGGTTGGGGCGCGCCTACATGGACGCCATCCCGTTCATCCGCGGGCGCTGGATCGTGATGGGCGACGCCGACTGCACGTACGACTTCCGCCGGCTCGCGCCGTTCGTGGAGCGCTTCCAGGCCGGCGACGAGTACGTGATGGGCTCGCGCTGGAAGGGCTCGATCGAGGACGGCTCGATGCCATGGCTGCACCAGCATCTCGGCACGCCCGTGACCACCTGGATCCTCAACCGCGTCTACTCGAGCAAGTTCTCGGACATCCACTGCGGCATGCGCGGCATCACGCGGGACGCGCTGATCCGGATGGACCTCCAGTCGCAGTCGTGGGAGTACGCGTCCGAGATGGTGCTCAAGTCCGTGCACATGGAGCTGCGCACCTCGGAGGTGCCGGTGCGCTTCCTGAAGGACCGCGAGGGGCGGCTCAGCCACCACAAGCGCTCGGGCTGGTTCTCGCCGTGGCAGGCGGCGTGGATCAACCTGCGCGCGATGTTCGTCTACGGGGCCGACTTCTTCGTGCTCAAGCCCGGGCTCGTGGTCCTGGCGCTCGGGCTGCTGTTCACGCTCCCGCTCGCGGGCGGGCCGATCGACGTCGGGCCGGTCACGCTCTCGCTCTACTGGATGCTGCTCGGCATGGCGCTCACGAGCCTCGGGCTCACCGCCGTGCTGCTCGGCGCCGTGGCGCAGGTGCTGTTCGACTACACGGGCCGCTTCAAGGTGCGCTGGCTGCGGATCCTGCCCTACACGCGCACGGTCTTCATCGCGGGGGCGCTCATACTGCTCGGAATCGGCCTCCTGATCCCGCTCGTGGTCTCGTACTTCGGCCACCACTTCACGCTCGAATCCGGCGTCGACGCCCGCAACCACATGGCGGTGCTCGGCATCACGTCGATGCTGTGCGGCTTCCTGCTGTTCGCCTTCACGCTGCTGCTGCACGGCGCGGTGGTGGCCACCCACCGGCGCAGCGAGCGATGAGCGCAACCGAGACGAGCCGCAGCGGCTCCTACGGCCAGCACC
Organism: Thermoleophilaceae bacterium; assembly: GCA_036491015.1. Lineage (GTDB taxonomy): Bacteria > Actinomycetota > Thermoleophilia > Solirubrobacterales > Thermoleophilaceae > JAICJR01. Next base: position 1,319 of record DASXCV010000278.1, on the reverse strand, counting down.
GGGCGCCGACGCCTGTTGACCGCTTCGGCGTCTGGCTGAGCGGCCGGGCGGTGCGGCGGAGCACGGAACTGCGCGGCAGGCGGCTCGCCGACCTCGGCTGCGGCTTCAACGCGTCGTTCACGCGCAGCGTGCTCGACGAGCTGAGCTCGGCCCTGCTCGTGGACGTGGCGCTCGCGCCCGACCTCAAGGAGCACCCGAAGGTGGACGCGCGCGAGGGCTCGCTGCCCGACGTGCTGCCCGAGCTCGAGGGCGGCGCCTGCGACGTGGTGCTCTGCCTGTCGGTGCTCGAGCACCTCTGGGAGCCGGACGACGCGCTGCGCGAGATCCACCGGCTGCTCGCGCCCGGCGGCGTGGCGCTGATCAACGTGCCGTCGTGGCGCGGCAAGTGGTTCCTCGAGTTCGCGGCGTTCCGGCTGGGCGTGAGCCCCGCCGAGGAGATGGACGACCACAAGCGCTACTACGACCCCTCGGAGCTCTGGCCGATGCTCGTGCGCGCCGGGTTCAAGCCGTCGGGGATCAGGTGCCGCCGCCACAAGTTCGGGATGAACACGTTCGCCGTCTGCAGGGTGAAGGCATGAGCGAGTTCGCCGCCGGCTACATCCGTGAGTCCGTCGAGATCATCGGCCAGGTGGACCCCGCCGAGCTGGAGCGCATGGCGGAGCTGATGGCCGGGGTGCGGGAGCAGGGCGGGCGCCTCTTCATCCTCGGCGTGGGCGGGTCCGCGGGGCATGCCTCGCACGCGGTGAACGACTTTCGCAAGCTCTGCGGGTTCGAGGCCTACGCGCCCACCGACAACGTGTCCGAGCTGACCGCGCGCACGAACGACGAGGGCTGGGAGACCACCTTCGAGGAGTACCTGCGCGGCTCGCGCGTGGGCGAGGACGACGGGCTGCTCGTGTTCTCCGTGGGCGGCGGCGACGCCGACCGCGGCGTGTCCGCGAATCTCGTGCGAGCGATCGACCTGGCGCGCGGCGAGGGCGCCAAGGTGTTCGGCATCGTGGGGCGCGACGGTGGGCACACCGCCCGCGTGGCGGACGCCTGCGTGGTGGTGCCGCCGCTCGTGGCGGACCGCATCACGCCGCACACCGAGGGCCTGTGCGCCGTGCTCTGGCACCTGCTCGTGAGCCACCCCGCGCTCCAGCGCTCGGCCACCAAATGGGAGTCGGTGGAGAAATGACCCTCCGCAAGCGCGTTGCGATCGTCGGCGGCGCCGGCTTCATCGGCAGCCACTTCACCGACCACCTCCTCGGCGACGTCTCGACCGAGCGCGTCACGCTCTACGACAACTTCTCCTCCGGCCGCGAGTGGCACTACGCCGA
>DASXCV010000277.1:0-14105 GCA_036491015.1 Thermoleophilaceae bacterium | reverse complement strand
GGCTTGAAGTCGTCGGCGAGCAGCTGCTCCCAGGCCTCGCCCTTCACGCCCTTGCCGCCCCAGTGGAGCTTGAACAGCACGTGCGTGTCGAGCAGCGGGAACACCTCGTCGAGGTCCACCTCGACCTCGCGCACGCCCCAGAACGGCGGCTCGGGGATGGGCACGTCCACGCGCACGGCCGAGCGCGACGGCGCGTCGGGCGCCGGGCCCTTCTCAACGCGCTCGGGCTGCTCGCGCAGCTCCTTGGCCTCGCGGCGCATGCGCTCGACCAGGTCGTCGCGGGCCGCGTCGTCGATCAGGTTGTCCATCACCGACAGTCCCTGGAAGGCGTCCTTGCAGTAGAAGACGCCCGCGTCGTACACGTCGTCGGAGTCGCGCCCGCCGGGATAGAGGATGCGGCGCCCGAAGTCGCGGTTGATCGCCGCGCCGCCCACGAGCACGGGGTACTTGAGGCCGCGCTCGTGGAGCTCGGACACGCAGATCGGCATCTGCTTGGAGGTCGACACGAGCAGGGCGGAGAGGCCGATCGCCGTGGCCTTGTGCTCCTCGGCGGCGTCGATGATCTGGGATATCGGCACCTGCTTGCCGAGGTCCACCACCGTGTAGCCGTTGTTCGTGAGGATCGTGTTCACGAGCGACTTGCCGATGTCGTGCACGTCGCCGAACACCGTGGCGAGCACGACGGTGCCCTTCGTGTAGCCCTCGATCTTGTCGAGGTACTTCTCGAGCTGGGCGACCGCGCGCTTCATCACCTCGGCGGACTGGAGCACGAACGGCAGGATCAGCTCGCCGGCGCCGAACTTGTCGCCCACCTCCTTCATGGCGGGGAGCAGCACCTCGTTCAGCGTCGGGACCGCGCCGATCTTGTCCACCGACGCGTCGATCTGGGCCTCCACGCCGTCCTTCTTGCGGCGCAGGATGTGCCAGTGGAGCGCCTCCTCGGGCTCCATGTCGGCGGTCGGGTCGGCTTCGTCCTCGGTGGCCTGCTCGCCCTTCGCCTCGAAGTGGGCGATGAAGCGCTCGAGCGCGTCCTCGCGCTTGTTGAACACGAGGTCGTCGGCCAGCTCGCGCTCGTTGTCCGGGATCTCGGCGTAGGGCGTGACGTCCTGCGGGTGCACCATCGCGAGGTCGAGCCCGGCCTCAACGGCGTGGTGCAGGAAGACGGAGTTGAGCACCGCGCGCGCGACCGGCGAGACTCCGAACGACACGTTCGAGACGCCCAGCGAGGTCTTCACGCCGGGCAGCTCGGACTTGATGAGCTTGATGCCCTCGATCGTCTCGACGGCCGACGGCTTCCACTCGTCGTCACCCGTGGTGAGCGTGAACGTGAGCGGGTCGAAGATCAGGAGCTCCGGGTCCATCCCGTGCTCGTCCACCACGAGGCCGTGGATGCGCTTGGCGATCTCGAGCTTGCGCTCGCGCGTCTTGCCCATGCCCTCCTCGTCGATGGTGAGGGCGATGATCCCGGCGCCGTGCGCCTTGGTGAGCGGCACGACGTGGTCGAGCTTGTCGCGGCCGGCCTCGAGGTTGATCGAGTTGACGATCGCGCGGCCGGGGATCTGCTCGAGCGCGGCCTTCAGCACGTCGGGCTCGGTGGAGTCCACCTGGATCGGCGCATCCACCTGCAGCGAGATGCGCTTCACGAGCTGGCGCATCTGCTCGTCCTCGTCCTGGCGCTCGGTGAGCGCCACGCAGACGTCGAGCACGTGCGCGCCGCCGTCCACCTGGCTCTCGGCGATCTGGAGCAGCCCGTCGTAGTCGTCGTCGAGCAGCATCTGCTTGGCGCGGCGGGAGCCCTGCGAGTTCACGCGCTCGCCGACGATCGTCGGACGCGGCTCCTGGGCGAGCAGCTTCGCGCCCATCATCGACGACACCTGCGCCGGCAGCGACGCCTCCGGGCGCGCACCCGGCTCGCGGCCCTTCACGCGCTCGGCGATCGCCTCGATGTGGTCGGGCTTGGTGCCGCAGCAGCCGCCGACGATCGACACGCCGTAGCGCTCCACGTACTCCTGCAGCGCGTCCGCGAGCGGCTCGGGCTCCTCCGGGAAGATCGTCTCGCCGTTGGGGCCCTGGAGCGGGAGGCCGGCGTTCGGGATGCAGTGCACGGGCACGGGGGAGTGCTCGCCGAGGAAGCGGATCGCGTCGCGCATGTCCTCGGGGCCGGTCGAGCAGTTGAGCCCGATCGCCTGCACGTCGAGCGCGACGAGAGTGGTGAGCACGGACGCGATGTCGGTGCCGAGCAGCATCTTGCCGCCGTTCGGCAGCAGCGACACCGAGGCCTGGATCGGCAGCGTCCTGCCGGTGTTCTTGAACGCCTCGCGGGCGCCGAAGATCGCTGCCTTCACCTCGAGGATGTCCTGCGCGGTCTCGATGATCAGCAGGTCGGCGCCGCCCTCCACGAGTCCGCGCGCCTGCTCCTCGAACACCTCCATGAGCTGGCCGAACGAGATGTTGCCGAGCGTCGGGTCGTCCGAGGCGGGGAGGAAGCCGGTGGGGCCGATCGAGCCGGCCACGAAGTACTCGTCGCCCGCGGCGGCGCGCGCCAGCTCGGCCGCCTTGCGGTTGATCTCGAGCGTGTGCTGGTCGAGGCCCCACTCGCCCAGCTTCAGGCGCGAGGCCTGGAAGGTGTCCGTCTCGAGCACCTCGGCGCCGGCCGCGATCATCGACTCGTGCACGCCCTGGATCACGTCCGGGCGGTTGAGCACAAGCGCCTCGTGGCACTTGCCCTGCAGCCCGCCGTAGTCCTCCTGGGTGAGGTCGAGCTCTTCGAGCGTGGCACCCATGGCGCCGTCGAAGATCACCACGCGCGAGTGAATGGCCTCGAGGTAGTCCCGCATCGCGAGCATGCTAGCGGAAAAATCGACAACCTTGACACAGTCTTGCCAAGGTTTGTATGCAACGACGCGGCTTGCCTAGACTGCCTACGCGATGAGGCGCTTCACGCGATGCGGGATCGCGGCGTTTCTGTGTGCAGCTCTGCTTCCGGCGGCGGCGCATGCGGGCGCGGGCGATCCGCTGCGCTCCCAGCAGTGGGGGCTCGACCTGATCCACGCGGATGCCGCGCATCTCGTGACCACCGGCGCGGGCGCGACCGTGGCCGTGGTGGACACCGGCATCGACGCCTCGCATCCCGACCTCGCGGGCCGGATCGTGCCCGGTTACGACTTCGTGGACAACGACACGACGCCGCAGGATGGCAACGGCCATGGGACCCACGTGTCGGGAATCGTCGCCGCGGACGCCGACAACGGCATCGGCGTGGACAGCGTGGCTCCCGGCGCGAGCATCATGCCCGTGCGGGTGCTGGACGACAGCGGCTCGGGCTCGGATGCCTCGGTGGCGGACGGCATCAACTGGGCGACCGCGCACGGCGCGAACGTGATCAACCTGAGCCTCGGCGGCTCCGTGCCGACCTCGGGCCTCGGCCTGCCGGATGCCATGACCGCCGCCGTCCAGAACGCGGTGAACCACGGCATCGTCGTGGTGGCCGCCGCCGGGAACGACGGGCTGCCGTTCTGTGAGAACAACTCGCTGGCGGGCAAGGTCCTCTGCGTGGGGGCGGTGGACAAGCGCGAGAGCCGCAGCTTCTTCTCGAGCTTCGGGGCGGGGCTGTCGCTCGTCGCCCCCGGCGGGTCGGACATGCCGGGGACCGACGAGGACATCCTCTCGACCTGGAACGACGGCACCTACCACTCCCTCGCGGGCACCTCGCAGGCCACACCGCATGTGTCCGGGGTGGCGGCGCTGCTCGTGTCCTTGGGCGTGCGCGGGCAGGCGGCGGTGCAGCGGATCCTGTCGACGGCCACGGACCTGGGTACGCCCGGGCCCGATCTGCAGTTCGGGGCCGGGCTCGTGAACGCGCAGGCGGCTGTGGCTGGGTTGTCTCTGCCGGGTGGCGCGGGCGCCGGCAACGGCGGCGGTAAGGGCGTGGGTCGGGTTGTCGTCGCACGCCGCGTGCGGCTGCGGACCGTGTTGCGGCATGGGTTCGTCGTCACGTGCCACGCCGTGGTTGCCGGGAAGTGCTCTGGCGTGGCGAGCGCTCGTCACCGTCGCGTTGCCTCAGGGGCGGTGCGGGTTGCCGCCGGGCACTCGCGGCGTCTGGTGTTGAAGCTCTCTCGCCGTGGTCGGCGCTCGCTTACGGCGGCAATGAAGGCGCACCATCGCGTGCGTCTCGTTGTCGTCGTGCGGTTGACCGGCGCTCGGGCGGTTACGCGGCACGTGCTGCTCGTCCGCTGATCTGCAGGTGTCTTGCCAGGTGCACGGTTTCCGTGCGCTTTTGAAGACACCTGCGATTGGCTAGCCTCCGGCGATGCCCGATCTACTGCTGTATGGCGACACCGAGCGCAGCGCGGCGCTGCGACATGAGATCCCCCTGGCGATCCTCGATCCGCTGCTCTACGCGGAGTTCGGCGGCAAGCGCTACATCGAGGCCTCGTCGCTCGAGCGCGAGCGGCTGGCGGCGGCGTGTCCGGACGCGGAGCTGGTGGACGACGGCGAACTCGGCTTCTACGAGCTCATCGAGAGCGGCGTGTCGCGCGACGAGGTATCGCTCGAGCTCGCCTCGCGGGCGGCGAGGGAGATCGGCATCAAGGAGGCGATCGTCGACTTCGACTTCCCGCTCGGACTGGCCGACCGGCTGCGCGCCGAGGGCATCTCGCTGACCGTCGACGACGAGGCGATCAAGCAGCGCCGGCGCGTGAAGACCGAGGCGGAGATGGCCGGCATCCGGCGCGCGCAGGTGGCCGCCGAGGCGGGGATGGCCGCGGCGGCCGAGCTGCTGCGCCGGGCCGAGGTACGGGACGGCAAGCTGCACCTGGACGGGGCGCCGCTGCTCGCGGAGGCGGTGCGGGCGGCCGCGCGTGGGGCGTGCGACCAGCACGGCGCGCCGGCGCCGCCGGACGTGATCGTGGCGTCGGTCTGGCAGGGCACGGGTCACGACCCGGGCACCGGGCCGCTGCCCGCCGGCCTGCCGATCCAGGTGGACCTCTGGCCGCGCGACGAGGAGTCGTCCTGCTGGGCGGACATGACGCGCACGTTCCTGGTCGGTGGCGGACCGCCCGACGAGGTGCGCCGCCAGGAGGAGCTCGTGCACGAGGTGTTCGAGGGAGTGCGCGCGGCGGCGAAGGCCGGCGTGACCGGCCGCGAGCTGCACGCGCTCACCTGCGACGTGTTCGAGCGCGAGGGCTACCGCACGCAGCGGACCGGCCCGGGCGAGGACCGCACCGAGGGCTTCCAGTTCTCCCTCGGCCACGGCGTGGGACTGCGCGTGCACGAAGACCCGAGCCTCGGCCAGGCGGGCCACGAGCCGCTCGTGGCGGGCGACGTGGTGGCGATCGAGCCGGGCCTCTGGCAGCGGGACGTCGGCGGCGTGCGCTTCGAGGATCTGCTGCTCATCACGGACGATGGCTGCGAGACCCTCACTCGCTATCCGTACGACCTGACTCCGTAGCGCGCTCCTCGAAGCCGCGGCACTCGAGCACCGGCAACCGCGGGTAGCGCGGGAACGAGTCCGGCTCCTCCTTCGACCGCTCGCACAGCGAGAACACCGAGCCGCGCGTGTTCTTGACGACGCGCTGCCAGGCGCAGCGGTCGCAGAGTCCGGCGGGAGGCGCGGCCACCCGGCCAGCGTACGCGAGTTAGTGTTCGCTCGACCTTGGTCCGCTAACGAGGAGGGTCCATGACCCAGGCGATCGAGACACCCGGAGTCGATGCCGAGATGGTCGACGTGGCCGGCGCGCAGGTGGCCGTACGGCGCCGGGGCTCCGGACGCCCGCTGCTCTACCTGCACGGCGCCGGCTTCACCGGCCGCTGGCTCCGGATCCACGAGGCGCTGTCGGCCGGCGCGGACGTGATCGCGCCCGAGCACCCCGGCTTCGGCGCAAGCCCCGACCGCGAGGAGATCGAGGGCTTCGACGACCTCGTGCTCCACTACGACGACCTGCGCGCGCGCTTCGGGCTCGAGGAGCCGTTCGATCTCGTGGGCTACTCGCTCGGCGGCTGGATCGCGGCCGACTACGCGGTGACCTATCCGGAGAAGCTGCGCTCGCTCACGCTGATCACGCCGGCCGGGCTCGAGCCGCCGATCGTGGACTTCTTCGCCATGGAGCCCGAGCAGGTATTCGCCACGCTTTTCAACGACTTCACGAATGTCGGCGAGGTGATGGTGGACCCGAACGACATCGACGTCGCCGTGCACATGTACGAGGAGGCGTCCACCGTCGCCAAGCTCGCGTGGAATCCGCGTTACGACCGCAAGCTGGCGCGCCGGCTGCGGCGCGTGTCCTGCCCGACGCTGATCGTCGGCGCGGAGAACGACCGCCTGCTCGCAGGCGAGCAGAGCGATCGCTACGCGGAGCTGATCCCCGGCGCGAAGCTCGTGCGCATCCCCGGCACCGGCCACGCCATCCCGATCGAGCAACCAGAGGCCACCGCGCAAGCGATCCTCGAGTTCAACGGAGGCCTCGCATGAAGGAGCTCCAGTTCTTCCACTTCGGGTTGATGCCCTACCCGAACATCCCGCCGCCCGAGGACTACGAGTCCACCTGGGTCACGCTCTCGAACAAGCACTACGACCCCGTGGTGGGCCACCGTCTCTACAACGAGTACCTCGACCAGGCGGTGCTGGCGGAGAAGCTCGGCTACGACGGCACGTGCGTGAACGAGCACCACCAGAACGCGTACGGGACGATGCCCGACCCGAACGTGATGGCCTCGCACATCGTGGCCCGCACGGAGAAGATCCGTATCGGCATCATCGGCAACGCGCTGCCGCTGCACGAGAACCCGCTGCGCGTGGCCGAGTCCGTCGCGATGCTCGACGTGATCTCCGGCGGCCGCATCATCTCCGGCTTCGTGCGCGGCACCGGCATGGAGTACCACTCGCTGCGCGCCAACCCCGCGCACTCGCGCGAGCGCTTCTGGGAGGCGCACGACCTGATCATGAAGGCGTGGACCGAGGACGGGCCGTTCGAGTGGCGCGGCAAGCACTTCGACCTCCCGTACGTGAACCCGTGGCCGAAGCCCTACCAGCAGCCGCACCCACCGATCTGGCTCCCGGGGCAGGGCTCGATGGAGACGATCTCCGAGGCGGCCAAGCGCCGCTACCCGTTCATGATGGTGTTCGCGCCGCTGGCGTTCACCAAGTTCAACTACGACATGTACCGGCGCGCCGCCGAGGAAGAGGGCTACGAGCCGGCGCCCGAGCAGCTCGCGTTCTGCACCGGCACCTACGTGGCGGAAACCGACGAGATCGCCCACCGCGAGGCCAAGGAGCACATCATGTGGCTCTTCCACCGCGGCCTGAAGGTGCCGGACTATCACTTCTTCCCGCCCGGCTACACGAGCGGCAAGTCGCTGCGCGGCATGCTGATGGGCAAGGAGAAGTTCAACATCAAGAACCACGTCGACCTCACCTACGAGGAGCTGATCGAGCAGCAGTACGTGATCGTCGGCTCGCCCGAGACCGTGGTGGAGAAGCTCAAGATCTACACGGAGGAACTGGGCGCCGGGATCCTCGTCGGAGCCGGGATGCAGGTGGGCGACATGCCCAACTGGAAGGTCGTGAAGAACATGACCCTGTTCGCCGAAGAGGTGATGCCGCACTTCCGCCCGCCCGGCAACAAGCCGGCCTGGGAGCGCGGCGTGCCGGTGCCCGGGAGCCCGGAGTCGCTCGGAGGGGTGCCGGCGGCGCAGCCCGAGCCCGTGGGCTCGACCGCCTGAGGCTCAGGGCCGGACGCGGAACACGCTGCTGCCGAGCAGCGCGCCGTAGCGGTGCGCGCGCCGGTTGCCGTAGCCGGGCCACACGTACCACCGGTACGCGCCGGGCACGAGGCGGTGCTTCTTGCCGCGGAACGTCCACGCCGCGCGGAGCTGGAGGTGCGGCCCGTGCGGCCACGCGGAAAGGATCTTGTGGCCCTTCCTCATCAGCTGCACGTTGTAATAACGCGCGCCGCGCACCGGCGCCCAGGTGAGCCGCGGCGGCGCCGCCAAGGGCACGCCGTCCGCGGGCCTGAGCGTGGACGCCGTGGGCACCGCGCTCAGCCGGGTGGCCGTGGCGTTGCCCGCCTGGTCGAAGACGGTGACCACGTAGTGGTAGCGGACGCCGTTGCGCAGCCCGCGGTCCGTCGCCCGCGCGGCACGGCCGTCGTAGACCACCTGCGCCGCGCCGGCGCCGGTGGCTGACCTGACCACGCTCACCACCGCCGCGTCCGGAGGCGCCTGCCAGCTGAGCGTGATCGAGCGGTTGCCGGGAGCCGCGATCACCTGGGCGGGCGCGGGCGGGCTGGAGTCGTAGGCCACCGGGAATGACGCCGTGGCGCGGTTGCCCGCGAGGTCGGTGCAGCCTCCGGTGACGCTGCCGGACGCGCTGTCTGGCCCCGAGTAGACGACCGTGGCGCACGAGGCGAGGCCAGACGGCGTGTCGCTGCCCTGAAAGCTGAACGCGACCGGGTGGTTGTACCAACCGTCGTGGTCCGGCGCGCGAGCGGGAATCGCGGAGGCCACGACCGGCGGGGTGCGGTCCACGAGCACCGTGGCGGTGTTGCCCGCGAAGATCGTCTGCCAATTGACCGTGCAGGTGACGGTGGTCCCGCCGGCCGGGGTGTCGTCCGTGAACGTCCTCGTGTCGCAGCCGTTCGTGCCCGTCTCGCCGGATGGATCCCAGCCCCAGCGCAGCGTGACCTGATCCGAGTGCCACACGTCGCAGCTGGTGGGCGAGTCGTCCGAGAGCGTGCACGCGGGCGTGACGGTGCCTGCCCGGGCCGCCGAGGGGAGGCCGAGGCCCGCGACGAGCAGCGCGGCGACGGTTGCCGCCGCCGTGAGGATCGGCATTGAGCGGATGTCTTGGGCCGCCGCCGGCTGCACTCGAAACTCACCTTCCTCGCCGAAGGCCTGTGGGAAAACGGTACACCCATTGAGTTAGTCCTGGCTAGCCCAAACAAACTCGGCCGACCTGCCCGCCGCCTGGTCGGTTTTAGGTATTGGGCGAGTAAACCTCGCCGGGCCCCGGTAGCCCCATGGGCGCGGTGAGTCTTGATTTCCCCCTCTCGAGCGTTTGTCTCTGCGCGGCACAGGCCGGCACCGTGGCACTGCCCTGCACGGCGCCGACACTCGTCCGCGTAAAGAGCGCGGCCTGGGCCCTCGTTCCCGTCGCCTCCATAGTCCTGGCGGTGGTGGCGGTGCGGGCGACGGCCGGCGCCGCCTCGATGCTCACCTACCTCTCGCTTGCCGCAGTGCCGCCACTCGCCGCGCTGGCGCTGGCCCGCGCGGTCCGCTGGGGGCGTCGCAGCCTGGCCTTCCTCGTGATCCCGCTGTTCGCCGTCTCGTGGATGGCGCGCAGCTCGATCGCCGGCCAGGCGGCGGCGGTCGCGCTCTCGATCCTCGCCTGCGTTGCCCTCGCCGTCCTGCTCACACAGGTCGCGCCGGTGCGCTGGCTGAAGATCGGGATCGTGCTCACGGCCGTGGGAGACGTGGCCATGATCGGCGCGCACTATCTCCAGCCCGCCCAGGACCTGCTCAACTTCGCCACTCCGAGCTTCGACCTGCCGGCGTTCCAGCGCGTGCTGTTCAGCGGTGTGGTGATGGGCTTCGGCGACTTCTTCCTCGCCGCGCTCCTCGGGGCGGTGCTGGCCGTCGAGGGCGCGCGCTATCAGGGCCGCGCCGCGCTCATCACGTTCGGCATGGCGCTCGTGTTCGACCTGCTCTTCATCGCGATCCCCGTGCTCCCGGCGACGGTGCCCGTGGCGGTCGCGCTGCTCGTGGTCGAGCGCCGCGGGCGCCGCGCCGAGGGGGCAGCGACTCCGCCGAAGGTCCTAGGTCCAATTGCCACTGGTATCCGGGACCCGCTTGCTCGCACAATGGTTGGCGATGACAGACACACAGACACCCAGCCAGCAGATAACCGAAGAGGTCACGTCGTGGCCGGACGTGACGGCCGGACCGGGTAAGCGCGGAGAGTTCGCGTTCAAGGTCGGGCCACGCGAGGTCGGCCACCTGCACGGTGACCACGCCGCGCACTTCATGTTCTCGAAGGAGCTCTGGCGCGACCTGCACGACCAGGGCCGGATCGGCGATCACCCGGTGTTCCCCGGCAAGGAGGGCCCCGGCGCCCGCCGGATCGAGAGCCAGGAGGACGTCGACGACGTGATCGAGATGATGCGCCTCAACTACGAGCGCGTGCAGGCTCTACGCGAGTCGCGGCAGACCGCCTAGCGATCCCGAAGCCGCAGCGTCGTCCGGGCCACCTCGGGACTCACCATCGTCGCCGTCGGCCCGGGCGACTGCTCGGCGTACTTGGCGCGGAACGCCTCGGACACCTGCTCGTCGATGCCCTCGTCCGCCACCCGCTCGACGGCGAACTCGAGCGTACGGTCGGCGAGCCCGATCCCGAGCTCGCCGGAAGCCAGCGCCCGCTGGTACCAGGCGCCGCGCTCGGCGCGGTAGGAGCGCACGTAGGCCTCGCCGTCCACGACGACGACCCAGATCGGCAGTCGCGACGCCGAGCCGTCGGCGCGCTGGGTGACCGCGTCCACCTCGATGGCCTCGTGAAGCGCGGCGAGCGTGGCCTCATCCATACGACGCAGGTTAACGGCGTGGAGTTAACCCGCCCCCATCGACGCGGGGTGGCTCCACTTCCAGCGCGGCCCCCGCGGTGGATCATTGGTTCGACCTCCATACCAATAGCGAGAGACTCCAATGAACCGCGCAATCACAAGCAGCTTCCACAAGCCGATCAACGCAGGACCCGACAAGACCTACGCGGTGCTCCGGCGCTTCGAGTCGCGGGCGCGCCTCGACGAGGCGCTCATGGCGATGGGCGTAGAGGACCGCGTGATCTCGAGCCACAGGATCGGGCTGACGCCCCGCCGCGCTTCGGGCTACAGCCTCGTGTGGCGGCTCGGGAACGGTGGCCGCGCCGAGATCGTCTGGTCCGCGCTCGTGCGCCACGCCACCGAGGGCGGCTCGCTGCTCTCGATCAGAGTGCGGGCATTCGCGGACGACGCGAACTCGCGCGCCGGGCTGCTCGCCGCCTGGCCCGTGCTGGGACCGCTCGCCGAGCACCACGCCAAGCGCACGATCCACGCCGTGAAGGAGTTCGCCGAGCGCTTCCCCGAGGAGGACCACTCACACGAGGCGCCGGCGCTGCTCGAGGCGCGCGCGGCCTAACCGCCGCTGACCGACTTGCCGTTCGTGAAGTTGACGGTGGAGTGCGGCGCGGCCTGCTTGACCACGCCCTGGAAGACGCCGGTCGGGTTCACCGCGCCGGACGCGTCCACCGCCTGCGCCTTGCCGTAGAGCCCGGCCGACACCTGGTAGTGGATCTTGTACGGCCCGGGCTGCACCGCGGTCACGTTCCAGACGAAGCGGGCGGTGTGGCCGGGCAGCAGCTCGTGGCCGAACGCCGACGTGCTCTGGTTGGCGGTTTCACCGCCGAATGGGCCCACGTTCACCACGAACACCGGGCGGCTCGGGTCGGCCAGGTTGGCCTGGGTGCTGTTGCGATTGAACGAGTTGATCGTCACGGACGGGTTGGGCAACGGCCGGTTGTCCATGTTCTTGACCGCGATGACCATCCGCGAGCGCTTCGCCAGCGCCTGCTTCGCGGGGAAGAGCGCGCGCACCTCGACCTTGAACTTCCCGGACGGCTCGTGAGCGTCCTGACGCTGTCCTCCGCACGCGCTCATGGCAAGCACGGCGAGGGCAGCAAGCGCTGCTCCGCCCGCACGCACTCCCTGCGCTCCCCTCGCGTCCAAAGCGGTCGCAACATACCACGGGTCAGCGCACGCTAGACGCAGTTTCCCGGGTGGGGTACGCGACGGTTCCCAGTTGCCCGGCCAGAACCGATCACGTAGTCTTTCGCCCGGAGGAGAGGGGAGGGCCTCGCTGTCCCCTGTACACGGGAGGAGCCGACGGAGTGGTTCGTGCAGTAGCCGATCGAGCGTTTCTACCTACGAAGAACCTGCTCGAAGAGGTTGGGGACATGATGATCCTCACGGGCAAGACGATCGTGTCCGCGATCCGTCCTCCCTATCCGTACGGCGGCGAGTTCGTGAACCAGTTCCTGTTCGCGCTCAGGCTCTGCTGGTTCCCGCTGCTGATCTCGACGATCGCCTTCGGCTACGGCGCTCCGGGCCTGCAGGCCGGCAACTTCCTGATCCTGTTCGGCGCCATCGACCGCCTCGGCGGCTTCTTCGTGCTCGCGACGATCCGCGAGTTCGCGCCGTTCGTCACCGCGATCATCCTCGCGGGGGTGGCCGGCACGGCCATCACGGCGGACCTCGGCGCGCGCAAGATCCGCGAGGAGCTCGACGCGCTTCAGGTGCTCGGGGTCGACCCGGTGAAGAACCTCGTGGTCCCGCGCTTCCTCGCGCTGATGATCGTCACCGCGCTGTTCAACATCTACGCGCTGATCTTCGGAATCTTCGGCGGCGTGCTCGCCACGCTCACGTTCCACGCGCCGCTCGGCCCGTTCTTCTCGACCCTGCTCACCAACGCCTCGGTTACTGATCTTTGGGGAAGCGTTGTTAAGACGACCTTGTTCGGCGCGATCATCGCGATCGTCTCGTGTTACAAGGGGATGACCGCTTCCGGTGGCGCAGAGGGCGTCGGCCGCGCGGTGAACCAGGGAGTGGTGGTGGCTTTCCTAGGCATCTTCGCCTTCAACTACGTGTTCACGCAGACGCTGCTCGCCACGCATCCCGAGATCTCGGTGATCAAGTAATGGGGCGCACGTGGCTCGCGGTGCCGCGCGATTGGGTTGCTTCGCTCGGCGACATCGCGAAGTTCGCCGCGCGCGACTTCGGCGAGATCTTCGGCGGCAAGGTCTTCAAGTTCTTCGGCGAGGCGCTGCGGCAGGCCGGCATCCTGATCCTGGGCTCCACGCTCGTGATCTGGAGCACCACGTTCATCCTCGGGCTGCAGTGCGGCATCGAGGGCGCCTACTTCAACCGCTCCGTGGGCGCGCCCGCGTACGCGGGCGTGTTCTCGGCGTGGTGCGACCTGCGCGAGATCATGCCCTACGCGTTCGGCTACATGATGGCCGCGAAGGTGGGCACGGGCCTCGTGGCGGAGATCGGCGCGATGCGCATCTCCGACGAGGTGGACGCCCTCGAGGTGATGGGCATCAGCTCGATGACCTTCCTCTGCGCCACCCGCCTGCTGGCGGCCTGGATGGTGCTCCCGTTCATGTACATCGCCGCGGTCGGCGCCGGCTTCTTCGCCTCGTACCTGGCGGTGGTGCAGCAGATCGGGGAGGTCAGCTCGGGCGGCTTCTTCCTGATCTTCTGGATGTTCCAGAACCCACCCGACCTCTTATATAGCTTGATCAAAGGGATGACGATGGCGACGATGATCGTCATCGTGGGGGCCTATTACGGCTACACGGCCAGCGGCGGACCGGTGGGAGTCGGCACCGCCACGGCCAAGTCGATGGTGCTCAACGTCGTGGGCGTGCACCTCGTGGGCATGCTCGGTACGCAGATCTTCTGGGGCTCGAACCCAAGAGCGCCGATCGGTGGATGAAAGGAGAGGGAGTGCCTGAGGAGAACGAGCGCACCGAGGAGCAGGGGCAGCGCGAGCCCTCCGACGAGCAGCCGACCCAGGTGGTGGACGACGGACGTCCGCCGACCGAGGCCGAGGAGTACCAGTGGCACACGGGTGAGCGGCGCGACCATGGCTCGAACGACGCGATCGAGTTCATCGACGTCAAGAAGAGCTTCGGCCGCAACACGATCCTGAACGGCCTCAACCTCGGACTCCCCGACGACATGATCTCGATGATCCTCGGGCCCTCGGGCACGGGGAAGTCGGTCTGCATCAAGCACATGGTGGGCCTGCTGTATCCGGACGAAGGTGACGTCCTGGTGCACGGGGAGTCGGTGCCCAACATGGCCGATGACGACCTCTTCGCAATGCGCAAGAAGTTCGGCGTGCTGTTCCAGGACGGCGCGCTGTTCGGTTCGATGAACCTGTACGACAACGTGGCCTTCCCCCTCCGGCAGCACACGGACAAGGGCGAGGACGAGATCGCCGACATCTGTAACCGGCGGCTCAAGGAGGTCGGTCTCGGCGGCGCGGGCGACAAGATGCCCAACGAGCTCTCGGGAGGG
>DASXCV010000276.1:0-1572 GCA_036491015.1 Thermoleophilaceae bacterium | reverse complement strand
GAACAGCAGCGTGCCGGTGAGCACGAGCCCGGTCCCCTCCTCCACGTCCCCGTCGAGCACGAGGCGCTCGATCATCAGCCGCGAGCGCGAGATGTCGCCGGCGGCGCGGAGCAGCGTGTCGATCGCGTCGAGCGGGCCCTGCCCGACGTCGTCGCGCAACGAGCGGGTGCCGGCGACGACGAACGTGTCGCGGCGCATCCAGAGCGACGCCTGCGAGACCGTGTCGATGAACTCGGGGTGCGAGTAGAGCGCGGCGTCGCAGTCGTCCCAGACGCCGGCGGCGGCGGTCACCCACTTGCCGCCGCCCAGCTCGATCGTGCCCGGCGCGTGGATCTCGTCGGCGGGGCAGCCGATAACAACGAGCTCCCCGGCGAGCTGCTCGCGCAGCGACGCGAGGGCCAGCGCAGCCCCGACCACCGAGCCCGCGATCGGCCCGTGGCCGCACGAGTGCACCGCCTCCACCGAGCCGTCATCGCGCACGGCCGCCACCGCGTCGTACAGCGCGACGACGCCCACGCGGCGCCCGGCACGGCCGCCCGCGAGCGCCGCGCGGAAGGCTGTGTCGAGACCCGCCGCCTTCTCCTCCACCTCCAGGCCGGCAGCCGAGAGCCGCTCTGTGAGGTGGGCCGCGCAGGCGTGCTCCTCGTGCCCGAGCTCGGGGTGCGCGTGCACGAACGCGACGGTGTCGGCGATTGCCTGTTGCTGGGCCGCGACCGCGGCGATCACATCACTGTCGGAGAGGGCCATGCGCGGAGCTTCTCAGAGCCGCCGCGAGCGGTCCAGCGCGTCAGCGGTGCTCGGGATTGGCGAAGTCGAAGCGGCAGCCGGCGTCCCACGCCGTCCGCTGGTTGCCGTGCGCGGGGATGCCGCCGGCGTCCCGCAGGATCCTCGCCACGTGAAGCAGGTTCCACGTGAGGAAGGTGGTGTTGCGGTTGGTGAAGTCGTTGCCGGGGCCGCCCGAGTCCGGGTCGAGGTAGCTCGGCCCGGGGCCGGCCTCGCCGAGCCAGGCCGAGTCGGCCTGCGGCGGGATCGTGAAGCCGAGGTGCTGGAGGGAGTACAGGATGTTCATCGCGCAGTGCTTCGCCCCGTCCTCGTTGCCGGTGATGATGCAACCGCCCACGCGGCCGTAGTACGCGTACTGGCCGGCGTCGTTCAGGAGGTGGCTGTTGCCGTAGAGGCGCTCGATCACGCGCGTGCACACGGACGACTTCTCACCCAGCCAGATCGGCGAGAGCAGGACGAGGATGTCCGCCGCCATCACCTTGTCGAAGATCTCGGGCCAGGCGTCGCGCTCCCAGCCGTGCTCGGTCATGTCGGGCCACACGCCCGTCGCGATCTCCTGGTCGACGGCGCGGATCGACTCGACCTCCACGCCGTTCCGCTCCATGATCGCGATCGAGAGATCCGCCAGCCCCTGGGTGTTGGACGGCTCGGGCGACCGCTTGAGGGTGCAGTTGATGTAGACGGCCTTCAGGTCCGAGAAGTCCCACTCGGATTCCTCACACAGCCGCTCCTGCCGCTCGTCCAGTCGGTCCACGGGGCTCCTCTCACTCTCTGCTCGCTGTCGGTGGA
>DASXCV010000275.1:0-5833 GCA_036491015.1 Thermoleophilaceae bacterium | reverse complement strand
CTGAACGAGGACCGCGAGGCCTTCATCCTGGCCGACCGGCTCGGCTACTCCGAGGCCTACTGCGGCGAGCACTCGAGCGACCGGGCGGAGACGGTCACCGACTGCGTCGCGTTCCTGTGCACGCTCGTCCACGCCACCAGTCAGGTCCGTCTCGGCACCGGCACGGTGAACCTGCCTAACTCGCACCCCGCCAACGTGGCCACCAAGACGGCGATGCTCGACAACCTGCTCGAGGGGCGCTTCATCTTCGGTGCGAGCCCGGGCGGCCTCGCGTCCGACTGGGAGCTGTTCGGCACGCTCAAGGCGGACCGCCGCGCGATGTTCGATGAGGCGATGGACCACATCGTCGCTCTCTGGACGAGGGAGGGACCCGTGGATCGGGCCGGCGAGTTCTGGTCGCTGTCGACCAGCCAGACCGCGATCCCGGAGATCGGCCAGGGCCTGCTGGTGAAGCCCTACCAGCGCCCGCATCCGCCGATCGTGATCACGGCCGCCGAGCCGCGCTCGAAGAGCGTCGCGAACGCCGCCGCCAAGGGCTGGGACGTGATCTCCGCCAACTTCCTGCTGCCCGAGTGGGTGCGCTCGCACTGGGAGACGTTCGAGGCCACGTGCGAGCAGACCGGCCGCGTGGCCGATTCGGACACGTGGCGCGTGGCGCGCACCCTGTTCGTGGCCGACGACGAGGAGACCGCCCGCGAGTACGCGTTCGGCGAGCGCAGCCCGTACCGCTTCTACTACGACCAGCTCGGCTTCAAGCTCATCCGCGCGGGCCGCGCGAACCTCTTCAAGCACTCGGACGACCAGCCGGACGAGTCGATCACCACCGACTACCTGCTCGACGAGCTGGTTATCGCGGGCACGCCCGACCAGGTGGCCGACCGCCTGGCGGCCTTCCACAACGAGGTCGGCCCCTTCGGCACGCTCCTCTACTGCGGCGTGGACTGGCACGACGAGCAACTAGCCCGCCGCTCAATGGAACTGATGGCCACCGAAGTAATGCCCCGCCTGAACCAAGCCCTATGACCCATGACCTATGACCTCGCGCCGGTGAGACGAGTGCACCACAAGAACAGGCACGGGCGATTCATGCAGCACCTCATGAGAAACACTCCCCAAGATCGCCGCCGTCGCCCGGCTTCGGCCGCGTGAGCCGATCACGATCAGGTCGTGCCCGTACTCGCGCGCGGCCTTCACGATCTCGTGTGCCGGGCTGCCCTCGAGCAGCAGTGTCGTGACAGGCAGCTCCTTGGGCACGGAGTCGACGGCCTCGCTCAACAGCTTCTGGTGGTAGGCCGGCAGCTCGCCCACGGCCGCGGCGCCCGCGGGGGTGGCGCGCGCCATCGCGGGCGCCGGGTTGGACACGTGCGCGAGCGTGAGCTTGGCGTTCGACTCGAGCGCGAGGTCGATAGCGTCGGCCAGCGCGAGCTTCGACTCCTTCGACCCGTCCACGGCCACGAGGATGTTGCGGTACATCGTCAGGCCCCGCTCCTTGCCGACACGGGTTCGGCCACGGGCACCTGCACGCGCGGCCTGCGCGGCACGGCGAGCGCGGATAGGAAGCTAACGAACAGCGCCCCAGCCGCGATCGCGAACGCGATGGTGAATCCACTCTCCTTCGGCAGCCCGCCCGCCACCGCCGTCGCGGCGATGATGCTCGCGGCCACCTGGCCGCCGATCGCGCCGCCGATCGTGCGCATGATCGTGTTCATCCCGGTGGCAACGCCCGTCTGCTCGGGCGGCACCGCCTCCACGATCAGGTTGGCGAGCGCCGCGAACGCGAGCCCGATGCCCGCGCCGAGGAAGATGCTCGCCAGGTAGATCTCCCAGCGCATCGAATGCGCGGCGGCGAGCAGGACGAAGCACACCATGGTGAGCAGCGCGCCCGCCATCAGCGCGACGCGCGAGCCGACGCCGTGCGCGATCCGGCCGGCAAACGGGCTCACCGCGAGCATGCCGATCGTGGACGGGACGAGGAACAGTCCCGCCTGCGAGACCGACGCGTGGAAGCCGTAACCGGCGCTCGCCGGGGTCTCCACGAACTGCGGAATCGTGATGAACGACCCGTACATGCCGAAGCCGAGCAGCGTGGCCGCGAGGTTGGTGGTCCAGACGCCGCGCAGACGCATCATGTTCATGTCCACAAGCGGCTCGGGCGCGCGCGACTCGACCACGATCCACACCACGAACAGGATCGCGGCGGCCACGAACAGGCCGATCACCTCCGCGGATGCCCAGCCGGCCGTCGGGCCCTCGCTGGCGCCGAGCAGGAGCGCGACGAGCCACGCCGACAGCAACCCCGCGCCGAGCCAGCTCACACGCCCGCCCGGCTTGAGCGGGGACTCGGGCACGAACAGATGCGTGGCCACGATGGCGATCGTGGTGGGGATCAGCGGCAGCCAGAAGAGCCAGTGGTAGGACAGGTGCTCGATGATCGGGCCGGCGAGCACGATGCCGGCGCCGCCGCCCACTCCGAGCAGCGCGGAGATGAAGCCGATGCCGCTCGCCACGCGCTCACGCGGGAACTCGTCGCGGATGATTCCGAAGGCGAGCGGGAAGATCGCGCCGCCGGTGCCCTGAATCACGCGGCCGAGGATGAGCACCGTGATCGAGTTGGCGAGCGCAGACACGAGCGTGCCGCCCGCGAGCACGAGCAGCACCACCAGGAGCGTGCGCTCCTTGCCGAACATGTCGCCGAGCCGGCCGGCGATCGGCGTCGCGATCGATGCACTGAGAAGGAACGACGTGAACACCCAGGTGACGGCGGTGGTGGTCGTGTCGAGGTCCTTCTGGATCGCCGGCAGCGCCGGCGCCACGAGCGACTGCAACAGCGCGTAGGAGATGCCCGCGATTGCGAGCACCGAGAAGGTGAGGCCGTAGTGCTGGCGCTCGGCACCCCCGGAGCTCATCGGGTCTTCTCCCTGCGCGCCGGTGTGAGCCCCTGCACGACGATCCGCTTCACGAGCCGCTCGGCGTCGCGGTCGCTCATCGTGCCGTCGGCGAGCTGCTCGAGCGCGGTGAGCATCAGGCTGCGGATCACCGCCACCGCCCATTCGGGCGGTATTCCGCGCGTGATCTCGCCGCGGCGCTGGCCGCGCTCGACTGCCGCGCCCAAGGCGGCGGAGATGCGCTCGCGCGCGTCCTCGTCGCCGGCGCCGCGCCAGTTGCTGATGAAGCGGTAGCGGTCGCCGAGCTCGATCACGGCGCTCACGATCCGCTCGATGCACTCGATCGAGGAGCCCTCGTCGAGCGGGCAGCTCTCCACCGCCGTTACCGCCTCGTGACGCGCCTGCGCCCGGATGGCCGCCATCAGGTCGTCGCGCGAGGGGAAGTGGCGGTAGAGCGTGGCCCGGCCGACGCCCGCGTGCAGGGCCACCTCGCTCATGCCCGCCGCGGGATCGAGCGCGAATACGTGGATGGCGGACTCGAGGATCCTGTCGATGTTGCGGGCGGCGTCGGCGCGCCTGACAATCTGAGACGCCATCGTCCCAGATAATAGAGACTCGCTTGTCTCAGCTCAAGGTTGGGCAAACCGTTGATTCATCAACTAAACTTGGATCGTGGCAACTAGAACCAAGACCGGGCTCGAAGGTGTCTCACTTGAAGCGTGGCGCGGCTTCCTGCTGAGCCACGCGGCGATAACGCGCCAGCTGGATGCCGACCTGATCGCCCGCCACGGCCTGACCTCGAGGGACTACGAGGCGATGCTGTTCCTGGCACAGGAGCCAGACCTGAATCTGCCGATGTCGGAGCTCGCGGACCGCACGATGCTCACGCGCTCAGGGGTCACGCGCCTCGTGGATGGCCTGGCGAAGGTGGGCCTGGTCGAACGCGTGGCGTGCGCCCGGGACGCGCGTGTCTCATATGCGCAGCTCACGGAGGCCGGCCTGCAGCGCCTGCGCGAGGCCGGCCGCACGCACATCGAGGGGATCCGCCTCACGTTTCTCCGCCACTTCAACGAAAACGAAGTGGCGCAGCTCGCCGACCTGCTCGGCAGGTTGCCCGGCGCCGATGACGGCGCTGCGTCTTGCACTGTCGAGTAGCAGGGGATAGGGCATAGGGGATAGGGCCAGGGCTCGAACCCTCCGACCTCCGACCTCCGATCCTCATCAGTGGTAGTTGCGTGCGCAATAGTTGACAGATCAACTACATCGAGCTAAAGTAGTTGATGGATCAACTGTTTCAACCCTCTCGCAAGGAGTCTTCTGAAATGAGCACCGCAACACCGACCATCACCTCGATCCCCGAGGGCACCTACACGATCGACCCGGCCCACTCGAGCGTCGAGTTCGCCGTCAAGCACATGGGCATCGCCACCGTGCGTGGCCAGGCCACGAAGTTCGAGGGCACCATCTCCTCGGACGGTGAGAACGCGGGTCTGAGCGGCGCGGTCGACGTCGCCGGCATCACCACGCACGACGAGCAGCGCGACCAGCACCTGGCTGCGCCTGACTTCTTCGACGCGGCCCGCTTCCCGCAGATCACCTTCACCGCCGACTCGATCGAGCTGGCCGGCGACGGCAGCGTCCGCATCCCGGGCCAGATCACGCTGAAGGGCGTGACGAAGAATGTCGAGCTCACCGGCGACTACACCGGCGCGGGCACCGACCCGTGGGGCAACGAGCGCGTGGGCCTCGAGGTGTCGACCAAGATCGACCGCCGCGAGTTCGGCCTCGACTGGAACCAGCCGCTCCCGGGCGGTGGGCTGCTCGTGAGCAACGACGTGACCCTTCTCCTCTCGGCCTCGGCCGTCAAGGGCGAGTAACGATGCGGGTCCTCGGGATTTCCGGAAGCCTGCGCAACGGCTCCCACAACACCGCGCTGCTGCGCGCCGCGCAGCGGCTCGCTCCCGAGGGGAGTCAGCTCGAGCTCTATGACGAGCTCGAGCTGATCCCCCCGTACAACGAGGACCGCGACGGCCACGCCGCGCCGGCCGCCGCCACGCGACTGCGTGAGCTGGTGGCCGGGGCGGACGCCGTGCTGTTCGCCACGCCGGAGTACAACGGCTCGACGCCCGGCCAGCTGAAGAACGCGCTGGACTGGCTGTCCCGCCCGCGCGGCGATGCCGCGATCTTCGGCAAGACCGTCGCCGTGATCGGCGCCACCACCGGCGCCTACGGGGGCATCTGGGCCCAGGCCGACCTGCGCAAGTCCCTCGGCATCGCGGGCGCGCGCGTAATCGACGCCGAGCTCGCCATCGGCCAGGCAGGCGACCACCTCTACGCAGACGGCGAGATCACAGACGAAGAGACCCACGGCCGGCTGACCCAGGTCCTCGTGGATCTGCACGAGGCAACTCAGCCGGTCGAGCTGGCTGCGTAATCTGAGGGTCAATGCTTCCCCCGACAACGCAGATCGGCTCCGTCCACCTCACGGTGGCGGACCTCGAGGCGCAAAGCTCCTTCTATAAAACGGCACTCGGCCTCGGCGAGCTCCGGCGCGACCGCCAGACCGTCAAGCTCGGGCCCGAGGGCGGTCCGGCGATCCTCGAGCTCACGGGCGACCCGGACGCACCGCGCCGTCCGCACGGCACCACCGGGCTCTACCACTTCGCCGTGTTGGTGCCTGGGCGCGCCGACCTCGGCCAGGCGCTTCGCCGCGTGATCGAAGCCGGCTGGCGCTTCACGGGAGCCTCCGACCACCTTGTAAGCGAGGCGCTCTACCTCAACGATCCCGAGGGCAACGGCATCGAGATCTACCGCGACCGCCCGCGCGAGGAGTGGCAGCGCAGCGACGAGGGCGTGATCCAGATGGCCACGCTCCCGCTCGATCTCGACGGCGTGCTGAGCGAGGTCGAGGCCGCGCAGCCGGTGCCTCCGCTGATGCCGGCGGGCAC
>DASXCV010000274.1:0-6227 GCA_036491015.1 Thermoleophilaceae bacterium | reverse complement strand
GCATTGACGTAACGGTCCCAGATGAACTCTAGGAACTAGGAACTGAGAACTAAGAACTGAGAACTACGCGCCCGCAGCCGACGTCAGAGCCCGCCGCGTCAAAACCCTTGCCAGATGCTTCTTGTATTCCGGCGTCGCATTCACATCGCCCGGCGGATTCGTACCCTCAGCGGCCTGCTCCGCCGCCGCTGCGATCGACTCCGGCGAGAGGGACTGGCCTCGCAGGGCCTCCTCGGCCGCGCTCGCGCGCAGCGGGGTGGCGCCCATGTGGGTCAGGCCGATGCGCACGTCCTCGCAGGTGCCGCCGTTCGACCTCACGAGCGCGCACACGCCGACCATCGCCCAGTCCTCGGCGCGGCGGGTGAACTTCTCGAAGCCCCAGCCGAAGCCGTCGAGGGCGGGCATGTGCACGACGGTGACCACCTCGTCGGCTCCCACATCGGTGGTGAGGAAGCCCTTGAACATGTCGGTGGCCTGGATCTCGCGCTCGCCGTTCGGCCCCTTCGCCGTGACCGAGCCCTCGGCCGCGAGGAACACCGTGGGCAGGTCGCCCGCGGAGTCGCCGTGTGCGATCGAGCCGCCGATCGTGCCGCGGTTGCGCACCTGCTGGTCGGCGATCAGGCCGGCGGCGTGGGCGCTCACCCCGAGGTCCGATTCGGCCGCGATCTCGGAATGGCGCGTCATGGCGCCGATCGAGAAGCCGCCGTTGGCGCGCTCGATGCCCTTCAGACCGGGCACCTTGCCGAGGCTGACGAGCAGCGACGGCGAGGCCAGCCGCAGCTTCATCAGCGGCAGCAGGGAATGCCCGCCGGCGATCAGCTTGGCGTCATCGCCGCCCTGGCTGAGCAGGCTGAGCGCCTCATCGAGCGACTCCGGCGCCACGTAGTCGAAACTCGCGGGAATCACGACGCACCTCCTTCAGCCGAACCGGCTGTCTGTATGGCCTCCCACACGCGCATCGGCGTGAGCGGCATGTCCATGTACGTGACGCCGAGCGGGCGCAGCGCGTCCATCACGGCGTTGACCATCGTGGGCGTGGCGGCGATCGTGCCTGCTTCGCCCACGCCCTTCACCCCGAGGTCGTTGACCGGCGACGGGGTCTCCGTGCGGTCGGTCTCGAAGCTGGGCAGCTCTGCGGCGGTCGGCAGCGCGTAGCTGACGAACGTGCCGGTGATGAGCTGGCCCTCGTCGTTGTAGACGACCTGCTCGAACAGCGCCTGGCCGATCGCGTGAGCGATGCCGCCGTGCACCTGGCCCTCGATCAGGAGCGGGTTGATCGCGCGGCCACAGTCGTCGACCGCGACGTAGCGAACCACCTCGACCTTGCCCGTGTCCGGATCCACGTCCACGACCGCGGCGTGGGCGCCGAACGGCCAGACGAAGTTCTCCGGGTCGTAGAACGACGTCTCCTCGAGGCCCGGCTCCATCCCGTCGGGGATGTTCTCGGGCACGTAGGCGGCCAGCGAGATGTCGGCGAGCGCCAAGCCCTTGTCGGGCGAGCCCTTCACCTGGTAGCGGCCGCCGGAGAGCTCGATGTCCTCGGGCGCCGCCTCGAGCAGGTGCGCCGCGAGCTTCTTCGCCTTCTCCTGCACCTTCACCGCCGCGCGGCCGGCCGCCTCGCCGCCCACGGACAGCGTGCGCGAGCCGTAGGTGCCCATTCCCATCGGGCCCGTGTCGGTGTCGCCGTGCATCACCTCGACGTTCTCCGGCTCGATGCCGAGGCGCTCGGCCACGATCTGGGCGAAGCCTGTCTCGTGACCCTGGCCGTGTGGCGAGCTGCCCGTGTACACGGTCGCCGCACCGGACGGGTGCACGCGCACGATGGCCGACTCCCAGAAGCCGCCCTGGATGCCCACGCCGCTCGGCCCGACCACGCGCGACGGCGCGAGACCGCAGATCTCCACGTAGGTGGAGAAGCCGATGCCGCGGTACACGCCCTTCTCGCGCAGCTCGGCCTGCTCCTTGCGGAACGCGTCCATGTCCACGTGCTCGAGCAGCTTGTCGAGCGTGCCGTGGTAGTTGCCCGAGTCGTACACCACTCCCACGGCCACCTCGGCCGGGAAGTCCTCCGCGGGGATGAAGTTCTTCCGCCGCACCTCGAGCGGGTCGAGGCCCAGCTCGGCCGCGGCCTGGTCGATCATCACCTCGATCGCGTGCGTGGCCTCGGGCCGGCCGGCGCCGCGCACGGCGTCGGTGGCGAACTTGTTGGTGAACACCCCGACGATGTCCGTCTGGACCGCCGGGATCTTGTAACAGCCGCTCATCACGAACGCCGCGAAGCAGGGGATGAACGGGGTGAGCAACTGGTAGTAGGCGCCGAGGTCCGCCACGAGCTTCGTGTGGAACCCGGTGATCGTGCCGTCGCTCTTCAGTCCCATCTTGCAATAGGCGATGAGGTCGCGGCCGTGCGTGGTGGTGGCGAGGTTCTCGGAGCGCGTCTCGAGCCACTTCACCGGGCGGCCGAGCTGCCGTGACAGGTAGCAGGCCAGCACCTCCTCGGCGTAATGGTTGAGCTTGCTGCCGAAGCCGCCGCCCACCTCGGGCGCGATCACGCGGATCTTCTCCTCGGACACTCCCAGCTCGCCCGCGAGGAAGAGACGCACGAGATGGGGGATCTGAGTGGAGGTCCAGAGCGTGACCGACTCGCCGCGCCATTCGGCGATGCAGCCGCGTGGCTCGATCGCGGCGCCGGCGGTGCGGTGGTTGACGATGCGGCGCTCCACCACCACGTCGGCGTCCGACATGGCGGCGTCGATGTCGCCGCCCCCGAGCGCCCACTCGTGGGTCTTGTTCGTGCCGATGTCCTCGTGCACGAGCGGCGCCGCGTCCTCGAGGGCCTTCTCCGGGTCGATCACGGCGGGCAGCTCGTCGTACTCCGCGACGATCTGCGAGGCGGCGTCGATCACGCCGTACTTGTCCCCGCCCACGACCACGGCCACAGGGTCGCCCACGTGGTTCACCTCGCCGCGGGCCAGCGGCCAGTGCTCCGGGGTCTTCACCTCGATTCCCGGCGGCACCCACACCATCGGCAGCGGCGCGCCGACGTCGAGGTCCTCGCCGGTGAGCACGGCGTACACGCCGGGCCGGTCCTTGGCCGCGCTCGTGTCGATCGACTTGATCTTGCCGTGCGCGATCTCTGAGCGGACGAGCGCCATGTAGAGCATGCCGGGCAGCGACATGTCGTCCACGTAGTTGCCGCGGCCGGTGATCAGGCGCGGGTCCTCCTTGCGCTTCATGCGGCGGCCGATCGGGCCGCCCGTGGCGGGAGTGTCGACGGTGGCGGTCACGCGCTCGCCCCCTTCGCGGCGCTCATCGACTCCGCGGCCGCCATGACCGACTTCACGATGTTGTGGTAGCCCGTACAGCGACAGAGGTTTCCTTCGAGCCCGTGCCTCACCTCCTCCTCTGTCGGATTGGGATTGCGTTCGAGGAGGTCGGCCGCCGCCATGATCATGCCGGGCGTGCAGTAGCCGCACTGGAGGCCGTGATGCTCCCAGAAGGCCTCCTGGATGGGATGGAGCGCGCCGTTGCCGGCGGGCGCCATGCCCTCGATGGTCTTCACCTCAGAGCCGTCCGCCTGGACGGCCAGCACGGTGCAGCTCTTCACGGACTCGCCGTCGAGCAGAACGGTGCACGCGCCGCAGTTGGAGGTGTCGCAACCAATGTGGGTGCCCGTCAAGCCGAGCGTGTCGCGCAGATAGTGGACGAGCAGGAGCCTGGGCTCCACGTCCGAGTCGCGCGACTCCCCGTTGACAGTGACGTTCACCCGAACGTTTTCCGCCATCCCTTCCTCCTCCTCAAAACAGCGAGAGCCAAGTGGGGGGACTCTACTCCTGCCCGATGGGCAGGAGCAGAGCGCGGTGCCGGGTATCGAGTGTCAGGCGTCGGGTGTCGAGAATGCCGTTTCCGACACCCGAAACCCGAGACCAGGCACCCGATCGCGCGCCCGCAACCACGTGACGAGCTGCGCCGCCGGCACGGGGCGCGAGACGAGGAAGCCCTGCACGACGTCGCAGCCGTAGCCGGCCAGGCGCTCGAGCACCTCGCCGGTCTCCACGCCCTCGGCCACCACGAGCAGGCCGAGCGAGCGGCCGAGCTCGATTGTCGAGCGCACGATCGCGGCGTCGCTCTCGTTGCTCACGAGATCGGTGACGAAGGAACGGTCGACCTTGATCTCGTGGACCGGGAAGCGCTTGAGCCAGGCGAGCGAGGAGTAGCCGGTGCCGAAGTCGTCGATCGCGATGCGCACGCCCATGCCGGAGAGCGCGTCGAGGATCTGCGCCGAGCGGTGCGGATCGTGGATCAGCGAGCCCTCGGTGATCTCGAGCACGAGGCGGTCCGCCGAGAGACCGAAGCGCGCGAGCATCGACGCCACGTCGCCGGGCAGGTCGCGGTCGAGCAGCATCTGTGCCGGCAGGTTCACGGCCACGGGCAGGTCGATGCCCACCCGCCGCCACGAGGCCAGCTGGCCGAGCGCCATGCGCAGCACGTTCATCGTCAGCGCGCCGATCACGTCCGTGCGCTCGGCGAGCTCGATGAACTCGCCTGGCGGGACCAGGCCCCGCTCGGGATGCCGCCAGCGCACGAGCGCCTCCACGCCGACAACCTCGCCGGTGCCGACGGCCAGCTTGGGCTGGTAGTGGAGGACCAGCTCGCCGCGGCTGATGCCCTCGCGCAGCTCGCCGGCGAGCACGAGGCGCTCCGGGCTGTACGGGTCCGCCGACGGGTCATACAGCTCGACGCCGGTGCGCTGCACCTTGGCGCGGTGCATCGCAACGTCGGCGTGGCGCAGCAGCGACCCCGCATCGGCGTCGGCCTCGCCCGACCACGAGATGCCCACGCTGGCGCTCACGCCGAGGCGCAGCCCGGCGATCAGGAACGCGTCGTCCAGCTCGCTCCGCACGCAGGCAGCGAGCTGGCGCAGGTCGCCCGCGCCGTTCCGGCCGACCACGAGCAGGCCGAAGTCGTCGCTGCCGAGACGCGCCACGAGATCCTGCGGCCCGACGGCCGCGCGCAGCCGCTCGGCCACGCCCACCAGCAGGCCGTCGGCCTCGTTGTGGCCGAGCGTGTCGTTGAAGTCCTTGAAGTTGTCGAGGTCGAGCACGAGCACGCTCACCGAGTTGCCGGTGTGCGGCAGGCGCTCGAGCGCCTGTTCCACGCGCGCGCGGAACAGCGTGCGGTTGGCGAGGCCGGTGAGCCCATCGTGTGTGGACTCCTGCTCGCGCAGTTCGGCCTGGCGGGCGCTGTAGAAGATCACGGCGAGCGGCAGCGCGAGCAGAGGCAGCGCCGCGAGGCTGAAGTGGGCGGCCACGACGACGATGGGCGCGAACCCGACGAGGATGCCGTCGACGATCAGGATCGTCAGCAGTTCTCGCCTCAGGTGCACCCGCAGGGGAATCCCCATCGCGAGGGCGGTGACGATCAGCGTGCACACGTTGTTGACCATCAGCATCGCCAGTGCCGCGAGGGCGACCGCGGGCAGGTCGCCGGGATGGATCGCGAGGCCGGCATGCGGGACGTTCGTGAGCGTCGCCAGCACGACCGCGCCCGCCGTGATCGCGAGCAGGTACTGGGCCACGTTGAACGCGATCTTCAGGGGCGCGACGCGCCGGACCGCGCCCCACACGAGCACGCCAGTCGCGAAGGCCACGATGCCCACCCCGGAGCCGTACATCAGCATGCCGGTGAAGGCGAACAGGTTGGAACAGGAGATGCGGCTGTCGTCGTGCTGGCGTGGCGAGCGCAGATCCACCATCTCGCCACCGATGGCCAGCGCGGTGAACAGCACGACGGGCCACCAGAGGTGGACCATGGGATCGAACACGTGGACCGCAATCAGGACGCCCAGCGCAGCGGCTCCCGCCGCGATCACAAGCCAGGCGAAGCGGTAAACCGGGTCGGCAGCGCGGGCGCGCAGGGTCCTCCCGCCGCTCGGGCGAGTAGGGGCATCCGTGCCGTCGCCGGGTGGCCTACCCGGCGCGTGCCGCGCTTCCATGCCCTGTGTGATCGGATAGGAGCGCCAGACACTTAGCTCTAGAGTGGGCCGCCATGGCCCGGGATCGCCGACGGCAGCTCAAATGGTGGGAGCGGATGCTCGAGCGCTTCGCCGCCTCGCCCGCCGGCGGCTGGTTCTTCGTCGAGGTCGCGAACCGGGTGGACCCGTTCCTTCTCAAGCGCACGCGGGGTCGCTTCAGCGTGGCTGTGGGGCAGCCGGTGCTTCTGCTCAC
>DASXCV010000273.1:0-5101 GCA_036491015.1 Thermoleophilaceae bacterium | reverse complement strand
CACAGCCTGCTCGAGCGGCTGGCCAAGGCCACCACGGACACCGAGGCGCAGGCGCTCCGGCACCGCATCCACCTCGAGTCGGCCCAGATCCGCGCGCTGAGCGCCCGCTTCGGCGCGCTCCAGAACCGCGCGCGGCTCGCCACCGTCGACGTGACGCTGGTGCGCGAGCGCGCGCACCACGCGGCGGCCGGCGGCGTGAGCGGCTCGTTCCACGACGCCCTGCACTCGCTCGCGGTGTCGTTCGGCATCGCGCTGCGGGTGCTCGGCGTGGCGCTGCCGCTGGCGCTGCTGGCGGCGCTCGGCTGGCTCGCCGCGGGGCTGCTCAGGCGCCGCCGCCGCGAGGCCGCGCTGCTCTAACGCTCGATCCGGACCGAGAAGCCCTCGGCCTTCACCGCGCGCAGGATCTCCTCGTCGTGCTCCGGGCCGTTTGTCTGGAGCACGAGGTGGATCGCCGTCTCGCGCAGGTGCAGGTCCATCCCCTCGCGCAGGTGCTCCACGTCCACCACGTTGCCGCCGCGATCGGCCACGACCTGCAGCAGGGTGGAGAGGGAACCGGGCCTGTCCGGCACCACGGTGGCAAGCACGATGCGCCTGCCGGCCGCCGTCTCGCCGAGGCGGATGCACTCGGCCAGCAGGGATGCGTCCACGTTGCCGCCGGACAGGACGGCGCACACCGCGCCCTCGTCGGGTGGCTCCACCTTGTGGTGCATGAGCGCGGCCACGCCCACCGCGCCGGCGCCCTCAACCACGAGCTTCGAGCGCTCGAGCAGGAGCACCATCGCCTCGGCCGCGTCGTCGTCGCTCACCGTCACGACCTCGTCGATCCAGCGCTCCACGAGCGGCAGCGTCAGCTCGCCCGGCTGCTTCACCGCGATGCCGTCGCAGATCGTGTTGGCCGAGCGCGCGCCGACGGCCTTGTGGGCCGCGAGCGACGCCGGGTAGGGCGCGCACGCCTCCGCCTGCACGCCGACCACGCGTGCCTCCGGCACCATCGACTTCACCGCCATCGCGATACCGGTGGCCAGGCCGCCGCCGCCGAGCGGCACCACCACGAGCCGCACGTGCGGCAGCTCCTCGACTATCTCGAGCCCGACCGTGCCCTGGCCGGCCACCACCTGCGGATCGTCGAAGGCGTGCACGAGCGTCTTGCCCTCGCTCTGAGCGAGCTCGTCGGCCCGCTCGCGCGCCTCGTCGTAGCTGCCCTCGTTCAGCACCACCTCGCCGCCGTACTGCTTCACCGCGGCGATCTTCGCGAGCGGCGCGCCGTCCGGCATCACCGCGGTGGCGCGGATGCCGAGCTCGCGGGCGGCGAACGCGAGGCCCTGCGCGTGGTTGCCGGCGCTCGCCGCCACCACGCCCGCCGCGCGCTCGGAGTCCGACAGCTGCATGAGGCGGTTGAACGCCCCGCGCACCTTGAACGAGCCGGTGAGCTGGAGGTTCTCCGCCTTCAGCACGGTGCGCGCGCCGAGGCGGCGCGACAGCTCGCCCGCCGGCAGGAGCGGCGTGCGGCGGGTGCGCCCGCCGATCCGGTCGCGCGCCGCGCGCACATCGTCGATCCCGAGATCGAGTCCTACCGTGGACATGCCACCACGGCCTCCACCTCCACGCGCGCGCCCTTGGGGAGCGCCGACACGCCCACGGCCGCCCGGGCCGGTGGCCGGCCGGCCGCGAAGAAGCTCTCGTACGCGGCGTTCACGTCGGCCCAGTCGCCGGCGAGATCGGTGCAGAAGACGCCCACCCGTACGGCGTTGGCCAGCGACGTGCCCGCCTCCTCGCAGACCGCCTCGAGGTTCTGCAGGCAGCGCGTGGTCTGCGCTCCGGCGCCGCCCTCGATGAGCTCGCCAGTGGCTGGGTCGAGCGGGATCTGACCCGAGCAGTAGAGCAGCGGCGCGTCCACCTCGACAGCCTGCGAATAGGGCCCCACAGCCGCGGGCGCATGGTCCGTCTGGATGATCCGGCGTTCATCTGACATGCGAGACAACCTACTCCGGTGCGAATATGAGCTTCATGGCAGGCAGCGAGAGAACCGCACAGCTACTCGGTGGCGTCACGATCTTCTCCGGGCTCACCCCCGAGGAGCTGCTCGACCTGGCCTCTGTGGCCGTGCCGCGCCGCTGGTCCTCCGGGGAAGTGATCTTCCGCGAGGGCGACAACGGCGACACCTGTTACGTGGTCGAGCACGGCAGCGTGCGCGTGACGCGCAACCACTCCGACGGCCGCACGATCACGCTCGCGGAGCTGCGCCCGGGCGACCTCTTCGGCGAGCTCGCGATGTTCGACTCGGAACGCCGCTCGGCCACCGTCGAGGCGGCGGAGGACACGTCCGGCGTCGCGCTCCTGGCGGGTGACCTGCGCCGGCTCCTCCTTCGCCATCCGGAGATCTCGATCAAGCTGCTGTCCGCGTTCGCCGACCGGTTGAAGGAGGCGAACGAGCGCATCTCGCGCCAGTCCTTCCAGACCGTCGCCAGCCGCGTGGCGGGCGTGCTGCTCGCGCACTCGGAGGCGCTCATCGCCGAGGGCGCCGGCGCGCAGAACATCCTGATCCGCTCCACGCGAGCGGAGATGGCCCAGCTCGCCGGATCCTCGCGCGAGTCGGTGTCGCGTTTCCTCGCCACCCTCGAACGCGCCGGACTCGTCACATGCGGGCGCGGGAAAGTGGTGATCCATGACCCTGCGGCGCTCCGGCGCTACATCTACTGAGGCGTTCGCCCAGCGCAGGCTCGACATGGTGGAGCGCCAGCTGCGCCGCCGCGGCATCTCCGACGCGCGCGTGCTGCAGGCGATGGAGGAGGTGCCACGCGAGCTGTTCGTGCCGCCCGACGAGCGCTCGCGCGCGTACAAGGACGGCGCGCTGCGGATTGGCCAGGGACAGACGATCTCGCAGCCCTGGATCGTCGCCTCGATGACCGCGCTGCTCGAACTGGAGCCCGACGGCCGCGCGCTCGAGGTGGGCACCGGCTCCGGCTACGCCGCGGCGGTGCTCTCGCGCTGCTGCCGCGAGGTCGTGACGATCGAGCGCCACGCCGCGCTTGCCGAGCGCGCCGCGGCGGTGCTGGCGGAGCTCGGCTACGACAACGTGGAGGTGCGCACGGGCGACGGCAGCCGCGGCGCGCCCGACCGCGCGCCCTTCGACGGCATCTCGGTGACCGCCACGGCCGAGAACGAGCCGCCGCCCGCACTGCTCGAACAGCTCGCCGACGGCGGCATCTTGGTGTGCCCGGTGCGCAGCGGCGCCGGCGAGCGTCTCACCCGCTTCCGCCGCGACGGCAGGGCGGAGCCCGTCGTGCCCGTGCGCTTCGTCCCGCTCGTCGAGGAGCCCGTTGGCGATTGAGACGCTCGTCGAGAAGATCGACGACATCCGCTACCGGCAGCGTCCGCAACCACGATCACGAGGTCGACTCCGACGAGTGGGTCCCCCTTGCCGAGGCCCGTACACTTCTGTCCCACCGGGGGGAAAAAGAGGTGGCCACCGCCGCAGAGTCGAGGTGGGGGCAAGGCAGGTAGGCTGCCCGGGTTTCCGTGTACGTACTCAACTTCTATTCGCCTGTCTTCATTGACCAGCTGAAGCGCGGCCGCAAGACGGCCACGATCCGCTTGGGCGACAAGGCCTCGAAGTACAAGAAGGGCCACGTCGTGCTCGTCACGGTGGGCTTCCAGCACTCGCCGCGCGAGAAGATCTTCGAGGCCGTGATCGACGCCGTCGAGGTCAAGCGCGTGAAGGAGCTCTCGCCGCGCGACATCGAGCACGATAACCCCGAGTTCCGCCGCCTCGACGAGACGGTCCACTTCCTCGAGCAGATCTACGGCCGCCCCGTCGACCACGACGACGTCGTCACCGTGGTGCACTTCTCATCGATCTCAGAGCGCCCCTCGGAGATCACCGAGCGCTTGCGCACGGGCCCGAAGCAGAACTAGCAGCCAGCGTCGCCGAGTGCCAAGCGCCGGGCGCGTTGACCGTTCGCCGTTGACCGTTCGGCCCCGAATCCAATCGGTCAACGGTCGACCGTCAACGGTCAACTCGTAAGGATTCCGCTCCGCACCTAGAAATCTCCTTGGCGATTGGCACTCTCCTTGCTAGAGTGCCAACCCTAAATTCCTGTCTGGACCAACGGAGGTTTTCTGCATGAAACTCAAGCCTCTCGGCGATCGTCTGATCGTCCAGGCGGTGGACGAGGAGACGACGACCGCAAGCGGCATCGTGCTCCCTGACACCGCCCAAGAGAAGCCTCAGCGCGGCAAGGTGCTCGCTGTGGGGGACGGCAAGCTCAGTGAGGACAACGGTCAGCGCATCCCGCTCGACGTGTCCGAGGGTGACGAGGTCCTGTACTCGAAGTACGGCGGCACCGAGATCAAGGTGGACGGTGAGGATCTCCTCGTCCTCCGCGAATCGGACGTGCTCGCCAAGGTCACCGGCTAAGGAAGCGAACGGAGGAACTGCCCAATGGCTCACAAAGAGCTCAAGTACGACAGCGAGGCGCGCGCAGCGCTGCAGGCGGGCGTAGACGCGGTCGCCAACGCGGTCAAGGTCACGCTCGGCCCCAAGGGCCGCTACGTGGTCCTCGACAAGAAGTTCGGCGCGCCCACAATCACCAACGACGGCGTCACGATCGCTCGCGAGATCGAGGTCGAGGACGTCTTCCAGAACCAGGGCGCACAGCTTGTGCGTGAAGTCGCCACCGCCACCAACGACGTGGCCGGCGACGGCACGACCACCGCCACTGTTCTGGCTCAGGCCATCGTCACGCAGGGCCTGAAGAACGTGGCCGCGGGCGCGAACCCGCTGGCTCTCAAGCGCGGCATCGAGCGCGCGGTCGACCAGGTCGTCGACAACATCAAGACCCAGTCCAAGGACGTGGCCGGCAAGGACCAGATCGCTCGCGTGGCTGCCATCTCGGCCGCCGACGACGAGATCGGCGACGTGATCGCCGACGCGATCGACAAGGTCGGCAAGGACGGCGTAGTGAACGTCGAGGAGGGCCAGACGTTCGGCATGGACCTCGAGTTCACCGAGGGCATGTTGTTCGACAAGGGCTACATCTCGCCCTACATGGTCACCGACCAGGAGCGCATGGAGGCCGTCCTCGACGACCCCTACCTGCTG
>DASXCV010000272.1:0-8369 GCA_036491015.1 Thermoleophilaceae bacterium | reverse complement strand
GCGGGGTCGGCGTCGGGGTCGGTCTTGGCAAGGAGGAAGACGAGGCCGGAGCGCAGGCCGTTGGTCACCCACATCTTGGTGCCGTTGATCGCCCACTCGTCGCCGTCCTTCTTGGCGCGCGTGGTGATGGCCGCCACGTCGGAGCCGAGCCCGGGCTCAGACAGCGAGAAGGCCGCGCGGATCTCGCCGGTGGCCATCTTCGGGAGGAACTTCTCCTTCTGCTCGTCTGTGCCGAACTTCATCAGCAGGTAGGAGCCGATGAAGTGGGTGTTGACGATGCCGGACACCGAGATCCAACCGCGCGACAGCTCCTCCACGATCATCGCGTAGGTGGTCAGGTCGAGCCCCATTCCGCCGTACTCCTCGGGGATCGTCACGCCGAACAGCCCGAGCTCCCGCATCTGCTCCACGACCGCGTCGGGGAACTTGTCCTCGTGGTCGTGCTCCTCGGCGATCGGGATCACCTGCTCGTCGACGAACTGCCGCACCATCTCGGTGATCGCGCGCTGCTCGTCGGTCTTCTCGCTGTACGGCGTGGCGACTGCCAAATCGAACTCCCTGACGTCGTTGACTGGCGAGTCAGTTTACTGGCGAGGGCGCAACTGGAACGCCACT
This sequence comes from Thermoleophilaceae bacterium, assembly GCA_036491015.1. GTDB lineage: Bacteria > Actinomycetota > Thermoleophilia > Solirubrobacterales > Thermoleophilaceae > JAICJR01. The sequence continues at coordinate 7,754 of DASXCV010000272.1, read as the reverse complement.
GCGTGGCGGGTTCCTGGTTCCTGGTTGCTAGTCGCTAGAGGCCGTCAGGGTGACGGGCGTGGTAACCACGAGTGGGCCGCGGGCCGCCCCAGCGGGGGCCGGTGCCCGGAGCCGCGCCGTGCGCCTTCGAGACGCGGTCGCGGAAGCCGGTGTCGAAGCGCAGGCCGGCGATCATGACGAAGGCGTGTCCAGGGTTCGTGTAGACGGTGATCCACTGGCCCTTGCCCGGGTCGCCCCAGTGCATGAAGTCGCTCGAGTCGAGCGGGGTGTCGACGAGGCCCGCGCCGTGGAGCGCGAAGCTCACGGAGCCGGAGCAGTCGTAGCCGCGCGAGTTGAACGACCTGTGGCCGCCGCCCCAGATGTACGGCTTGGTGACGATCTCGTTCGCGGCGTTGATCGCGTCGACGACCTGCTGCGGAGCGCCGATCGGCGGGATCGCCAGGCCGCCGACTATCCGAGCCTTCGGAGTCGGCTGGAACTGCGGATCCTGTGGCGACGTGCCGCCGGTGCTCGGGGCGGGCGCCGTGGTCGAACCCGGCGTCGTCGAGGTTTGCCCGAACGAAGTGGCGGGCACTGCGCACGCGGAGGCCAAAGCCACTACCGCGAGCACAAGCGTTTTGTTAGCGCGCTTCAGCAATCTCTTTCGTACGCCTGCCGAGTTAGCTGACGGGCTCGCGCTGAAAGAGCTTGCGCGTCTCCCTTCCCCCTAGGAGAGGAGATTCGCCCCAGAAACTGGTTCCCCGGCTCCGCTTAGCGGATTCGGCGTGCGGGCACTGTACACGATCTGGATGCGGAAGGCTTCGGTCTTGGTTACACCTTTCCTGCGTCCCTACGATTCCGACGCGATGAACTTCGCACTGGATGTCGTGGACAAGGCTCCACCGAACCGAACCGCGCTGATCGCGCTGGGCCGCGACGGCTCACGCGCCGAAATCGCGTTCCCGGAGGTGGCCGACCGCTCCGCCCGGCTGGCGGGCACCCTGGCCGCTCGTGGTGTGCGCCGCGGCGACGTGGTGATGACGGTGGTGGGCAACCGTCCAGAGTGGGTGTACGCGATGGTGGCCTGCTTTCGCATTGGCGCGGTGGTGCTGCCATGCACGGAGCAGCTGCGGCCGAAGGACCTGCGCGAGCGCATGGAGCGGGTGGAGCCGCGCGCGCTGCTGGTGGACGAGCGCGACCTCGCCACCGTCGAGGAGACCGGCTTCGACGGCGAGCTGCTCGTGATCCCCGACGAGCGCCTGTTCGACGCGGACCCGCAGCCGGCCGCCGACCTCTCCCCCACCGATCCCGCGCTCATCACCTTCACCTCGGGCACCGCCGGCGAGCCCAAGCCGATCCGCCACGGGCAGCGCTACCTCGCCGGCCAGCACGTGCAGGCGGAGCACTGGTTCGGCGCGCGCGAGGGCGACCTCTGCTGGTGCACGGCCGCGAGCGGCTGGTCGAAGTCCGCGCGCAACGTGTTCATGGCGCCCTGGGTGCGCGGCGCGACCGCGCTGCTGCAGGACGCGCGCTTCGACCCCGAGGAGCGGCTGGCCACCGTCGAGCGAGAGGGCGTGAACGTGCTCTGCATGGCGCCCACGGAGTACCGCACGATCGCCAAGCGCACCGAGCTGCGCGCGCTGCCCACGCTGCGCCACGCGGTCGCGGCCGGTGAGCCGCTCAACCCGGAGATCGTGCGGCTGTGGTCCGAGGCGGTGGGCGTCGAGATCCACGACGGCTACGGCCAGACCGAGACCGGCGCGCTCACCGGCATGCCGATCGGTCCGCCCGTGCGCCCCGGCTCGATGGGCAAGCCGCTGCCCGGCTTCAGGCTCTGGATAGACGAGGGCGAGCTGTGCGCCGACCCGCGCACGGTGCCCACCTTCTTCATCGACGGGCCGGACGACGTCTGGCGCACAGGTGACCGCGTGCGCGAGGACGAGGACGGCTACCTCTGGTTCGAGGGGCGCTCGGACGACGTGATCATCTCGGCCGGCTACCGGATCGGGCCGTTCGAGGTCGAGTCGGCGCTCGTGTCGCACCCCGCAGTGGCGGAGGCCGCCGCCGTGGCGGCCCCGGACGAGGAGCGCGGCGCCGTGGTGCGCGCCGTGGTGGTGCTGCGCGATGGGCGCGAGCCGAGCGAGGAGCTGGTGCGCGAGCTGCAGGACCACGTGAAGGGCGAGACGGCGCCCTACAAGTACCCGCGGATCGTGGAGTTCGCCGACGAGCTGCCGAAGACGGCGAGCGGCAAGATCAGGCGGGCGGCGCTGCGGGACTCGGCGGCGAGCTAGGCCGGTCCGGCCTCTCGCTCTCCAGCAGCCGCTCGATCGCGGCCGACACGCCGGACAGGTCCACGGCCACCACGCGCTCGCGGCTGCGCACGTCCTCCACCACCACGCGTGGCTCCGTCTCGCTTACGCGGACCACAAAAGTCCGGATCGCCATGTGGCGCACCGTACGGAGCCGCGCTCACGGGGCGCTCACACCGCGTCGCCGGCCAGGATTCGCCTCTGCAGAGCGGCGGTGTCCTCAGCCGGCTCGACACCGAGCCCGTCCACGAGCGCCCGCCGGCAGGCCAGGAACTGGCGCAGCGCGTGACCGCGGCGCCCCGAGCGCGCGTAGGAGAGCATCAGGCGGCGGTGGGCGCCCTCGTCGAAGGGGTCCATCTCCACCGCACGGCGGCTCGCCTCGATGGCCCGGGCGTGGTCGCCTGCGGCGGCATGCCCGTCCGAGAGCGCGCCGAGCACCTGCCCGTAGAGGTCCACCAGGCCCTCGCGCCACGAGATCGCCCAGTCCTCGTAGCGGTCCTCGGGCAGCGGCTCGCCGGTCCAGCGCCCGGCGGCCACCTCGAGCAGGGTGAGCCGCTCGGGGCCGCCGGCGGCGAGGGCGGCGGCGGCCGCGCGCTCGAACTCATCCGCATCCACCGAGTCGCCCGGCCGGAGCCGCAGGCGATAGGAGCGCTCCACCACCTCGATCGTGGTCTGCTCGGCACCTGGGGGATCGAGCACCGCCCGCGCGCTCGACACCGCCACCTGCAGGCCCCGCCGCGCGGCGTCCGCGGACTTGTCCGGCCAGAAGGCCTCGAACAGCACGTCCTCCGGCACCGGCGCGTCCCGGCGCAGCAGCAGCAGCCGCACGAGGCGCTGCGACACACGCCGCTCCCAGGCCTCGTCGCTCACGGTGAACGCCCCGCGCCGGAGGCCGAAGCCGCCGAGCAGCGTGAACACGAGCGGCGGCGGCGTCCGCGTGAGTCGCGCACCGGATGCGCGCGCCGCCGACACCACGCCCTCGTCGCCGTCGCGCTCGAGCTCGGCCACGAGCCGGGGCGCCTCCGGGTGTCCCGACGCCACCGCGGACACGAGCGCCGAGCGCCGCACCTCGGCCACAGGGTGGCGGGTGAACGGGATCAGCGCGGCGCCGCCCGGCATCGCCGCCTCGATCGCCGCGATCACCTCGTCCGGCGGCAGCGCGCCCTCCTCGAGCGCCGTCCACAGGAGCGGCTCGAGCCAGCGCCACTCGCGGCGCACGAGATGCTGGGCCTCGCCGCCCGCCTCATGCCAGGCAGCCGCCAGATCCTCGAGCGCGCCCGGGTCGTCCCCCTCGTTGCGCCGCAGCCAGGCGCGCTGGGCGAAGAGGCGCGGTACGGCGCACTCCGCCGGGCAGGCGGCCAGGCCCTCGTCGAGCAGCTCGCGCGCCCACGACGGCCGACCCGCGTCCACGAGCGTGGGCACTAGCACGGCCGTGAGCCGCGAGCGCCCGAGCCACGTGTCGAGCGCGCCGTTCTCGATCGCCGCCGCGGCCGCGGCGCACGCGGCATCGTGATCGCCGCGGCCCGCCGCGAGTGACGCCCGCGCCACGTACGTCTCGGCCGCCCAGTTGCGCACGAGCGGCCGGAAGCGCGCGAGCTCCAGCTCAGCCTCCGCCAGGTGGCCGAGGCGCGCGTGCAGGCCCGCCTTGAACGTGTGGGCGAGGCCGCTCACGTAGCTGCCCATCCAGGTGCGCTCGGTGAGGCGCTCCAGACGGTCCGCCATGTCGAGCGCGGCGTCGTCCTCGCCGCGCTCGTCGTGGATCAGCGCGCCGTAGCCGAGAAACAGCGGCAGGCGGTTGGAGGGGTCGAAGCGCTCGAGCGCGGACACCACCTCGCGCAGCCCCGCCACCGCGCCGTCGAGCTTGGCCTGCGGGAAGTCGAGGAACGCGCCGCGGAAGCCCGCGGCCAGCGTGATCAAGGGCGCGCCGCGCGGGTGGGCGATCGCGCGCTCGAACAGTGACTCGGCCTCGGCGAAGCGCGAGGCGCGGGCGTGCGTGCAGGCCACCGACACCGCCGTCATCGGCGCCGCCCAGGCATCCACGGCCTCGAAACCGTCGGACAGGCCCGCGGCCGTGTCGTAGTCCTCGAGCATCGCCAGCACGTCCGAGAGCAGCACCCGCATGCGCCACTCGCGCTCGGTCTCACCGCGGGCGGCGTAGCCGGCGATGGCCTCGCTGAGCGCGGGCACCGCGCGCTCCAGCTCGCCCTCCCCCGCCGCCAGCCGCCCCTCGATCATGCGCAGCTCGGGTGCGTCGCGCATCTCGGCCGGCAGGGCCTCGAGCCACGCGCCGACGGTCGCCGGCGCGCTGCGGAAGAGCACGTGGCCCTCGCGCGCCACGGCCCCCGCGGCGCGCTGCGAGTCGCCGGCCGCGAGCCAGTGCTCCACCGCCTCGGGACCGCGCCCGGCCTGCTCGAGCGCGCCCGCCAGTGCGCCGTGCAGCTCGGCCAGGCGCTCCGGCGGCCGCTCCGCCACCAGGCGCTCGCGCAGCAGGTCGCGCACGAGCGGGTGGTAGGCCACCCGGCTGCCGGAGTCGACGGCGCGGAGCGGCATCCCACGGCGGCCAGCCTCGTCGAGCAGCGTGGCCGGCAAGCCGAGCGCACGCAGGGTGCCGGCGTCGAGGTCGGGCGCGAGGCTCGATTCGAGGAGCGCCAGGCGCAGCTCGACGCCGAGCGGCACCAGCAGTTCCTCCTCGAGGAAGGCCACGAGCGCGGTGGAGCCGCCCGCGCCGGGCGCGGCCACGCCGCCCGATGCGGCCGACAGCGCCACCCCGAGTGGCCAGCCCTCGGTGGCCGACCAGAGGGCGTCGAGCTCGGCGGCGCTCGGCTCGCGCCCCGTGGCGGCGGACAGGAGCTCGGCGCACTCCTCGGGGCTGAAGGCCAGGTCCGCCGAGCCGAACCGGTCGAGCCGGCCGCTCGCCTGGAGCTTCGACAGCCGCAGGGGCAGTGTCACGCGCGCTGCGACCGCCACGCGCAGCGCGGGCGTCTGGCTCGCGAGCAGATCGCGCACCACCGCAGCCGCCTCCGGCGCGTCGGCGAGCTGCTCGGCGTCGTCGATCACGATCGTGAGCGGGTCCACGAGCAGCCGCTCCAGCTCACGCGCCAGCTCGCGCGAGGCGAGCGCGGCGTCGATCTGAAGCGGGGCGGTGACGAGCCGCTCGCCCAGCACGTCGGCGGCGCCGGGCGCCGCGCTGGCGAGCGCCCGCACGAGATCGGCGAGCAGGCGGCCCGGGTCGCGGTCTAACTCCGCGCAGCGCACCCACGCGCTCGTGCCGCCGCGCTCGGCGAGGGCGTCCTCGAGCGCCATCGTCTTGCCAAAGCCCGCGCCGGCCACGAGCAGGAGGTGGCCTTCGTCGAGGGCTCGAGCCAGCCGGACTGCCACGGCGGGTCGAGGAATGCGGTCCATTGGATCTATGCCGATTATCTGTGCGAAGGCGCGCCACGGCTAGCCTCTCCAGGCGATGGCCAATCGCCTCGCACAAGAGACCTCGCCGTACCTGCTCCAGCACAAGGACAACCCGGTGGACTGGTACCCCTGGGGCCCGGAGGCGCTCGACCGCGCGAAGGCCGAGGAGAAGCCGCTGCTCGTGTCGATCGGCTACTCGGCCTGCCACTGGTGCCACGTGATGGAGCACGAGTCGTTCGAGGACGAGCCGACCGCGGCCGAGATGAACGAGCGCTTCGTGTGCATCAAGGTGGACCGCGAGGAGCGCCCCGACGTGGACGCGATCTACATGGAGGCCTGCCAGGCGATGACCGGGCAGGGCGGCTGGCCGCTCAACGTGTTCCTCACGCCGGACCAGGTGCCGTTCTACGCGGGCACCTACTTCCCGCCCGAGCCACGCCACGGCATGCCGAGCTGGCGCCAGCTCCTGTCCGCGATCGACGAGGCGTGGCGCGAGCGGCGGCAGGAGATCGAGGAGGGCGCGCCGCGGATCCTTCAGCGGCTGGGCGGCGGCGCGCTGCTCAACCCGTCGGAGGACGAGCTCGACCCCGCGCTGTTCGACACGGCGCTCGAGAACCTGCGCGCGAACTTCGACCCGGTGAACGGCGGCTTCGGCGGCGCGCCAAAGTTCCCGCCCGCCTCCGCGATCGAGTTCCTCCTGCGTCGCGGCGAGACCGAGATGACCTCGCAGACGCTGCGCGCGATGGCCTCGGCCGGGATGTACGACCAGATCGGCGGCGGCTTCGCCCGCTACTCCGTGGACGCCCGCTGGATCGTCCCCCACTTCGAAAAGATGCTCTACGACAACTCCCTGCTCGCCCGGGCGTACCTGCACGGCTGGCAGGTGACCGGCACGGAGCTGTTCGAGCGCGTGTGCCGCGAGACGCTCGACTGGGCGCTCACCGAGATGCGCGCGCCGGAGGGCGGCTTCTACTCGGCGCTCGACGCGGACTCGGAGGGCGTGGAGGGCAAGTTCTACGTGTGGACGCTGGACGAGGTGCGCGAGGCCCTGGGCGACGACGCCGAGGCCGCCATCGCCTACTTCGGCATGAGCGAGGAGGGCAACTTCGAGGGCCGCAACATCCCCGTGCGCGCAGGCGGGGACGAGCCGCCGGACGAGCTGCGCAGGCGTCTCTACGACGTGCGCGCGGGGCGCGTCTGGCCGGGGCTCGACGACAAGCGGCTCACGGCCTGGAACGCGCTGATGATCTCCGCGCTTGCCGAGGCCGGCGCCGCGCTCGGCGAGCCGCGCTACCTCGACGCCGCGCGCGACTGCGCCGCCTTCCTGCTCGACACCATGCGCGACGACCAGGGCCGCCTGCTGCGCACCTTCAAGGACGGCCGCGCGCGCCTCAACGCCTACCTCGAGGACCACGCGTTCCTGCTCGAGGCGCTGATCACGCTGTATGAATCGACGTTCGAGCCCCGCTGGTTCGCGGCCGCCCGCGAGCTCGCGGACCAGATGATCGCCCGCTTCGGCGACGAGGAGCGCGGCGGCTTCTTCGAGACCTCGTCAGACCACGAGAAGCTCGTCGCGAGGCGCAAGGACCTCGAGGACAACCCGATTCCGGCAGGCAACTCGAGTGCCGCCTACGGGCTGCTGCGCCTGGCGGCGCTCACCGGCGAGCACGAGTACGAGCGGCGCGCCGAGGGCGTGCTCAGCCTGCTCCAGGAACTGGCCCCGCGCCACCCGCAGGCGTTCGCCCATCTGCTCCAGGCGCTCGACTTCCGCCTGGCCCAGACGAAGGAGATCGCGCTCGCGGGCGAGGACACCGGCGCGCTCGAGCAGGTGGTGCGCTCCAAGTTCCGCCCGCACATCGTGCTCGCGGGCGGGGAGCCGGATGGCGTGCCACTGATGGAGGGCCGCAAGCCCGTGGACGGCCACGCGGCCGCGTACGTGTGCGAGCAGTTCTCCTGCCGCGCGCCGGTCACCGAGCCGGCCGAGCTCGAAGCGCTGCTGCCCTAAACGAACAGCCCATCTCGACTTTTCGGCCGCCCGGTGGTTATATGTCGCGCGTCTGGCGC
>DASXCV010000271.1:0-19156 GCA_036491015.1 Thermoleophilaceae bacterium | reverse complement strand
CGCCGCAGCCGTCAACCCCGCCATCGCCAGCACCACCCCCACAACCGCGAGCCGCTTCATTCCGCTACCACTCGCGCCGGGTGTTGCGTACCACCAGCAGCCGCAGGAGCGACAGGCTGGCCACCACCACGAGCACGAGCGCGAACGCCGCGAGCAACAGCAGCTTGGCCGCCTCGGAGCCGCTGTCGCCGGTGACCGCCTTGAGCGGCGCGATCGCCGCGGTGCGGACCGCGGCCACCTGCGAGGCGGCGACCGTCTCGGAGATCGGCGCGGCGTGGGTCACCGGTTTCTTCGCCGGCGCGGGCTTGGGCTTGTGGTGCACCACGCGCTTGCGGTGATGCACGACGCGCTTGGCGTGGTGGTGGACCACGGCGGGCGCGGGCGGAGGAATGACGACCACCGGCGCGGCCGGCGGCGCGACGTGATGGACCACCGGCGCGGGCGGCTGGATGTGCACGACGGGGGCCGGAGTGTGGTGGACGACAGGCTTGGGCTTGGGCTTGGGCTTGACCGGAACCGGGACCGGATCCGGCGACGGCCCGTTCGGCACCGGGTCGGGCGAGGGCGAGTCGGCGAGCGCGGGCGCCGCCGAGCACGCGAAGATCGCCGCTACGCAGAGCGGTGCGATGCGTGCGGTGCGAAGGGCCGCGGAAGAACGGAGAACCATCGCGGCCGGTCGACCTTGAGGGAAGGGTCGAGCCGTCATAGGGCCAGTCGTGTCCGATGAGCACCTGTGGGTGCCTTGTCAAACTGACCGTACAACGAGTCCGCCAGTTTGCATAGCCCAACTCGGGTAGTGCGAAAGCGCTCTCTCATTTGCCCGAGCGGTGCAACCGACGTAGGATTTGAACCTTGGAACGCTCGACTCTGGCGGGCTCGCGATATCTCGACCTGCCGTACCGCATCATCTTGACGAAGGAGAGGCGCAAGGGTGAAACCCCCTGGCTGGCGCTCGTCGAGGAGCTGCCGGGGTGCGAAGCGCGCGGCGACACGCCCGAGGAGGCGACGACCGCGCTGCGCGAGGAGATGGCCGTCTGGATCGCCACCGCCCTCGAACAGGGGAGCCCGATCCCGCGTCCGCACGCCAGTCCCGGGTCGCCCGACGGGCGGCTGTCGCTCGAGATACCGGAGTCGCTGCACGAGGCGCTGATGCTCGCGGCCATCCGCGAGGGCCTCAGCATCGACCAGCTCGTGACGATCGCCCTCGCCGGCGTGATCCGCTGGAAGCCTGGCGCGGGCGAGCACGGCTCGCGCTGGATTCAGTCGAGGGCGGACCGCCTGGTCCGCGGCGATCGCGGGTCCATCCTTGGGATGAACCGCGCGCTGATGCTCAACGCGCTGCTGCTCATGCTCGTGGCCGTGGCGGCGGTGGTCATCCTGATCGTCGCCGTGATGCACGGCTTCTAGCGCCGGCGCTCAGATCCGTACCGGCTGCGCCTTCACCCTGCCCGCCTGGTGCGCCTCGAGCACGGCGAGGCATAACGCGAGGTCCTGGATCGCGAGACCCGTGGAGTCGAACAGCGTGATCTCGTCAGCGGACTCACGCCCGGGCGCCGAACCTGTCAGCACGCCACCGAGCTCGGTGACCTGCTCCCGCGTGACGAGCCCCGCCTCCACCGCGCCGGTGAGCTCGCCGCCGTGCGAGGCCTGACGCCACTCGTCGCAGAACAGCCGGCACTTCTCCACCGCCGCGAGCTCCGCCTCTGCCTTGCCCGGCCCGTCGGCCCCGAGCATGTTCAGGTGCATGCGCGGATGCAGGTCGCCGGCGCGCACAACGGGCTCGTCCCCGGGCGTGACGCAGGTGACCACGTCGCACGCCAGAGCGTCCTCGCGGCTGCCCGCCTCCCAGCCCAGCTCACCCGCGAGCGAGCCGGCCACCTCGGGATCCACGTCGAAGCACACGCCCGGCCCGAACTCCGCGGCGGCGAGGCAGCGCGCCGACCACGCGCCGTTGAAGCCGCACCCCACGATCCCCACGCTGCGCGCGTCCTCGGGACCGAGCTCCTGCGCGGCCACCGCCGACACCGCCCCGGTGCGCAGCGCTGTAATCGCGCGGGCGTCGATCAGGGCGAGCGGCTCCCCGTTCACGGCGCTCGACACGCAGATCACGCCCATCACCACCGGCAGTCCCGCGGCCGGATTGCCGGGGAACGACGTGACCCACTTGAGGATCGCCACGCCCGCACCCTTCGCCGGCATGGCCCGGAAGTCGCCCGCCGGGTAGGCGTCCAGGTAGACCTTGGGCGGCATCGTCCACTCGCCACTCGCGTACTCCACGAACGCGTGCCGCACGCGCTCGATCGCCTCCTCCGGCGTCACCGCCGACAGCACGGCGTCGTGGTTGAACACGGGTATCTCCGGCATGGGCGCGCCGACGATACCCTCCCCGCGTGTCCCGCAACGGCAAGCACAGCCCGTCGCGGCCGCGCATCGAGGTGCGGCAGTCGAACGCCGGTCCTGAGGAAGCCGCAGCGATCGCGGCGGCGATCGAGCAGTTCCTGCGCGACACTGCCCCGCCGCCCGCGGCAGACGGACCGACGGTCAGCCCCTGGCTGCGCGCGGCGCTATTCGAAGGCGTGGGCCGCGACCCAAACGGCGTGTCCCCCTGGGGCGACGCCGAGCCCTGGGGCCGCTGACCCCCGCACCGACCTGACGTGTGGTCATTTAAGCCCGCTGGGCGGGCCAAAGTGACCAAACGTCGCGAGGGATCGCCCCTCGGAGGGAGCGCCCGCTCGGGCTGACCCCTTAGTGCCGCAGTAGACGCCGGGAGCTAGTGGCGCTTGCGGAAGAGGCCGGGCGGCGAGAAGGAACGGCCGCCGCCGCGCTGAGCGCTGTCGCGCCCGTACTGGTGCGAGTAGCCGTGGCCTGAATCGCCGTCGCCCGAGGAACCGTCGTGCGAGCCCGAGTAGCCGCCGTGGCAGCTGCCGCCGCCGGAGCGCTCGCCGTTGTGCGAGGAGCCGTAGCCCGGCGGGCTGAGGTTGGGCTGCGACGGCGGGCTCTTGTATGGCTTGTGCTCGGTGGGCGTGGGCGAGCTGTGCACCGTGGTGCTCTGCTCGGGAGCGGAGACCTGCACGGGCGTGTTGGTGACCTGGGGCTGCGTGGGCGCGGGCGTTGACACGGGCTGGGAGGGTGTCTGGACCGGAGCGGGCGTGGGGGTGGGCGAACCATTGGGCTTCGACGGCGCGTGATGGTGATGGACGACAGGTGCCGGCGCATGCGGGACCGTGGCCGGCGGGTGGAACGCGACCGGCACCGTGTGCTCCACGCGCACGGGAGCGCGCGCGAGCGTGGCCTGCTGCGCCCCGCCGCTGGGATGGCGCGCGCTGTGGTGGCGGGCGGCGCGCCGGGCGTGACCCGCGCCTGCGCGTCGCGCCTGAGAGAGCTGAACGCCCGGGGGCAGCTGGTGGCGAGCGTCGGGAGCGATGGCGGCCAGCGGCGCAGCCGCGCCGCCACCGGCGCCGTGCGATGCCGTGGCGCCGGAACCCGAGCCCGAGTGGTCGGACGACGAGGACACGAGCACCGCGGCCATCACCGCGCCGAGCGCGACGAGCGGGCTGGCCGCGACCGCCGCGCGCTTGAAGGCCTTGGCCCGCCGCGCCGCCGTGACCCCGCCCGCGAACGGCTCGGGCGTGGGCACACCCCACGCCTCCTCCGGCAGGTCCGGAATCGCGATCAGGAGCGCCGCAAGCTCGCTCGGACCGGGCACGGCCATCATGTCCGCGAGCTGGGCGATGCCGCGGGCACGCCGCGGCGGAATCGACGCGGCGTCGACGCCGAGCACCTTCGCCACCTGGTCGTCGGGGATCGCACGACGCAGCGACAGGTCGAGCAGCGCGCGCGTACCGGCGTCGAGCTGGCCGAGCGCCCGGCCGAGCTGAGCCTGATCGATCACGGGCATACCTGCGCGCGCGGGCGCGCGAGCTGAAGGGCGGCGACGGACATCCTGGGCGATAGTAAGCGCGGTTCCGGCGGCAAACCATCCCTTGGTTGGGTACCCCCGCAGCGGTACCCGTGCAACGAGCGGGAAAAACGGCCCGCAGAGCCATCCTGCTACCTTGCGCCGCCCATGGCTGACCAGGCCACAGAGCACGAGCTCGCGCCCGAGCAGGCCGCCTCGACCGAGGACGCTCAGCTCATCGACGTCCGCACGCCCGCCGAGTTCGAGGCCAGCCGCATCGAGGGCGCGCGCCACGTGCCGCTCGACGAGCTCCAGGCGAACGCGGACGAGTTCGACCGTGAGCGACCGGTGATCTTCTACTGCCGCACCGGCGAGCGTTCGGCGATGGCCAGCGACGCCTTCCGCGCCGACGGCTGGGACGCCTACACGGTCGCCGGCGGCCTCGTGGCGTGGGCCGAGCAGGGCCTCCCGCTCGAGCCCGAGGGGGCCGAAGTGGCCCAGCACAGCAGCATTCCCTCGCCCTAGCCAGGCAAATAACTAGATACCCGATCGGGTTTTGTAGTATTTGGCGTCGCCGGTCGATCACCCGGCGCTTGACTCCCCCCGATTCAGGAGAACCGAGAGCCGATGGAGCCAGTCACGGCAAGCGAATCCGGAGAGCTGACGAAATCCGGCGGCCGCGGGTCCCTCGAGAGCCCCGAGGTCTACGAGAACGTCCCGGGCCACGTAATCCCGATCCTCGAGCACGAGTTCGACGACTTCGACGAGGAATCCGGGAAGTTCCTCGCCGGCGAGATCGCCGAGGACCAGTTCATCGGCTTCCGCCTGAAGCAGGGCGTCTACGGCCAGCGCCAGGAGGCGCGCCAGATGATCCGGGTGAAGCTGCCGATGGGCGGCATCACCCCCGACCAGCTCGACGTGTTCGCGGACGTGATCGAGGACTACGTGCCGCTCGGGAAGGGTCACATCACCACGCGGCAGAACATCCAGTTGCACCATGTGCCGCTGCCTGACGCCGCCAAGCTGATCCGCCGCATCTCGGATTCCGGGCTCTCGTCGCGCGAGGGCTGCGGCAACACCGTACGCAACGTGACCGGCGACCCGTGGGCCGGCGTCTCCGAGGGCGAGCTCTTCGACATCACCCCGTACGCGGGCGCCTATGTGCGCTACTTCGTGCGCCACCCCACCACGCAGCTCATGCCGCGCAAGGTGAAGACGGCCTTCACCGCGACCGACGACGACCGCGCGATCACCGGCATCCACGACATCGCGTTCATCCCGCGCGAGCGCGACGGCGTGCGCGGCGTCGAGGTCCGCGTGGGCGGCGGCACGTCGATCATGCCGCGCGTGGCGCCGACGCTCTACGAGTTCGTGGAGCTCGACAACGGCGACTACCTGAAGGTCTCCGAGGCGGTCTTCCGCATCTTCGACCGCCAGGACTTCCTGCGGGTGAACCGCGCCCGCGCGCGCATCAAGGTGCTGATCGACAAGATCGGGATGGACGCCTTCCGCGAGATGGTCGAGGAGGAGCTGCAGGGCGACTGGGTGAACGAGCGCAACTTCGACCCGACGCCGCTTCTCCTGATCCACGACGAGGAGGCGAACGCGCCGGAGCCGCAGCCGAACTACGCGACGCCGAACGGCGACCATTCGGCGTTCGAGCGCTTCCGCAGGTCCAACGTGGAGCCGCAGCGCCAGGAGGGCTTCTCCACGGTGCAGGTGCGCGTGGTGCGCGGCGACCTCACGCCGGAGCAGCTACGCGGGCTCGGCCAGATCATGCGCGACTACTCGGGCGGCTACGCGCGCACGACCGTGCATCAGAACCTCCTGCTGCGCTGGGTGCGCGACGAGTCGGCCTACGAGGTCTGGCAGAAGCTCGGCGAGCTCGGCCTGGACCAGCCCGGCGCCGACGAGATCGTCGACGTGGTGAGCTGCCCCGGCACCGACAGCTGCAAGCTGGGTATCACCGCATCCATGGGTCTCAACCGGGCGGTGCAGCAGCGGATCGAGGAGATGGACATCGACGATCCGCTCACCAAGCGGATCCACATCAAGATGAGCGGCTGCCCCAATGGCTGCTCGCAGCACCACATCGCGAACATCGGCTTCTACGGCGCCTCGATCAAGGTCGGCGCGCGCACGATGCCGGCGTACGTCGCCCACATCGGCGGCAACTACGAGGGCGGCGACGTGGTGATGGGCCACCGGCTCAAGGTGCGCCTGCCCGCCAAGCGCGTGCCCGACGCGGTGGAGCGCTGGCTGCGGCTGTACGAGAGCGATCGCGAGGAGGGCGAGCAGTTCAACGCCTTCGCCGAGCGGGTCGGCTACGAGAGGCTCGAGGCGGAAGTCAAGGAGCTCTCGCTTCCTGTTGAGTTCAGCCTCGACACCATGAACCAGTTCATCGACTGGAACCGGCACGAGCCATACAAGGTGGTTCGAGGGGAGGGCGAGTGCGCGGTCTAGCTACAGCCGACGATCTCGCTCCCGACCTCGAGGGCGCGACCGCGCAGGAGGTGCTCGAGCACCTCGTGGAGCAGTTCCACCCGCGCCTGTACGTGGCCTGCTCCTTCCAGAAGGAGGCCTCGGTGATCATGGACATGCTGCTCAAGATCGAGCCCGAGGCGCGCTTCTTCACGCTGGACACCGGGCTGCTCTTCCCCGAGACCTACAAGACCTGGCGCGCGCTCGAGCAGCGCTACGGCGTGAAGGTCGAGGTCTACCAGGGAATGAGCCTCGCCCGTCAGGCGAACGAGCACGGCGACGAGCTGTGGAACTCGGAGCCCGACTCCTGCTGCGGCATCCGCAAGGTGGAGCCGCTCAAGGAGGCGCTGTCGCAGGTGGACGCCTGGGTGTCCGGGATGCGCCGCGACCAGTCGCCGAGCCGCCGCCACACGCCCAAGTTCCACTGGGACGACAAGCACGAGCTGTGGAAGGCCAACCCGCTCGCCGAGTGGACCGAGAAGGACGTCTGGAACTACCTCACCGAGCACGACGTCCCCTACAACGAGCTGCACGACCGCGGCTACTCGTCGGTGGGCTGCACGCACTGCACGCTGCCGGGCGCGGGGCGCGCCGGTCGCTGGGCAGGCACGGACAAGATCGAGTGCGGCCTCCACGGCTGACGCTCGTCGGTCCACGCACTTCGACGATCGCCGCGCTGGTCGAGGCTGAGCTGAAGGCGCGCACGCAGCGCGTCGATGTTTTGGAGCTGGCCTCTAGAACCCACCGGTTTGGTGGAGAACAGCTTGTCGAGGTGTACCTCGACGATCCGACGGGCAGACCTGACCTCGTGATCGACACCGACATCGAAACGGCCGCGGACGCCGCCGAGAAGGTGCTCGCCTTCATCGACGGCCACGCGCTCGCCTGACCTCATGGATCCGCTGATCATCGTCTTCGGCCTCGGTGTGGGCATCCTCATCGGCCTCACCGGCATGGGTGGCGGCTCGCTGATGACGCCGATCCTGATCATCGTGTTCGGCTACAACCCGGTGACCGCGGTGGGCACCGACCTCGCGTACGGCGCCGTGACGAAGACGCTCGGCGGCTGGCGCCACTTCCGCCAGCGCACCGTGTTCTTCCCGCTCGCGATCTGGATGGGCGTGGGCTCGGTGCCGGCGGCGGTGGGCGGCGTGTACGTGCTGCACATGCTCGAGCACAGATACGGGAAGGCGTTCGACAACGCGATGCTGATCGCCGTCGCCGCGGCCGTGATGTTCACCGGCTTGGCCGTACTCAGCCGGGCGCTGTTCATGCCCAAGCTGCTGGCGAAGGAGCGCGAGTCATTCGAGATGACGACGCGCGACAAGGTCTACGCGGCGGTTCTCGGCGTGTTCGTGGGCTTCGTGCTCGGCGTGACCTCGGCGGGCAGCGGCACGCTGATCGCGGTCGGCCTGATCATGATCTTCCGGCTCGTGCCCAGGCGCGTGGTGGGTACCGACGTGTTCCACGCCGCCGTGCTCCTGTGGGCCGCGTCGATCGCCCACGTGATCGCCGGCAACGTGGACTACGGGCTGATGGCCACGATCCTCATCGGCTCGCTGCCCGGCGTCTGGATCGGCACCAATCTCTCCACCCGGGTCCCCACCGCCACCCTGCGGCTCGGCCTCGCGATCGTGATGATCGGCGCCGGGCTCGGCCTGCTGTCGAAGGAGGGCGCCCCCATTCCGGGCTGGACGATCGCCGCGGTGCCGGTGATCCTCGCCGCGCTGATCGGCGGCCAGCTCCTCTCGGAGCGGGCAAAGCGCGCCAAGCAGCGCCTGGAGGCGCAGAAGCCCGCGGTCGGGACCACGGCCGGCAGCGCTGCGCCCTAGCGGGACTCCGACCGCTTCAGCAGCATCGGAGCGGTTACTGCGGCAATGAGGGGGTTGGACCCGGGCGGCCTCCCTCACTCCTTTCGCGCCGAGCTATCCCACTTGGGTGCCCGATAAGGGCACCAGGATGGGATTGCTTCCCGCGCCGGCGGCTGCGCGGCGCCCTAGCGGACGACGATCGTCTGCTTCGCCTCCACGCCCACCGGGGTGTGGTTGTTGTTGGCGAGCATGCAGATGAGAGTGTAGCGGCCCGGCGGGAGGTGCGAGTAGGTGATCTTCGGCGCCAGCGCGGGCGAGTAGGCGCCGGCCACTCCGAGCTTCTTGCCGAGCGCGCCGTTGGCGCCCGAGTAGCGCGGGTAGTCGAACTTGCCGCCGGCGAGCATGAAGTGGAGGTGGCCCATCCCGGGCACCGGCGCCATGCCGACCATGTTCGCCGCGATGTGGAAGTGGCCGAGCTGGACCGACGCCTTGAACGTGGAGCCGCTGTGGATCACGGCCGGCCCGTCGAACTTCACGGTCGGCTTGGGCAGCGCGCGGGTGACGGCCGCCTTCGCGGCGGCGGGCGCGGCCCTGTGCGCGTCGGTGGCCGAACCGCTGCCCGACGAGCCACACCCGGAGACGGCGATCGCGAGCAGCACCGAGGCGAAGGCGAGCTTCGTCTTCATCACTCGTGGTGATCGCCCACGGGATCGGTGGCTTGAGCGGCGTTGGCGCGTAGCCACGCCGCCAGCTCCGCGGCGGGCATCGGCCGGCCGAGGTACCAGCCCTGCGCGTAGTCGCAGCCGAGCTCGGTGAGCTCGTCCCAGACGGCCTCGGTCTCGACGCCCTCGGCCACCACGCTCAGCCCCAGGTTGCGGCCGAGGTCGATCGTCGAGCGCACGATGAAGGCGTCGTCCTCGTCGCTGTCCATCTGCGCGACGAACGAGCGGTCGATCTTGATCTCGTCCACCGGCAGCCGCTTGAGGTAGGACAGCGACGAGTAGCCCACGCCGAAGTCGTCGATCGACAGGCGAATGCCCATCGCGCTCAGCCGCGTGAGCACGCCGAGCGCGCGCCCCGGGTCGGCCATGATCGTGCTCTCGGTGATCTCGAGGATCAGGCGCTCGGCCGGAACGCGGCGGGCGAGCAGGAGCGATGCGATCTGGTCCGGCAGGTCGGCCTCGAGCAGGTTGCGCGCAGACAGGTTCACGGCCACGCCGAGGTCGAGCCCGGCGTCGAGCCAGGCGCGCAGCTGGCGCAGCGCGGCGTCGAGCACGTACGCGCTCAGCTGCTTGATCAGGCCGGTGTGCTCAGCCAGGGGGATGAACTCGTTCGGCGGCACCATCCCGTGCTCCGGCCGCTGCCAGCGCACCAGCGCCTCCACATGCGACACCGCGCCGGTCCCGATCGCCGCCTTCGGCTGGTAGTGGAGCACGAGCTCCTCGCCCTCGATCGCACGCCGCAGCTCGCCGACCATCGACAGCTTGCTCGGGTGCCCGTGGTCGAGTTCCTCGGAGTAGAAGGCGTGGCCGATGTGCGTCTCCTTGGCCTTGTACATCGCGAGGTCGGCGCGCTGGAGGAGCGTCTCCACGTCGGTGGCGTGCTCGGGGAAGAGCGCGATGCCGATGCTCGCCTCGATGTCCACCGTCGCGCCGCTCACGCTGAAGCGCTCCTCGAGCGTCTCGCGCACGCGCGCGGCCACCTCCGTCGCCTTCGCGCGCGAGGCGCCGGGCAGCACGACGGCGAACTCGTCGCCGCCGAGGCGCGACACCACGTCCGTGTCCCGCACCGCCCGCCGCACGCGCGCCGCCGCCGCCTGCAGCAGCAGGTCGCCGCTGTGGTGGCCGAGCGTGTCGTTCACCTCCTTGAAGCGGTCGAGGTCCATCACCATCACGGCGCTCGACTCGCCGCGCCGGCGCTCCGACAGGAGCTCGCCGGTCCGGTCGTAGAACCAGGCGCGGTTGGGCAGCCCGGTGAGCGAGTCGTGGCGCGCCTGGCGCTGGTTCTCCTCGGCCTGGAGGCGCAGCCGTCGCGACGCCGCGAGCACGATGCGGAAGAGCGCGCCGTAGAGGATCAGCAGGCCGATGCCCAGCACCAGATACAGACGGCGCGTATCGCGCTTGATCGACGCCGCCACGGGCGCGTAGCGCGTGTAGATCTCGAACACGCCGTCGGGCGCCGTGCCGGGGCCGTTCAGGCGGAGCGGGGCGTGCGTCTCGATGAACGTCTCGCTCGTGGGGTGCTGATCCATCTGGCTCGCGACCTCGGCAGTCGTGTGGCCGGCCATGGCCTCCTGGAAGCCCTTGCGAGCGCGCACGCGGCCGATCTGACCCGCGTTGTTCGAGTAGATGACCTTGCCACGGCTGTTCTGCACCTCGATCGAGGCGATCGAGCCGGCCGTGTAGCCGCCGCGCAGGAGGGTGTCGAGCGTGGTGATCGCCTCCGGGCTCAGCCCCTGGTCGAGCGCGGCCGCAGAGAGCTGGGGCTGGATGCCGAAGCTGGCGACGAGCTGCGCGGAGCCGGCGGCGTCGTCGATCGAGCGGCTGCGGATCTGCGACTCGAGCGTGGCCCCGAGCACCACCCCCAGCGCGATCGTCGCGAGCAGGCTCAGCAACGTGAACCGGCCCAGCAGGCCGATCCGGGGGAGGCTCGGGCGAGTGCCACGAAGGGGCATCGCCCCTGTAATCGGCCCGAGAAGGGCCTCATTGAGCCCCGCTGCGGCCGCGTCACATAACCTTCCGCGCCGATGTTCGGCAAGGTCTTGGTTGCAAACCGCGGCGAGATCGCCATTCGCGTGATGCGGACGCTCGAGGAGCTCGGCATCGGCAGCGTGGCGGTCTACTCCGAGCCCGACCGCGACGCGCCCCACGCGCGCCGCGCCGACGAGGCGTTCCTGCTCGGCCCCGGGCCGGCCAACGAGAGCTACCTCGTGGTGGAGAAGATCATCGAGGTGGCCCAGAAGTCGGGCGCCGAGGCGATCCACCCCGGCTACGGCTTCCTGGCCGAGAACGCCGCCTTCGCGCGCGCGTGCGACGAGGCGGGCATCGTGTTCATCGGCCCGCCGCCGGACGCGATCGACGCGATGGGCTCGAAGACCAAGGCGCGCGAGCTGATGAGCGCCGCGGGCGTGCCGATCGTCCCCGGCACCACCGACCCGGTGGAGACCGTGGCCGACGCCGCCAAGATCATCGACGAGACCGTCGGCTACCCGGTGGCCATCAAGGCTGCGGGCGGAGGCGGCGGCAAGGGCTTCCGCGTGGCGGAGTCCGAGGGCGAGCTCGAGAAGGCGTTCGAGGGCGCCGCGCGCGAGGGCGAGAAGTTCTTCTCGGACCCGACCGTCTACATCGAGCGATACCTGCCCGACCCGCGCCACGTGGAGGTGCAGGTGCTCGCCGACTCGCACGGCAACGTCGTGCACCTGTTCGAGCGCGACTGCTCGGTGCAGCGCCGCCACCAGAAGGTGATCGAGGAGAGCCCGGCGCCCGCCGTGTCACCGGAGCTGCGCGAGCGCATCGGCAAGATCGGCACCGACGCCGCCAAGGCCGTGGGCTACCGCAGCGCCGGCACCGTCGAGGGACTGCTCCAGGGCGACGAGTACTTCTTCCTCGAGATGAACACGCGCGTGCAGGTGGAGCACTGCGTGACCGAGATGGTCACCGGCATCGACATCGTGCGCGAGCAGATCCGCGTGGCCGCCGGCGAGGAGCTGCCGTTCAAGCAGGAGGACATCGAGATCCGCGGGCACGCGATCGAGTGCCGCATCAACGCGGAGGACGCGTCGAAGAACTTCGCTCCCGCGCCCGGCAAGATCGGCTCCTACATCGAGCCGAGCGGACCCGGCGTGCGCGTGGACTCGGGCGCCGAGGAGGGCTACGAGGTGCTGCCGCTGTATGACCCGATGATCGCGAAGCTGATCGTCTGGGACGTGGACCGCGAGGCGTCCACCCGGCGCATGATCCGCGCGCTGCACGAGTACGAGGTGGGCGGGCTGAAGACGCTCATCCCCTTCCACCTCGCCCTGCTCGACACCGACCAGTGGCGCGCCGGCGAGACCTGCCGCGATCTCGTGGAGAACAAGGAATGGCTGAAGGAACTTGCTTTCGACAAGCCGCCGGCCGACTCAGACTCGGGCGACGAGGAGGAGCCAAAGGTCGAGCGCAGCTATGCCGTGGAGGTATCCGGCAAGCGCTTCGACGTGAAGGTGATCGGGGCGGCGATCGCGGGGAACGGGGCGGCGCCGGCGGCGGGAGCCGGCGCCAAGGCGCCCAAGCGGCGCGAGCGGTCGAAGAGCGCGGGCGCCCCGGGCGAGCTCGTGTCGCCGATCCAGGGCACCGTGCTCAAGGTCGAGGTCGAGAAGGGCGCCTCCGTGGAGGAGGGCGCGCTGATCTGCGTGATCGAGGCCATGAAGATGGAGAACGAGATCACCGCGCCGGCGGCAGGAACTGTTGAGGAACTGAATGTCGCGGTTGGCGGGGCAGTGTCGACTGGGGACACGATTGCGGTCATAAAGTAGTTGCTAGTTGCTAGTTGCTAGTTGCTAGTCACCAGTCACCAATCCAAAGGTCCGCTCCAGGCCTTCGCGGCCTTCGTCGGTCAGGTGGACGGCTCTTGTGTTCTTGGCTCGCTTTGCCCAGCCGAGCTCGAAGGTTCTGTCGGCTACTGCTGCTCCTAGGGCGCCTGCCAGGTGGTGGCGTTGCTCTGACCAGTCGATGCAGTAGCGGATCATGCGGCGCTTCTTCGGCAGCTCGGCGAGGTCGATGCCGAACGCGCCCAGCTCCTTCGCGCCCTTGCCGGTGAGCCGGTAGTCGACGTCCCAGCCGGGCGCTGAGAGATGGTCCTGCTCGGCGCGCTCGGGGTCGAAGAGGCCGTCGCCGCCCTCGAGCCAGTCGCGCTCGATCATCGCGGCCATCAGCTCGGTGCCGAGCTTGCCCGCGAGGTGGTCGTAACAGGTGCGGGCGAAGCGCACCGCCTGGGCGCGCGTGCCGTCCTTCAGCGACTTCACGGGCGCAGCGGGCGCCAGGTTCGCGAGCGCCTCGAGCAGCTGCCCGATATGCGGGCCCGCGAGCCGGTAGTAGCGGTGCCGGCCGTGCTTCTCGACCACGAGGAAGCCGCCCACAACGAGCTTCTTGAGGTGCGAGCTGGCCGTGGACGCCGCCACGCCCGCCTCGTCCGCAAGCACGCTCGCCGCGAGCGCGCGGTTGTCGCCCAGCGCCTGAAGGATCCTGCCGCGGGCAGGGTCCGCCATCAGCGCGGCCACCTTCGAGATGTCTGCGTCGCCCTGGGTCATGTCGGGTACATGGTAGGACCGCGACACTTCGTCCCAGATCGAAGCGTTCGGCACCAACAATGCGTCACATGCCCCTGATCGCAATCTGTCTCGGCTACTTCATGGTGATCCTCGACGCCACCGTCGTGAACGTGGCCCTGCCCGCGCTCGGCCACGACCTCGGCGGCGGCGTGAGCGGCCTGCAGTGGGTGGTGGACGGCTACACGCTCGTGTTCGCCGGCCTGCTGCTGTCCGCCGGGTCCCTGGGCGACCGCCTCGGCGGGCGGCACGTGTTCCAGGCGGGCCTCCTGCTGTTCACGCTCGCCTCCGCCGCCTGCGCCGCGGCGCCGTCGGTGCCGCTGCTCGTGGCGGCGCGGCTGTTGCAGGGCCTCGGCGCGGCGCTGCTCGTGCCGAGCTCCCTCGCGCTCCTGCGCGCCGCCTACGACGATCCGCGCGAGCGCGCCCGGGCCATCGGCGCATGGGGCGCGGTGGCGGGGATCGGCGCGGCGTCCGGCCCGGTGATCGGCGGCCTCCTCGTGGCGGCCGGCAGCTGGCGCTGGGTGTTCCTGCTGAACGTGCCGGTGGGCGTCTTCGCCCTGCTCATGGCCCAGCGCCATCTCCCCGCCGCCGGCGAGCGCAGCGGCGCGGGCGTCGACCCGCCCGGCCAGCTGCTCGCCATCGCCGCGCTCGCGTCGCTCACCTTCGGCCTGATCCAGGGCGGCCACTCCGGCTGGAGCTCGCCGGACGCGCTCGTCCCCCTCCTGCTGGCGCTGCCGCTGCTAGCCGCGTTCGTGGCCTGCGAGCAGCGCAGCGGCGAGCCGATGCTGCCGCTCAAGCTGTTCCGCAGCTCCACGTTCTCGGGTGCGAGCTTCGTGGGCCTCGCGATCAACCTCGGCTTCTACGGCCAGCTGTTCGTGATGAGCCTCTACTTCCAGCACGTGCGCGGCTGGTCGGCGCTCGCCACCGGGCTCGCCCTGCTCCCGGAGGGCATCTTCGTGGCGCTCTCGTCGTCGCTGTCCGGGCGGGCGATGGGCCGCGTCGGACCGCGCCTGCCGATGCTCGTGGGCCTCACGCTCGGCGGCGCCGGACTCACCGCGCTCGTGATCGCGGGAGACAGCACGAGCTACCCGCTGCTCGTCTTGCCGCTGGTGGCCACCGGCTTCGGCATGGCGTTCACGATGCCCGCGGCCACCACGGCGATCATCGGCGCCGCGCCCGCGGAACGCGCCGGGATCGCGTCCGGGGTCCTCAACGCGAGCCGCCAGGCCGGGGGCGCGATCGGCGTCGCGCTGCTCGGCACGCTCGTGGGCAGCGGCGCCTTCGTGCCGGGCCTGCGCGCGGCCATGGTCGTGGCGGGGGCGGCGTTCTTCCTCGCCGCCGCGGTGACCGCGTTCACCGTGGAACGAACCGCCTGAGCGGTTAAGGTCCCCCGCCGGTTGCTCACCGGCACGTTCATCAACGTCGGGACCGTGCTGCTCGGCACTCTCATCGGCACGCTGATCGGCAGCCGATTGCCGGTCGGCCTCCAGGAGCGCGTGATGGCGGGGCTCGGCCTCGTCACGCTCGTGATCGGCGTGGACCTCGCGCTCGCTTGGCGCGACACCAACCCGCTGTACGTGCTCGGCGGCGTGCTGCTCGGCGGGCTCGTGGGCGAGGCGATCGGAATCGAGCGCCGCCTGCAGGCCTTCGGCGACCGCGTGCAGCGCGCCCTGTCGCGCGACCGCCACTCGACGGTCAGCGAGGCGTTCGTCACCGCCAGCCTGCTCTTCTGCGTCGGGCCGCTGACGGTGGTGGGCTCGATCGAGAACGGCCTGACCGGCAACTACCAGGCGCTCGCCACCAAGGCGATGCTGGACGGCTTCGCCTCGGTCGCGCTCTCCTCGACGCTCGGCTGGGGCGTCGCGCTCGCCGCGGGCACGGTGCTGGTGATCCAGGGAGGGATCTCGCTGGCCGCCGGCCTCTTCGAGCACATCCTTCCCGAGGGCAGCGAGGCGCTCGCCGCGCTGACGAGCGCCGGAGGCGTGCTCATCATCGGAATTTCCCTGAAGCTCCTCGCCCTGAAGGACGTGAAGGTGGGGAACTTCCTACCGGCCCTGGTGATTGCGCCCGCGCTGGTCGGGCTCGTATCGCTGTTCCGCTAGGAGCGGCCGCGCGCTACGGAGCCGGCCACGTGTGCCAGGTGGCGTCCGGCGTGTGGTTGAACGGGGCGTAGCCGGCGTTGATCACCGGGTGGCTCTGGCAGACGGGTGACGCGTCGTTCGGGAGGCACGGGTTGAACGGGTTCACCGCGGGGTCCTCGTTGTGGGCGGCGGCCCAGGCCATGAACGGACCTGCGACGTAGCCCGGAAGGTCCTCTTCGATGTTCGTGTAGCCGTCGTGGTCCTGGTCGTCGGCACCGTCGAGGATGCCGTCGCCGTCGGTGTCCGGATCGAGCCAGTTCGTGCCCGAGTAGGAGATCGGGTAGGTGCCCTCGGCCGCGGTGCTCGTGTTGCTCGTCCACCAGCTCTGCGCGCTCAGCGGACCGTTGGCCTCGTCGAAGTTGGGGAGACCGTCGTGGTCGATGTCCTTCTCGTCGTCCGAGAGGTAGGAGTTGAAGATGCCCTCGTCGTTCCAGTAGTTGGTGTTGCCTGGGACGTCGTCGCCCGGGTCGTACACGCCTTCCTGGTCGGAGCCGCTGTTGATGCCGCTGTTCAGGTCGACGAAGCCGATCGTGTCGGTGCCGTTGACAACGCGGTCGCCGCTGACGTCGAAGATGCTCTGCGCGTTCGGGTCGGTCGGGGCGGCGGGTCCGGTCTGATCGTCGGGCGGGTTGCCCTGAGCCGAGGGGTTCGTCGTCTGGTCGCCGTCGCTGTACGACACGACCATCACGTCGTTGTAAGGGTTCGGGCTCGGCACGTAGGGGATGAATGTGGCGAGCTGGTGGCCGGGGTCGATGCCGAGCAGCCAGGCGAAGGAGGCGGTGTACTCCTGACGCAGGGTGAGGCCGTCGCCGTCGAAGTCCGTGTCGGCGTCCCCGTTGTACAGCGGGTTGGGGTACGGAGTCTTCGTGGCGTACGAGGGCCACGGGATCGAGGCCGAGTTGCCGTTGCGGTTGAGGTCTAGCGCCGACTGGTACTCGTAGCCGTCGCTCACGCCGTCACCGTCGGTGTCGGCCTTGCAGGGGTTGGTGCCGATGGCGAGCTCGAGCTGGTTGCTGAGCATGTCGCCGTCGCTGTCGGCGTTGGGGTTGCTCACGCCTGGGCAGGCTTCGGCCACCGCGCCGCCCCCCGTGGTGATCGTCGCGTCGGGCGAGACGACCGGGGAGAGGGAGCGCTTGGTGAAGGACTTGGCCGACTTGCGGGCGATCACGCGGATCAGCAGGCGGGTGGGCTGCTGCTTGCCGGTCTTGTCGGCGAGGAGCACCGCGAGCTTGTTCGGCAGCTTCACCGTGAGCGTGTTCTTGCTGGCGGTGTCGGCCTTGACCCACACCACGCGGCTGCCGGCGCCCTCGAACACGATCGTGTTCTTGTGGCGGCCGATGATGAAGTTGCGGCCGTGGATCGTGAGCTTCTCGCCGAGCTTCAGCTTGAGCGGCTTCACCGAGGTGACCACCGGCGCGGAGGCGGGCTTGGCCTTCTTGGAAGTCTTGGCAATCGCGGGGATCGCGATCAGGAAGAAGACCGGGATGGCGAGGAGGGCCAGGAGGGTGCGACGACTCATCGCCTCCCGTATCGGCGGGTGCGGCGCATCACTTGAGTCCCGTCTGGACGTTTATCCCAGCAGCGTCAGATTCTCGACATGTATCTCGCGCTGACGCGCGGTGTCGCGGTCCTTCGGCAGCGCCGGGCGCTCCTCGCCGCGCTCGAGCGCATCCAGATACTCGAGGTCCTCGTCGATCAGCCGGAGGGCCATCTCGCGCGTATGAGTGGGGCCGTGGCCCGGGATCACGGTGTCCACTCGCTCGACGAGCGGCGCGAGCCTCGCGAGCGTGGCGCGGTAGTCGGTCAGCGAGCCGCCCGGTGAGATCCACGGGATCTCGACGGCCGACACGTAGTCGCCGCACACGAGCAGCGAGGCGAAGCCCACGAGCAGGGCGGTGCCGTCGCTCGTATGGCCGTCCGCCGGATGCAGCTCGATCTCCTGGTCCCCGAGTTCCACGTAGCCGGGCACGGGCAGCGACTGGACGCTGCCGAGCGCGAGCGGCCCGGGCCGCGGCACGTAGTTGCGCGCGTCCTCCTCGCGCAGCTCGCGCTGCACCGCCCCCGGCTCGGAGCGGATGCGCTCCATCGTCGCGTCCCCCACGCCCATCGCCAGGTCGGGGTAGGCCACCCGTCCGAGCACGTGGTCGTAGTCGGCGTGGGTGGCGAACAGGGCGTTCGGCTCGAAGCCGGCCTGGCGCAACAGCGTCGGCAGCGCCTCGAGCTCCTCGGGGAAGTACGGCGAGTCGATCAGCAGCACCTCGCCGCCGGCGCGCAGGGCCGTGGCGTTGGTCTGCCAGATCTGGCTCGTGACGACGATCGCGTCCGGGTGAACGGCGACCGCCCTCAAGGGAACTCCCTACGCCACCCCGAGCAGCTTGGCCGCGTCGCGGAGCGTCTTGACCTCCGCGTCCGGCTTCTTCTGGCCGCTGTCGAGCGTCTCCCCGCGCCGGTTCACCCAGATCACCGGGATCTTCGACTTCACGCAGTGCTCGATGTCGGTCGAGTAGCCGCTCGCGATGTGGACCCAGCCCTTCTTGCCCTCGATGCGGCGCTGGCACTCCTTGAAGTGCGCCGGGTCGGGCTTGTAGCTGCGCACCTGCTGCGCGGTGACCACGAGGTCGAAGTCCACCCGGAAGTGGCGCCGCGTCGCGCCCAGCAGCTTGTCGTCGATGTTCGAGAGGATCCCGATCTCGAACTTCTTGGCGAAGCGCTCGAGCTGGGCGTTGGTCTCGCGGAAGGCCTGCCAGGCGGGCACGCTGTCGGGCAGGAAGTTGGAGCGCGACGGCTCGAGGTCCCAGCCCATGTCCTTCGCGTTGCGCACGGCCGTGCGGCGGAGGACCTCGGCGTACAGCTCGTAGGAACCGCTCTGGATTTCGTGCTGAACGTCCAGGAACTGCGGAATCAGCTCGTTGCGGTCAATGGTGAAGCCGTCTCGGTCGGCTTCCTTCTGGTACGCGTCGTAAGCCCCGGACTCCCAGTCGATCAGAGTGCCGTAGCAGTCGAAGCTCACGAAGCGGACATCTTTGGGTAAAGGCACTGATCTCCTTGCCAGGAAGCTTGCGATAGGGTCTCGCGCCCCATGGTGTCTGGGCGGGACGGGCCGGACATTCTAGGAAGTAATGGACCTTCTCGAATATCAGGGCAAACAGCTGTTCTCAAAGCACGGCGTGCCCGTGCCCCAGGGCAGCCCCGCTTCGACCGTCGAAGAGGCCGTCGCCGCGGGCGAGGAGATCGGCTACCCGGTGGTGGTGAAGGCCCAGGTCCTGATCGGCGGCCGCGGCAAGGCGGGCGGCGTGAAGCTCGCCAAGGACAAGGCAGAGCTCGAGGAGCACGCGACGGCGATCCTCGGCATGGACATCAAGGGCTTCACAGTCCACGAGCTGTGGATCGAGGAGGCCTCGGACATCGACGAGGAGTACTACGCGGCGATCCTGCTCGACCGCACCGCGCGCAAGCCGATGGTGATGCTGTCGCGCAAGGGCGGCATGGACATCGAGGCCGTGGCGGACGAGGACCCGAG
>DASXCV010000270.1:0-14652 GCA_036491015.1 Thermoleophilaceae bacterium | reverse complement strand
ACGAACACGAGGACGCCGAGCCGCTGATCGCGTCCGTGCGCGACGTACTGCCAACGATGCGCGGGCTCGTCGGCGGCGCGTGCGAACGGGACATGCCGATCATCTACGTCAATGACAACTACGGCGACTGGAGCGCCGGGGGCAGCGAGTTGTGCTCGAGCGCCCTGAAAGGATGCCAGCGGCCGCTCGTCGAGCCAATCCTGCCCCCGGCGGGAACGGCTTTCCTGACCAAGGCAAGACATTCGATCTTCTACGAAACCTCGCTGGACTACCTGCTGCGAAGCCGACGGATCGACCGGCTGATCTTGATCGGCCAGGTCACCGAGCAATGCATCCTCTACTCGGCGCTCGACGCGTATGTACGCCATTATCGGGTGACCGTCCCGCACGACGCAGTCGCCCATATCCACCCTGGCCTCGCCGGTGCCGCGCTGGAGATGATGGAGCAGAACATGCGCGCTGAGATCGTCTGCGCCGAGCGCGTGCTCTGCGAGTGAGTCCCGCGGCCGCGGGAGAGCTCTCCCCGTATGCCGGTCCCTCAAGTGCTCGCTCGTTTGCTCCCCCCCGCGCCGGGTAGCTGAAGACGACCCAGTCGGAAAAGGAGTGATCTTGAAAGCGCTTACCTGGCAAGGCAACCGTGACGTTCGCGTCGAAGACGTGCCCGACCCAAAAATCGAGCACCCGACGGACGCGATCATCGAGGTCACGTCGAGCGGTATCTGCGGGTCGGACCTGCATCTGTACGAGGTGCTCGGTGCGTTCATCGACCCTGGGGATGTACTCGGCCACGAGCCGATGGGCATCGTCGAGGAAGTCGGCTCCGAGGTCGATCAGATCAGCCCGGGCGACCGCGTCGTGATCCCGTTCAATGTCTCGTGCGGGCACTGTTATACCTGCGAGAAGGGGCTGCAGTCCCAGTGCGAGACCACGCAGGTCCACGAGTACGGCACGGGCGCTTCCCTGCTCGGCTACACGAAGCTCTACGGCCAGGTGCCGGGCGGCCAGGCCGAGTACCTACGCGTTCCACAGGCGCACTACGGTCCGATCAAGGTACCCGAGGGGCCATCCGACGATCGCTTCGTATATCTCTCAGACGTCCTACCGACTGCCTGGCAGGCCGTGGAGTACGCGAACGTGCCCGATGGGGACACGTTGCTCGTACTGGGTCTCGGTCCGATCGGCGAGATGTGCACACGCGTCGCACAGCACAAAGGCGCGCGGGTGATCGGCGTAGACCTGGTCGAAGAGCGGTTGATGCGCGCAAGCTCCCATGGCGTACGCGTGCTCGACCTCGAAAGCCACGACGACCTGCCCGAGGCGGTTCGCGAGCTGACCGATGGGCGCGGCCCGATCGCGGTGATCGACGCAGTCGGCATGGAGGCCCATGGTGCGCCCATCGGCAAACTCGCTCACAAGCTGGCGGGAATGCTTCCGGACCCGGTCGCACAGCAGATCATGCAGACGGCCGGCATCGACCGCCTGAGCGCTCTGCACATGGCGGTCGAGCTTGTGCAACGTGGCGGCACCATCTCGCTCTCGGGCGTCTATGGTGGCGCCGCCAGTCCAATGCCGCTGATCCAAATGTTCGACAAGCAGATCAACATGCGCATGGGACAGGCGAATGTAAGACGCTGGATCGATGAGATCCTGCCGCTGCTAAGCGGAGATGAGGACCCGCTCGGCGTTGACGAGTACGCCACACACCATCTGCCGCTCGAGCAGGCGCCGCATGGCTATGAGATCTTCCAGAAAAAGGAAGACGGCGCCTTCAAGATCCTGCTGAAGCCCTAGGAGGAAGCGTGAGGATCGTCGTCACCGGCGCGAGCGGCAGCGTAGGCACGAGCGTCCTACAGGCGCTCGGTGAAGATCGGACGGTCAGCGAGATCGTCGGAATCGCATGACGGCTCCCCAGCCGTCCGTTCGCGAAGACCAGCTGGCCTCAGGCAGACCGTCAGCCGCGACGAGCTCTCCGCTCTGTTAAGGAAAGGGAAAGCCGCTCTGTTCAGGAAAGGGAAAGCGCGACTGAGGCTCGACGGCGTCCGTGCTAGCCGCTGTCCTCGAGCTTCTTGTAGACAGCTTGCAGGACGTCGGAGCCGAACACGGCCGTCAGCACCGACGCTGTCCAGCGCGTCGGCCGGGGCGCTACGGCCAGCCCTGCAACGAATGCCGTAGCGATCCACATGCTCAGGCAGTAGGGGCAGATCAACAACTCCCCGAGTGCGCGACGCAAGCCGTGCCCGCGAGCCTGCTCCTCGACCTCGCCTGGGCCGCCCTCTTCTTCAAACTGTGTAAACGGGGCGCGTACCGCGCTGGTCACGCGGTCCTTGGCGAGCAGGCGCGCGGCCTTATGTGTCGCCACCGTCACAAGGGCGAGATCGCCCGGAAGGATCTGCTCGGGCAGCTCTCTGCCAGATCTCCTCATCCACATGCTGAACGCAGCGGTCACGCTGACGAATGTTGCCATCAGCCCGCCGTAGCTCAGAACGGGCCGCTCTTCGCCGGGCGCGTAACCGGAGAGCACGCTTCGGGACTCCTCGGCTCGCGTTGCCATGAGGTGCAACTACCCGCTTGCACGCGACCTACCCGGCAGTGCTGCGTCCGCGGCAGCGCTTGCGTCCGGCGAGGACAACATGAGCCGCCACCCAGTGGCTCGCGGGACCATGCGAGCTGCTCGCCGTGGTCGGGACCAGCGTTTGAAGGTCAGCTGAGCGCCGGTCGGTTGCTCCAAGGGCTATGGCGGGGGAAGGATTCGAACCTTCGAAGGCTGAGCCATGCGGTTTACAGCCGCACCCCTTTGACCGCTCGGGAACCCCGCCGGGGCGCTGAGGATAGCGATCAGACCCGCGCTAAGACCAGCGGTCGCCCCGGCTCGACCTCATACGTCGCGTACTTCGGTCCGCCCAGAACGATGCCGGTGCCGCCGTTGACCGCGTCCGCCGGGATGAGCCACCGACGCCCGTCGGCGACGAGGACGAACAGGCAGTCACAACGGGAGGAGCAAAAGCGCTTGACGAGCCCGTTCCAACTCCGGTTCCCTCCACGTGTGCAGAGCATTACTTCCCAACGACTGTTGCGCCAGCGCGTCGTCGTCTTCACCTGCACCCGCCGTAGTGCACGCCCGTCATCGATGACCAAATCGCAGTCTGGGCTGTGCCCGATCGGAAAGAACACGGCAAACCCCTGCGATCCAAGCCACTCCATCGCGGAGAGCTCGCCGAGGTCGCCTTGCCGTCGAGGTGACATGCGGTCCATGACCGCAACCTAGGCTCTGCTTGGGACACAACTCTCGACCCGCGAACGCCGCAAGACGCACCGGCGCCTGCGCCCCAGTTGTCGAGGCTAAGAGGCCTCGCGCAGCTGCTGCGCTTCAGGCAGCGTCTGCAGCTTCTTGAGCGTGCGGTTCTCGATCTGGCGCACGCGCTCACGGGTGATGTTGAAGGCGCGGCCGACCTCCTCGAGCGTGCGGGCGCGCCCGCCGACGATGCCGTAGCGCAGCTCGAGCACCTCGCGCTCGCGGCGCGGCAGCTGCGCGAGCACGCGCGTGATGTTTTCGCGGCGCAGCGCTTCGGAGGCAATCTCGAAAGGCGACTCGGCAGAGACGTCCTCGACGAAGTCGGCGAGCGCTGAGTCGTCCTCCTCGCCCATCGGCTTCTCCAAGGAGATCGGCTGCTGGGCGAGCCGCAGCACGTCGCGTACCTCGCGCACCTCACATTCGAGCTCTGAGGCGATCTCATCGGGCGTCGGTTCGCGGCCGAGCTGCTGGATCAGCATCCGCTCGGCGCTGATCAGTTTGTTCAGCCGCTCGACCATGTGCACGGGGATACGGATCGTGCGGGCCTTGTCGGCAAGTGCGCGGCTGACGGCTTGGCGAATCCACCAGGTGGCGTACGTCGAGAACTTGTAGCCGCGACGGTAGTCGAACTTCTCGACGGCGCGGATCAGCCCGAGCGAGCCCTCTTGGATCAAGTCGAGGAACGTCAGCCCGCGGCCGACGTAGCCCTTGGCGATCGAGACGACGAGGCGCAGGTTGGCCTCGACCATGTGCTGCTTGGCGGAGATGTCGCCGCGCTCGATGCGCTTGGCGAGCGAGACCTCCTCGACCGCGGTCAAGAGGCCGACGCGCCCGATCGAGCGGAGGTAGAGGCGCAGCGAGTCGAGACTGGGCTCGACGGTGAGGTCGATCTCGACCTTCTTCGGAACCGTGGGGTCCTTGTCGCCCGTCGCGGGCTCACTGCGGCCCGACACCGGCTTGCCGTCCTGCGAGACGACTTCGACGCCGTGCTCGTCGAGGTGCGCGTGCAGCTCCTGGAGCTGCTCCTTCGTCACCTCTACCTCCTCGAGGCACGCCGCGATCTCCTCGAACGTCAGATAACCGCGCTCACGTCCCTCGGAGACGAGCGCTCCGAGTTCCTCGATGTCGGCGAACGGCGAGTCCGAGCCCGTTGCCTCGAGAACCACCTCTTCCTTTGCGCTCAAACCCGTCTCCTCAGGTGACGATTGCGAATCCTAGGTCGGTGCGACCTCCGTCAATCCCGCGATACTTGATCTGTGCTGCTTTGCGCGGCAGCTGCCGCGATGGGCCGAGCCAGTGGTTGTGAGGGGCTGCGTTGACCCCGTGCTTCGAGCCTGTCAGCCATGTTACATGCGATTGCGCTTATTGCCACCATCCTTGAGCGACTATGGTGAAAAGGCCGCTATGACCGACGAGAGCCGCAGCTCAAGCGTCCACTTGGAGGACGTACAGGCACGCCGCCCGACGGCCCACATCTCGCTTTCGCGCGTGGGCGTGACCGGTGTGGAGAAGGTCGTCCGCATCCGCTCGAACGGCAGCGAGCAGCTTTTCTACGCCCAGCTCGAATGTTTCGTGGACCTCGGTCCGCGCCAGAAGGGCGCGCACATGTCTCGCTTCGAGGAGACCGTCAACGAGGCCATCGACGAGGTCGTGCTGGGCGAGGCGTTCAAGGCGGAGACGCTCGCCGCGCACATCTCCGAGCGGGTGCGCGACCGCCAGGGCGCGCTGCGCGCGGAGACCTCGATCAAGGCGCGCTACCCGGAGCACAAGCCCGCGCCGGTGTCGGGCGCGCAGACCCAGGAGATCTACACGATGCTCGGCACGGCCGTGGCGTCGGAGGCCGGCACGCGCCGGCTGATCGGCGTGCAGGCACAGGGGATGACGGCCTGCCCCTGCGCGCAGGAGCTGGTGGCCGCGCGCGCGAGCGAGCGCCTCGCGGCGGACGGCTTCACCGACGACGAGATCGAGCGCGTGTTCGAGCATGTGCCCGTGGCCACCCACAACCAGCGCGGCCTCGGCACGCTGTACGTGGGCTGCCCGGAGGCGTGCAGCGAGGCGATCGAAGCGGGCAAGCTCTTGCGGATCGTCGAGGACTCGATGAGCTCTGAGATCTACGAGCTGATGAAGCGGTCCGACGAGCTCGAGGTGGTGGAGAAGGCGCACCGCCGCCCGCGCTTCGTGGAGGACTGCGTGCGCGAGAGCATCCGCATGGCCGTCGAAGAGTTCCGCGGCCTCGGCGAGGACACGTTCGTGTTCGCCCGCCAGGAGAACCTCGAGACGATCCACCAGCACAACGTGGTGGCCGAGCGCTACGGCCTGATCGCCGAGCTCGAGCGCGAGCTCGGCGCCGACGAGCCGGTGGCGCGGCACCTCACGATGCGCGACTGGCTGCACCGGCCGCTCGACGGCTAGCGGCGCGTCGTACATACGTGTGCGCGAGGACCCGCGCGCTTCAGGTTGCCCATTCGTGCACCGACGCCTAACCAAAGGAGGTCGTGCCAATGCCCTCTACCAGTAGCCGTCTCTCGCAGGATGCCGCGATCGTGCTGGGCCTCGCCCGCACCGCAGTGCCTTTCGCGGCCAGCAAGGAGGACGAAGCCGAGCGCTGGGTGCGCGTGATGCGCGTCCACGGCCAGGTCGGTCAGGCGATGCAGGCGCTCGGGGTGGGCGAGGCGCCCCTCGAGTCCCCGGCGCAGCCGCGCGCGGTGCGTCTGCTGCAGGACCGCCTCGACAGCGCGACGATCGTCGAGCAGGTTGAAGAACGGGCGAGGCAACTGGCGGCAGAGCGCCGGGCCCAGCTCGTGAGCACGGTGGACATCTTCTTCGCCATCCTCGACATCTACAGCACGACGTTCGAGCGCGCCCTCTATGCGCGCGGCGCGACGCGCGTGGAGCTGATCGCAGAGCTGAGCCGCGACGGCTTCCCCGTGCCGGCTCCGTACGGTGGAATTTGCGCGTAGCGCCCAGGCGGCTCGCTACACCGTCCGCGCTTCTTCCATCCGGCGGCGAACGTTGAGGAAGTAGTCGAACCCTGACACCACCGTGATCACGACGGCGGCGTAGACGAGCACCTGGACCCACACCAGGCTCGTGTCGTCGACGGCGATCAGCGCCAGCACCGCCGCCACCTGCACGATCGTCTTGACCTTGCCGAGCATGCTCGCCGGGATCACCACGCCCTGCTGCCCCGCGGCGATGCGCAGCCCGGACACCGCGAACTCGCGCGCGATGATCACCATCGCCACCCAGGCGGCCACGCGGTCGAGGCTCACGAGCGAGATCAGCGCGGCGGCGATCAGCAGCTTGTCCGCCACCGGGTCCATCACCTTGCCGAACGTCGTGACGCTCTGGCGCGAGCGCGCGATGTAGCCGTCGAGCCCGTCCGTGAACGCGGCGAGCGCGAACACCACCGCGGCCACCGTCGAGCCGTGCTTGGTGTTCACGAGCAGCGCGACCACGAGCACCGGCACGAGCAGGATGCGAATGACGGTCAGAACGTTGGGGACGTTCAGCGGGAACACGGCGCGGAGCCTACCCGGAGGCCGGCGAACTCATCCGCTGGCGGTGCAAGATTTCTATCCCGATACTCGACCCGATCGGACCGATCGGGGACACGGTCGCCGCGAGCAGCCACCAGGGGAAGACGCCGCGCCGGCAGCCCACCGCGACGGCCGCGCAGAGGCAGGTCCAGCCCACGCCGTGGATCCAGCCGAGCACGAGCTGCGTGTGCTGCGAGCCACCGCTCAGCCAGACCACCAGGAGCGAGGTGAAGATGAGCGACTCGAAGGCCGAATAGAGGCGGACGGCGTTGAAATAGGACACGCGCGGAGGTTAGCTCCGCACGGGCTCCGTGGGCGCGGCAGTGTCGTGCTCGGGATCGCGCCGTTTGCGCCTGTGGCCGCGCCGCTCGTCCGGGTGGCCGGGGCCGCGCGCGAGGAAGTGGGCCACGACGAGGATGAGGACGCCATTGACGGGATGCAGCGCGCCCAGGGCGGCGATCTTCGAGCCGCCCGCGGCGAGCGCGTACTGGAGCAGCATGAGCAGGAACAGGGCGGCGGCCAGCCGCACCTGCTCGCGGTTGACGATCGCGAGGACGAGCAGCGCGAACGACACGAGGATCAGCACGTAGCCGACCGCCCGGTGGGCGTCGAACGCGCTCGACTCGAACAGCTTGTCCCCGTTGTGCGGCTTGGCACGGAACACCGCCAGGCCGGCGAGGAAGAACTGCAGGGTCGCGCCGATGAGGACGAACCATCCGAGCACCCGCTGCGTCGCCTGCGGCCTCTCCACGGCCGGAACCCTAGACAAGCCACGGCCCGGTGGGCCTAATATCGCCGAATGAATCTCGCCGGTAGGCGCGCACGGCTTGCCACCGTGGTGGCGGTGCTGTTGTTCGTCGGGTTCACGGTCTGGGCGCTCGCCACCGAGGGTCTCGAGCTGAACACCGACTGGCTGTTCATCTGGCTGCTGCTCGGGCTGCTCGCGCTCTCGCTCAGCGACGTCAAGCGCTGGGCGCGCGGCGTGGTGTTCGACTGGCTGCCGTTCGCCGCCTTCCTGCTCGCCTACGACTTCGCGCGCGGCTTGGCCGACAACCTCGGCTTCGCCCCGCACACGAGCACCGGCATCGACTTCGACCGCGCGCTCTTCGGCCACACGATCCCGACGAACTGGTTGCAGGACCGGCTCTTCAATCCGCTCGTCGCGCACTGGTACGACTACGTCACCTTCGTCGTCTACATGTCGCACTTCTTCGTCACGCTGCTGATCGCAGCGTTCCTGTGGCGCTATCGCTATCCGCTGTTCCGGCGCTGGCGGGCGATGGTGCTGGCGATCGCGGCAGCGGGCTTCCTCACCTATGCGCTGTTTCCCGGCACGCCGCCGTGGCTCGCGGCTTCGGAGGGCCGGCTGCCTCCGATCAGCCGCACGATCGGCTACATGTGGCAGCACTTCCACGTACTGCCGGCGGCCGCGCTGTTCGAGACGAGCCACCACTACGTGAACGACGTGGCCGCGATTCCCTCGCTGCATGCCGCCTACACGCTGCTCGTCGTCCTCTTCTTCTGGAGCATGGTCAAGTGGTGGGGGCGCGCGCTGCTCATGCTGTATCCGCTCGCCATGGCGTTCAGCCTCGTGTACACCGGCGAGCATTACGTGTTCGACGTCGTGCTCGGCTGGGTGTACGCCGTCGCCGTCTACGCGCTCGTGATGCTCTACGAGCGCTCGCGCGCGGAGAGCCGCGGCCAGGCGGGCCCGGCTCCGCTCGGGCTGGCCGACTCGCACGTGACTGCGTACAAACGCGCAGAGCTGGCGAACGACTGAGCATTCCCACCATGCGGACGCCGTGCGCAGCTGAGCGGGTTCTTACGTTCTTCCTCGGTTCGTCTTACAGGCTGTTAAGCGCAGTCTGCTGGGATTCTCAGCCGGTCCCGAGGAAGGAGCGGTTGTTGTGGAACGGAGTTTGAAGCGCAAGCTCGCGATCGGTGCGGCGGGAGTTGCCGTGCTGGGAGGCGCCGGCGCGGCCTACGCGGTCACGACCTCGAACAACAACCCGCGGCAGGCATTCCTCGGCGACGTGGCCAAGCGGCTGAACGTCACGCCCGACCAGCTCAACAACGCGCTGAAGGGCGCGTTCGCGGACCGGCTCCAGGCGGCCGTGAAGGCCGGCAAGCTCACCCAGGCACAGGCCGACGCGCTCAAGAAGCGCGTGCAGGCCGGCGGCGGCGTGCCGCTGCTCGGCCCCGGCGTGAAGCGCGGGGCCGGACCGCGGTTCTTCCACCGCGGGCCGTTCGGTCCCGCGGCCGTCGGCGGGCCGATCAAGGACGGCGTGGACGCCGCGTCCAAGTACCTCGGCCTGACCAACCAGCAGCTCGTCAAGCAGCTCCGCTCGGGCAAGTCGCTCGCCCAGATCGCGGGCGATCAGCAGAAGCCGGTGGACGGCCTCAAGAGCGCGATCACCGCGGCGGTGAAGAGCGATCTCGACAAGGCGGTCACGAACAAGAAGCTCACCGCGGACCAGGAGAGCAAGCTGCTCTCGAAGCTCGGCAGCCGGCTCGACGACCTCGTGAACCGCAAGGGCCTGTTCGCCGGCCCGCCAGGGTTCGGCAAGGGTGGCGCCTGGGGCGCCAAGCGGGGCGGCGGTCCGAACAACGGCTCGTTCGCGCCTCCGCCCGGTGCTCCCGCACCGCCGCCTGGCGCGCCGATCATCTAGGAGCTCTGGCGCGGCCATGGGGCCGTCGCATACGATGCGCGTCTCATGGCCGAGCGACTCGCGAACAAGGTCGCGCTGATCACCGGCGCGGGCTCTGGTCTTGGCCGTGAAATGGCGCTGCTCTTCGCGCGCGAGGGCGCGTCCGTGGTGATCAACGACATCGACGAGGGGGCGGGAGAGCGCACCGCGTCCGAGCTCGGCGGCGGCGCGCGCTTCGTGCCCGGCGACGTGTCGGACGACGCCTCGGTGCAGAAGCTGTTCGCCGCGGTCCGCGAGGCGCACGGGCGGCTCGACGTGAGCGTGCACAACGCCGGGATCATGGACCCACGTGACGAGGGTCCGACGGTCACGCCGCTCGACATCTGGGACCGCGTGATCGCGATCAACCTCACCGGCGTGTTCCTCTGCTGCCGGCACTGCATCCCCTTGATGCTCGAGACCGACGGCAACAGCTCCATCATCAACATCGCCTCGTTCGTGGCTCTGATGGGCGCGGCGTCGCCGCAGATCGCCTACACCGCGAGCAAGGGCGGCGTGCTCTCGATGACGCGCGAGATCGCGGTCGAGTACGCGCGCCAGGGCATTCGCGCGAACGCGATCTGCCCGGGCCCGATCAGGACGCCGCTGCTCGAATATCTGATCGCCGACGACGAGAAGCGCGAGAACCGGCTGAACCACATCCCGGCCGGCCGTTTCGGCGAGCCGGCGGACATCGCCAACGCCGCGCTTTACCTCGCGAGCGAGGACAGCGACTGGGTGACAGGCACCGAGTTCAATGTCGACGGCGGCATTACTTCGGCATATTTGACTAAGCCTTAGACTCCGCCGGGTGAGACCGGGAACGGTCTGGATAACCGAGGACTTCGATGACAGAGAGTTCGGCTATCTGACCGGCCTATTCAGCGCCCACTGGCAAGGCCCTGACGACGAACATGAGCTTGGCCCGCAACTGGCCCCGGTCGAGGAGGCCCTTGCCTGGGCGCGGGAGCGCGCGGACGTTGTCCTGATCCGGTCCGGGGAGAGCGACTACTACTCCGCGGGCGCTCGCCAGCCCGAGGGACGCCAGCTGCCGGAGTGGCCGGCGGGCGCGCAATTCACTCGCCGGCGGGCGCCGAGCGCCGCGTACCTCGACCGCACGGAGGACGACGAGCCGATCCTCTGGCAGATCCGCCTGCACGTGTCGATCCCGGTCCAGAAGCTCGGCGAGTTCCCGGCCGCGTTCAGCCGAGCCGTCGCGGCGGACGGGCGCGTGGTCGATCCGGCGCCCTACGTGGACCCCGAGGTCGAGTCCTCCGGCGGGACCGACTACTCGCACCTCGCGGCCGAGACGCCGGTGGTGAACGCCCGCTTCAAGCTCGGCGCCCGCACCTGGCAGGAGGCGCAGGAGATCGCGGGCGACATCGCGGTAGTGGCCTTCCGGGCTGCCTTGCCCACGCTCGACGGGACCAGCACGGGTTGGACGTTCTCGATCGGCGCCCTGCCCGCCGACGAGGGCTAGAGCCAGTCGAGCAGCTCGGCGGAGTTCTCGATCGTCGCGTGCGGGCGTCGCTTCTCGGGCACGCGCTCGAGATCGATCGTGGCGCTGATGCCGCTGCGCACGAGCACGGTCTTCGAGCCGCCCATGTGGCCGAGCGCCACGTCCATACCGAGGTCGTCGCCGATCACCGCGATCTCCTCGGTGGGCACGCCGAGCGCCCTGCGCACCGCGCGCACCGCGGCCTGGGACGGCTTGCCGACGATCGTCGGCCGCGCGCCGCTCGCCTTCGCGATCGCCGCCGTGACCATCGCGCCGCGGCTGAGGATCGGGCCGTTCGCGCCCGCGTAGGCGGCCACGTAGCTGCCGGTGAGCAGGCGCGCGCCCCCGATCACGGCACGCGCGGCCTGCTCGAGCTCCGGCAGATCGGCGTGGTCGATGTGCGCGACGAACACGGCGTCGGCTTTGCGGGCCTCCTCGGGCCCGACGAGGTTGAGCCCGGACTCGACGAGGTACTCGCGTGCCGAGTCCGTGACGAACGGCAGCACCGTCGCGCCCCTGCGCCCGCGCGCGAGGTACGCCTGCACGCTGCAGAGCGGGGTGAGCATCTGCTCGTCCTCCACCGGCAGGCCGACGTCGCGCAGCCCGCGCGCGAACTCGGCAGGCGGCACGTGGCTGCCGTTCGTGAAGATCGCGAACGGGCGCCCGGACTCCCGGATCCGCTCGAGCACCTCGCGCGCGCCCGGGATCACGTGCGCGGTGGCGCCGTCGCGGTGCACGAGGGTGCCGTCGACGTCGAACACGAAGCCGCGGACGTCGTCAAGACGCACGGCGCCACACCACCAGGTCATCGCCCTTCTCGAGCCGCATGTAGCTGATCGCCTTGCGGCTCTCCACCTCGCGCAGGAGCGTGACGAGCGGGTCGCGGCCCGGGCGGCTCGCGACGGACTCCATCCGCTCGGCGGCCGGCGGCGACGCCAGCATCGCGTCCACCTGCCCCTCGGGCATCGTGAGCCGCAGCAGCAGCTCCTCGTCCGAGATCTTCGAGCCGAACCTCTCGCGGGCCCCGTCGAGCGACACCGGCTGCACGTCGCGCAGCTTCGATGCCTGCGGCCGCGCGAGCACCTTGTCGGCGATCTCGGGGTCGAGCGGGGCGGCGGGCTCCCCGTAGTGCCCGAGGAAGTAGCGCACCGTCTCGTCCGACACGTTCGCCCAGCGCTTCCCGTCGATCACGTTGCGCGCGGCCTGGCTCGCCACGAACTGCGACACCGGGGTGACGAGGATCGGGTAGCCCATCTCCGCGCGCACGCGCGTGACCTCCTCGAGCACCTGGTCGAACAGCTCCTCCTTGCCGAGCTCCTCGAGCATCCGCCGGGTGGTGGTGACCATTCCTCCGGGCAGCTGGTGGCGGTAGTAGGCGGCGTCGTACTCGCGCGGCGCGCCGGGCGGCAGGCCCTTCTCGCGCGCGAGCGCGAGGAAGTGCGCGGACACCTCGGCCAGCGCCTCGGGATCGAGCCGGTGCGAGTAGCCCTCGGCCTCGAGGTTGCGGATCGTGGACTCGGCCGTGGGCTGCGAGGTGCCGTTGCCGAGCGGTCCACAGGCGGTGTGCAGCACCTGGTAGCCGGCCTTCAGCCCCTCCATGTACACGAGCGGCGCGAGCCCGATCGTGCAATGGCTGTGCAGCTCGAGCGTGCGCTCGCCGGCCGACGCGAGCAGCGCGGGCGCGAGCTCCCGCACGGCGTCCGGCGTGAGTAGGCCGCCCGGGTCCTTCAGGTAGAGCCGGTCCATTTCAGGGCAGTCCGCCATCGCGGCGGCGCGCTCCGCGTAGTAGGCGTGCGTGTGCACCTCGCTGATCGAGTAGGTGAGCCCCACCACCACCTCCTCCACGCCCTCGGCCTTCGCCATCCGCGCGAGCCGCTTGAGCGCGTCCGGGTTGTTGGACGGCTCGGCGATCTGGAAGCGGCGAATGCCGTTGCGCACCACGCAGCGGAAGGCGAGGCGCATCAGCTCCTCGTCGCACGGCTGCCAGGCGATGAAGCGCATGCCGGTGGTGATGAAGTCGAGCAGCGTGTGCGGCATCGCCGCGCTCATGAGCCGGATGCGCTCCCACGGGTCCTCCTTGTGGAAGCGCACCGACACCGCCATGTGGGTGCTCGAGGTGAAGTCGAGCGCGTGGAAGCCCACGCGCTCCATCGTCGGCGCGATCGACAGGACGTCGGGCGTGGTGAGCCCGGTGGCGGACCAGAGGCTCTGGTTGCCGTCGCGCGTGGTGGTGTCCACGATGTCCACGACGCCGGTCATGCGGCTCACACGATCGCCTCCTCGAGCCAGCGGGTGGTCACCTTGCCGTGAACGAAGTCCGGGTGGTCGAGCACGGCGGCGAGCAGGCCGCGATTGGTCTCCACTCCCTCGGCCTCGAGGCGCTCGAGCGCCTCGTGCACGATCTCGATCGCCTCCTCGCGGTCCGAGCCGTGGCCGATCAGCTTGGCCATCAGCGAGTCGTAGTGCGGCGGGATCAGCGTGTGGTCGCGGCAGTGCGTGTCCACGCGCAGGCCGTCGATCTCCGGCACCCGGAAGCGCGTTAGGCGCCCCGGACTCGGCGCGAAGCCCTGCGACACGTCCTCGGCCGTGAGCCGGCACTCGAGCGCGTGGCCGGCGAACGCCACCTCGTCCTGGGTGAACGAAAGCGGCTCGCCGTCGGCGATCCGCAGCTGCTCGGCCACGAGGTCGCGGCCAGTGACCGCCTCGGTGACCGGGTGCTCCACCTGGATGCGGCAGTTCATCTCGAGGAAGAAGAACTCGCCACTCGCGGCGTCGACGATGAACTCGACGGTGCCGAGGTTGCGGTAGCCGATCGCGCTGGCGAACGCTACGCCGGCCGCGGTGAGAGCGTCGCGAGTATCGGTGTTCAGGAACGGCGCGGACGCCTCCTCGATCAGCTTCTGGTAGCGGCGCTGTACGGAGCAGTCGCGCTCGCCCAGGTGCACCACCGCGCCGTGGTCGTCGGCCGCCACCTGCACCTCCACGTGGCGGGCGTCCGCCACGAAGCGCTCGGCGTACAGGCGCTCGTCGCCGAACGCCGAGCGCGCCTCCGCCACCGCCACGCCGAACAGCGAGCGCAGATCCTCCGCGGAGTGCGCGAGCTTGATGCCGCGCCCGCCGCCTCCGCCGGCCGCCTTGAGGAGCACCGGGTAGCCGTTCTCGGACGCGAACCCCTTCGCCTCCTGCAGGGTCGCCACCTCGCGGCCCGGCACGAGCGGCAGCCCGGCCGCGAGCGCCGCCTCGCGTGCGCGCAGCTTGTCCCCCGCAAGCTCGATCACCTCGGGCGGCGGGCCGACGAAGCGGATCCCGTTCTCGCGCGCGAGCGCCGAGAGCCGCGGGTTCTCGGCGAGAAAGCCGTAGCCGGGGTGGAGCGCGTCGCAGCCCGTGCCGAGCGCCGCCTGCACCACGAGCTCTGGGCGCAGGTAGCTCTCGCCGGCGGGTGCGGGGCCGATGCACACCACGCGGTCCGCCAGCTCGGCGGCCATGCCGTCCATGTCGATCTGCGACGCCCCCACCACGCACTCGAGCCCGAGCGCCCGGCAGGCGCGCACGATGCGCACGGCGATCTCGCCCCGGTTGGCGATGAACACCCGCGCGAGCGCCATCAAGCGGGCTCGACCCGGAACAGCGGCTGGC
>DASXCV010000269.1:0-24607 GCA_036491015.1 Thermoleophilaceae bacterium | reverse complement strand
CCCTACGCCGCTGCTGCTACGCCTGGGCCCGGGCGGGTCTGGACGTCGCGGGCGGTGAGGGGCTGGCCGCAGCGATCGCAGGAGAGGTGGTCGTTCACCTGGCCGCCGCAGCCGCGGTGCTCGATGATGCGCGGCGGGCCGTCCTCGGCGGCGTACTTGTCGCCCCACTTCACGAGCGAG
Organism: Thermoleophilaceae bacterium; assembly: GCA_036491015.1. Classification (GTDB taxonomy): domain Bacteria; phylum Actinomycetota; class Thermoleophilia; order Solirubrobacterales; family Thermoleophilaceae; genus JAICJR01. Next base: position 24,427 of record DASXCV010000269.1, on the reverse strand, counting down.
ATCATCACGGGCCAGAGTCCGATCCCCTTCTCGGTGAGCCGGTACTCGTAGCGCGCCGGCCGCTCCTGGTAGGGGCGCTTCTCGAGGATGCCCTCCTCGACCAGGCGGCCGAGGCGGGCGCTCAGTACGTTGCGGGCCACGCCGAGGTCGGCCTGGAAGTCCTCGAAGCGGCGGACGCCGAGGAAGGCGTCGCGGATGATCAGCAGCGTCCAGCGCTCGCCGATCAGCTCGAGGGCGCGGGCTATCGAGCAGTTCTGTCCTTCGTAGTCCCGTTTCAGCACGAGAGTGATTCTAGTCACAGTTGGTTGCGTCATGCAACTCACTCTGCAATAGTGCATTTCGTCATGCAACGCTCTTACAGAGGAACCCCCATGCAATCGCTGGCTGAACTGCTGAGCGACCCCACGCGACTGGCCGACCTCGGCCCCACCGAGGAAGAGGTGCTTGCCGACCTCACCTGGCCCGCCAGCCTGGACAGCTCCGCATGACGAGCGAGGCGGCGCCTCACGCCCGCCCGCTCGAGATGAGCGGACTCGAGCACCTCGAGGCGATCCTCGACGGCCACATCCCGCCGCCGCCGATCGCCGAGCTCATGGGCTTCGAACTCGTGGAGGTGGGCCATGGGCGGGCCACGTTCGCCGTCGAGCCGGGAGTCCGGCACTACAACCCGATCGGAGTGGTGCACGGCGGCCTGGCCGCGACCCTGCTCGATTCCGCGATGGGTTGCGCGGTGCAGACCACGCTCGACGCGGGCACCGGCTACACCACGCTCGACCTGAGCACCACCTTCCTGCGGCCGATGACGAGCGAGACCGGCCGGGTGGTGTGCGAGGCGGTGGTGATCCACTCCGGCAGCCGCATCGCCACCGCCGAGGGGCGCGTGTTCTCCGCCCGCACCGGCAAGCTGATCGCGACCGGCACCTCCTCCTGCGTGATCCTCCCGGCACCGGCGGAGAGCGACTAGATGGAGCGTCGCTGGAAGGTCCTGCTCGTCACCGCCGTGGCGGTGTTCATGGGGTTCCTCGACGTGACCATCGTGAACATCGCGTTCCCCGACATCCGGGCGTCGTTCCCTGACAGCTCGCTGGCGTCCCTGTCCTGGGTGCTGAATGCCTACAACGTTGTCTTCGCCGCGCTGCTCGTCCCGGCCGGCCGGGTGGCGGACATCGTCGGCCGGCGGCGCCTCTTCTTCATCGGCCTCATCACCTTCCTGGCGGCGTCGGCCGTGTGCGGAGCCGCCGGCTCGGTGGACATGCTCATCGCGGCGCGCGTGGTGCAGGCGGCGGGGGCGGCGGTGCTCATCCCCACCTCCCTCGGCCTGCTGCTGCCGGAGTTCCCGCTCGAGCGGCGGGCAACGGCCACGGCGCTGTGGGGCGCAACAGGCGCCGTGGCCGCCGCCGCCGGCCCGTCGCTCGGCGGCGTGCTGGTGCACGCCACCGACTGGCGGCTCGTGTTCTTCGTGAACATCCCGATCGGCCTCGCGGCGCTGATCCCCGCGCGCGGCCTGCTGCGGGAGTCGAAGCAGGAGGGCGGGTCGCTCCCGGACGCCCTCGGCACCGTGCTGCTGACGCTGGGCGTGGCCGCGGTCTCACTCGGGATCGTGAAGGGACCCGCCTGGGGCTGGGGTGACGACCGCACGATCGCGGCGCTGGTGGTAGGCGTCCTGCTCCTCGTTGCCGTCGTCTACCGCTCGAGCACGCATCGAGCGCCGATCTTCGAGCTGAGCCTGTTCAAGGTGCGCTCCTTCAGCGTCGCTGTTACCGGCACGTTCCTGTTCTCGCTCGCCTTCTACGCGCTGCTCCTGTGCAACATCCTCTTCCTCACCGAGGTCTGGCACTACTCGATCCTGAAGGCGGGCTTCGCCGTCACGCCCGGCCCGATCATGGCCGCGCTGTCGGCCGCGCTGGCCGGGCGCTTCGCCGACCGCTACGGGCAGCGTGTGCTCGCCGTGCCGGGGCCGCTCGTGTTCGCCACCGGCTGCGTGCTGTTCGCGCTCACCCTCGGCACAGTCCCGGACTACGTCGGCAACTACCTGCCCGCGACGCTCCTCACCGGCATCGGCGTGGGCATGAGCTTTGCCTCCTTCAGCAGCGCCGCCGTCGCGGAGCTTCCCCCCACCCGCTTCGCCACCGGCAGCGCGATCGCGTCATGCCTGCGCCAGATCGGCGCCGTGCTCGGCATCTCGGTGCTGATCGCCTTGCTGGGCAGCGGACAGTCGCTCGCCACGTTCCACCACGCGTACGCGCTGATGGCGATACCGTCGGCGAGCGCCGGAGTGATCGCCATCGCGCTCGGCCGCGTGCGGGCGCGCGACCCGCTCCAGGCGACAGCGCAGCCTGCCGAGAGCGCCTGACGGCGCAACGTTCGGACGGGTCGGATCGCTAGACTCCGACCCATATCCGACTCCGGTAAGAGGAATTAGATGGCCAGCACTGACAAGACTCGAATTCAGAAGCCCAGCCCGATCGCCGAAGACGACCAGGGACAGCTCGTCGCGAAGAAGGGCATCTCCCGCGAGGTCGTGGAGGAGATGTCCAAGATCAAGGGCGAGCCTGACTGGATGCTCCAGAAGCGTCTGAAGTCGCTCGAGATCTTCCAGCGCAAGCCCATCCCCACGTGGGGTGTCGACCTGTCCCCGCTCAACTTCGACGACCTCGTGCTCTACTCCCCGCCCACGGCGGGCCGCTTCAACTCCTGGGACGACGTCCCGGCCGAGATGAAGCAGACCTACGAGGACCTCGGCATCCCGCAGGCCGAGCGCGAGCACCTTGCGGGCGTGGTCGGCGTGTGGCGCCAGGAGCCCGTGTACGAGGGACTCAAGAAGGAGTTCGCCGACATGGGGATTCTCTTCTGCTCGATGGACACCGCCATCACCGAGTACCCCGAGCTCGTCGAGCCCTACTTCATGACCAAGTGCGTGCCGCCGCAGGACAACAAGTTCTCGGCGCTGCACGGCGCGATCTGGTCGGGCGGCTCGTTCCTCTACGTGCCGAAGGGCGTGAAGGTCGACCTTCCGCTGCAGGCGTACTTCCGCATGGAGGGCGCCGGCGAGGGCACCTTCGAGCACACGCTGATCATCGCCGACGAGGGCTCCGACGTGAACTACATCGAGGGCTGCACGGCTCAGACCTACAGCGTCAACTCGATGCACTCGGCCGTGGTCGAGATCTTCGTGAAGGACGGGGCCAAGGCCCGCTACACGACGGTCCAGAACTGGTCGAAGGACGTCTACAACCTCAACACCAAGCGCGCCGTCGTCGGCGCCGAGGGCACGGTTGAGTGGGTCGGCGGCTCGATGGGCGCCAAGGTCGTGATGCTCTACCCGGGCTCGTTCCTGCTCGGCGAGGGCGCGCGGGCGGACCACCTCAACGTGGGCGTGGCCAGCGGCAACGTCTGGAAGGACACCGGCGCCAAGGTCATGCACCTCGCGCCGAACACCACCTCCAACATCCTCGCCAAGTCGATCTCCAAGGACGGCGGGATCATGGGCTACCGCGGGCTGGTCCGCATGGGCCACAACTCGCAGGGCTCGAAGGCCCACGTGCAGTGCGACGGCCTGATGATGGACGACCGCTCGCGCTCTGACACGTGGCCCGACATCCAGATCCAGAACCCGCACGTGACCGTGGCCCACGAGGCCGTGGTCGGCAAGATCTCCGACGAGCAGATGTTCTACCTGCAGTCGCGCGGCCTGTCCGAGGAGGAGGCTGCGGCGATGATCGTGAACGGCTTCATCGAACCGGTCACGAAGGAGCTGCCGATGGAGTACGCCGTCGAGCTGAACAGGCTTATCCAGCTCGAGATGGTCGGGTCGATCGGCTAGACGCTTCGGGTGGCGGGCCGTCCGCCACCCGGCCGGCAGCCACGCCGCGGTTGACGCCCTTATTGCTGCTGTAAGCGCAGGTTCAGCTAACCGCGCCAGACGCGGCAGCCGCAGCCTCGCTCAAGAGCTGGGAGGACCTCCGTGTGAGGATCACTCGGGCTCCGCGGGCTGGTATTTGGGTGACGTTGCGGGTCTGGGAGCGCTCTGCCTCGGGGCGGTCTGGGACCAGGTCGAAGTGGCTTAGGACCACGGGGATGATTGCTGCCATCTCGGTGGTGGCGAACGAGGCGCCGATGCAGCGGCGTGGGCCGCCGCCGAACGGGATCCAGGTGTAGGGCTCGGGCTGGGCGCCGTCGAGGAAGCGTTCCGGGCGGAAGGCCTTGGCATCCGCGCCCCAGAGCTCGCCGGCTCGCTGCACGAGCGCGATCGAGGACATCACCCGCGTGCGCGCGGGGATCTGCCAGCCGCCGAGCTCGACGGGCTCTGTCACGTCGCGGCCCACCTCCATCACCACGGGGCGCACGCGCAGGGTCTCCTTGATCACGGCGTCGAGGTAGTCGCTCCCGCCGTCCTCGAGCGAGGAGCGCAGACGCGTCATCACCGCCGGATGCCGGGTGAGCCGCTCGAACGCCCAGGCGAGCGCGGTGGCGGTGGTCTCGTGGCCGGCGATCAGGAGCGTCATCAGCTCGTCGCGCAGCTCCTCGTCGGTCAACGAGTCGCCGCCCTCGGCGGAGCTCTGCACGAGCAGGGACAGGATGTCGTCGCCAGACGCATCAGCGCGGCGGTGGGCGATCTCCTCGTAGATCAGCTCGTCGGCCCGCGCCCTGATGCTCAGGAAGCGGCGCCAGGGCGGAAACCACGTGAGGTCCCGATCGAGCGCGGTGATGAGGAAGAGCAGCAGCGTGCTCTGATCGAGCAGGCTTCCCAGCAGGTCGCGCAGGCGCGCGAGGGCGTCCGGGTCGCGCACTCCGAGCACGAGCCGCAGGATCACCTCGAGCGTGATCCCCTGCATCCGTGACCGCAGCCCGATCGGCTCGCCCACCGGCCACCGGCTCACCTGGTCCTCCGCGATCTCGCGGATCAGCTCCGGGTAGCGCCGCAGCGCCTCGCCGTGGAACGCCGGCAGCATCAGCTTGCGCTCGCGCATGTGCTCGTCCTCGTCGAGCAGGAGCAGCGAGTGGTGGCCGAGCAGCGGACCGAGCACGCGGCCGCGCACGCCGCCGACGTGGAACACCGAGGTGTCCCCGCCGAACACGTGGCGGATCAGGGCGGGGTCCGCGAGGAAGACCATCCGTCCGTACGGAGCGACGTTGATCGCGAACACGTCGCCGTAGCGCCGGCGGCAGCGCTCCAGGAAGCCGTGGGGACGGCTGATCATGCCGAGCGTCTGTATGAGCCCCGGCAGCGAGGGTCCTGGCGGGAGGGACACGGGCGCCCAGTATCCCAACAGCGCTCAATGTCGAGCCCCCGTATGCCGATTGTCTGGAGGTGAGCGTGAACGACCTCGTGCTCGTCCAGGGGATGAAGGACACCCGGGCGACCCTCCAGGACTGGAACCGCGCGCCCTGGGGCGTGCTGCGCGACTGGGTACTGCTCAGCCTGGTCGTGTCCGTGGCGCTGCTGGCCGCCGTCCTGCTCGTGTCGACCCTTGCCACGCCGGACTCCACCCCGCTGCTCCTGCCGGGCGTGCACTACCGCGCCCACCTCAGCGACGCCGCTCGCGTGCTCTACCACAACTCCCTGGTGCTGGCCCTGCACGTGATGGCGTGCGTGGCGGGCTTCATCGCGGGCAGCTCGCTGCCCCAGTCGGCCGCGCAGCGCACCGGCCTCTCGCGCCTGATCCACGAGAAGGCGGGCCCGCTCGCGATCGGCTTCGTGGCCTGCGCCACCACCTTCTCGCTCGTCACGCAGGCGTACGTGCTCGGCGGCGGTGTGTCGACGGTGGCCACGGAGATGGGAATGTCGAGAGGGCTGCTGCTCGTCGCGCTGCTCCCCCACGCGCTGCCCGAGCTGGTGGCGCTGTTCCTACCGCTCGCGGCCTGGCTCGTGGCGAGCCGCCGCGGCGAGTGGCACAAGCTGCTCGCGGCCACGTTCGTGACCTTCGCGATCTCGGCGCCGGTGCTCGTGGTGACGGCGCTGATCGAGGTCTACGTGTCGCCGCACCTGCTGGTCGCGCTCGCGCGCTAGGCGCCGGAACGAAAAGGGGCGGCCCGAAGGCCGCCCCGATCCGTACTGCTCAGCAGAGGTGATGCGTTAGCACTTCATGGTGCTCGTGGACTCAACCGAGGGGCCGCCCGGCGGAGGCGCGGTGCCCGGCGAGCCATCCTGCGCGAAGTGCACGATGGTGTCGACCGGGAGCTGCTTGTTCTTCGGGCACGAGGTGAGGCCGAGGTACGAGACCTTCTTCTTCTTGCCCTTGACCTTCGCCGAGATCGTCTTGTTGCTGATCTTCACGTCGAAGTGAGTCAGCGCGACCTGGAAGCCGGCCTGGAACTGCAGGTCCGGCGGGACGTGGAAGTTCACCGAGTAGCTGAACTTGCCGCCCTTACCCGCGCCAATCGTGCCGACGATCACGCGGTTGGTGATGATCTGCGGCGAGGAGCCGTTGAGGTCAAGCAGAATCTGCTTGCCCTTGAGGCCGTTGTACGCCGTCACCGTCAGGTTCTCCTGGAGAGCCGCGATGGTCGGCTGCCCCGGGGTGCCCGGGAACGCCGTGGCCACGCCGGTGCCGATCTTGGCCTTCTTGCACGAGGCCGGAACGGCGGTTGCGCCATCGAGCTTCTTCGGGTCACACACCGGGAAGTACTTGGCGTTCTGGACGATCTGCTTGGCGTAGTAGATCGTCGTGTCAGGGGCAACGTTCGGCTGGGTGCCGTCCGACGTCCCGACGTCGAGGATGCCCTCGTAGCCGAGCGGGGCGGGCTTCTTCTTGCTCGCCTTGCCCTTGGGGGTCAGCTTCGCCTGGTACTTCACCGTGTTGGTGGTGAGGGCGAAAGCTGTAGCTGCTGCGACTGCGCACACGAGTGCGCTGGCAGTCAACAGAACAAAGAGTCTGCGCATCTTCTCTCCTGGGGCCTGATCTGGGGTGCGAATCGGCCTCCCGGCCCGGGAGGCAGTCGGACTATAAACAGCCAGACGCCCGCAAGTTGCGCAAACAGCCAAATATGGTGCAGGCGTGTGAGGACCCCTGTGGACGCAGAAATCGCCGCTCCTGAGTTCCCCGGCGGGCTCGACTGGCTGAACGCCGCGTTCATCCGCATGCAGACCGAACTGGGGCGGCACGCGATCCTCGTCGAGTTCTGGGATTACGCGCGCATCAACTCCCTGCGCACCCAGCCGTACCTGAAGGCCTGGCACGAGCGCTACGCGGAACTCGGGCTGCGGGTGATCGGCGTGCACACGCCCGGCTACTCGTTCGGCCGCGAGCGCGCGCCCGTGGAGCGCGCGGTCGAGGCGCTCGGGATCGAGTATCCGGTGGCACTCGACTCGAGCTTCGAGGTGTGGCAGCTCTACGGCAACAAGGGCTGGCCCGCCCGCTACCTGTTCGACCGCACCGGCTGGCTGCGCTTCGTGCACTACGGCGAGGGCGAGTACCTCGACACCGAGCTGGCGATCCAGGAGCTGCTGCACGAGATCGAGCCCGAGCTGCCCTTCCCCGAGCCGCTGGCCGCGCTCCGCCCCGAGGACGAGCCCGGCGTGACGATGGAGCCGCAGACCGCCGACATCGCACTCCCCGCGGACCGCGAGCGGCTCGAGCTGGTGCGCGACTGGGCCGACGGCGAGGACTACATCGAGGCCTCAGATGCCGGCGCCGGCGCGCAGGTGACGAGCTTCCGCGCGGGCGAGGCGTGGGCCGTGCTCTCGGGCACGGTCGAGCCCGGTCTGTACGAGGCCGAGGACGGCTTGGTGGAAGCAGCCGATCCGGGACTGCGGCTGCACGGCTTTCAGTTCACGCCGCTCGGCCCCGGCGAGTAGCGCGCGTGCGCGGCTAGGTGGCCTGGCCGGCGAGGGCCGTGCGGATGTGCTTCGGGAGCATGAAGCGCACGTCTTCCTTGACCACGTGGAACTCCGACACGTCGGTGACCCCGCGCTCGCGGAAGAACTCCACGAGCCGCTGGACGAGGTTCTCGGGGGCGCTCGCGCCGGACGTGATCCCCACCACGCGCTTGCCCTCGAGCCACTCCTCCTGCACCAGGGTCTCGTTGTCGATCAGGTAGGAGTCCGCGCCGTGGAAGCGCGCGACCTCCACCAGGCGGTTCGAGTTGGACGAGTTCCGTGAGCCGATCACGAGTACGAGGTCGCACTGCGCGGCCATCTGCTTGACCGCGAGCTGACGGTTGGTGGTGGCGTAACAGATGTCGTCGGTGCGGGGTCCGACGATGCTCGGGAACTTCGCCTTCAGCTTCTCGATGATGTCCTGGGTCTCGTCGACGGACAGGGTGGTCTGCGAGATGTACGCGATCCGCTCGGGATCCTCGACCTCGAGCCGGTCCACGTCGTCCTCGCTCTCGATCAGCACGATCCGCTCAGGCGCCTCGCCCATCGTGCCCTCGACCTCTTCGTGTCCATCGTGGCCGATCAGGACGATCGTGTAGCCCTGCTCGGCGAACTTGCGGGCCTCCACGTGCACCTTCGTGACGAGCGGGCAGGTGGCGTCGATCGTACGCAGCTTCCGGGCCTCGGCGTTGGCGTGCACGCTCGGCGCGACGCCGTGGGCGGAGAACACGACGGTCTCCCCCTCGGGCACCTCGGTCTCCTGGTCCACGAAGATCGCCCCGCGCGCCGCGAGCTCCTCCACCACGTGCTTGTTGTGGACGATCTCCTTGCGCACGTAGACGGGCGCGCCGTAGAGGTCGAGCGCGTGCTCCACGGTCTGCACCGCGCGGTCGACGCCCGCGCAATAGCCGCGCGGCGCCGCGAGATAGAGCTTCTCGGGGACGTTCTTCGCCATGCGGGCTCAGAGTCTAGGGAGAAGGGATAAGAGCGTCTCACCTACGTCGTCGAGGCTCGTGCCTGACACCTGCGAGAGGTTGTCGCAGAGCTTGTGGAAGCAGGGATAGTCGAAGTCGATCAGGTCGATCGAGGACACTCCGACGTTCTCGAATGGCGTGTGGTCGTCGAGGATGTCCTCGCCGGTGGTGGGCGGGAACGCGGCCTCCGCGCCCACCCGCTTCGCCGCCGCCCGGATCTTCTCCCAGAGCGCCACGTCGGAGCTCTCCTCGCGCGGGATGCGCAGGTGGCGGATGCCCACGAAGTCGAGCAGGATCATCGCGCTCGCGCCCTGATAGGCGCGCGCGGCGACCTTGCTGCCGCGCAGGCCCGTCTGCTCGAACTCGGAGTCGGGCGTGCCGGCCGGGCTCTCCTCGCCGTCGAAGAGCGCGAACACGAGCGTGGCGTGCAGCTCGCGCGGGCGCAGGTGGCGCGCCAGCTCGAGCGCCACCGCCGTGCCGGCCGCGCCGTCGTTGGCGCCCACGAAGCCGGGGATGTCCTTGGTGTCGTAGTGCGCGCCGATCACCACGACGTCGCGCGGGTCGCGGCCGGGCACGCGTCCGATCACGTTGCGCAGGCCGCCGGGAACAGGTTGGAATGCGGAGTGCGGAAGCGCGGAACGCAGGCGCTGCGCCAGCGCGCGCGAAGCCGCGGATCCGGCCGGCCGCGGCCCGTAGTCCACCTGGATGCGGGTCCAGCGGAGCGCGGCCCCCGCGTCGAAGCGGTGCGTGCGAAGACCGGCATGCGCCGTCGCCGTCAGGAGCAAGAAAGCAGCAACTAGGAGGCCGGCAGCGATGGGCCGCACGAGGCCATTGTGCCTATGACCTATGACCTATGACCTATGACCTATGACCTGTGGTCTACGCGCTGGCGGGGAGCTCGCCGGCGGCGAGCAGCTCGTCGACGCCCTCAGGTGCGACCGGGCGCGCCAGGTAGAAGCCCTGGCCCTGGTCGCAGGCGAGGGCGCGCAGCTCGGCGAGCTGGTCCGCGTCCTCGATGCCCTCGGCCACGGTCTTCAGGCCGAGCGTCCCGCCGAGCGTGATCATCGCGGCGGCCACCGCGGACTCGTCCGGGCCGTTGGCCACGCCGTCGATGAACGGCTTGGCGATCTTCACGATGTCGACCGGGAAGCGGTCGAGGTAGCCGAGCGAGGAGTAGCCGGTGCCGAAGTCGTCGATCGCGAGCTGCACGCCGAGCTTCTTGAGCTGGCCGAGCGTGGCGGACGCTGCCTCGGCGTCCTGGAGCAGGACCGTCTCCGTGATCTCGAGGATCAGGTTGGCGGCCGGCAGGCCGGTCTCCTCGAGCGCGGAGCGCACCTCGGCGACGACGCTCGAGTCCTGAAGCTGGCGCCCCGAGAGGTTCACGCCCACCGACAGCGGGTTGTCGTCCGGGTAGGCGAGCTGCCACGCGCGCGCCTGGCGGCAGGCCTCGCGCAGCACCCAGCCGCCGATCGACACGATCAGGCCGGTCTCCTCGGCGAGCGGGATGAAGTCGAGGGGCGGCACGAGCCCGCGCTCCTTGTGGTCCCAGCGCACGAGGGCCTCGACCGCGGTGATCTTGCCGGTCGAGAGGTCGACGGCGGGCTGGTAGTGGATCACGAACTCGTCGCGCTCCAGGGCGAGCTCGAGCTCGGCCTTCAGCTCGAGCCGCTGCATCGCGGCGAGGTGCATGTCCGGCTCGAAGAACTCGTGGCTGCCCTTGCCGCGGCGCTTGGCGATGTACATGGCCACGTCGGCGTTGCGCAGCAGCTCCTCGGCGCGCTCGCCCGGCGTGCCGGAGCTCGTGGCGATGCCGATGCTGGCGTAGACGAACGTGCGCTTGCCGTCGATGTCGAAGGGCGGGCGCAGGGATTCGATCACGCGGTCCGCGACGCCGGCGGCCTCGGCCGGGTCGACCACGTCCTCGAGCAGGATCGCGAACTCGTCGCCGCCGAGGCGGGCGGCGGTGTCGCCACCGCGCAGGCAGTCGTCGATGCGCTGGGCGATCGCCACGAGCAGGCTGTCGCCGGCGGCGTGGCCCAGGCTGTCGTTGACCGTCTTGAAGTCGTCGACGTCGAGGAACAGCACGGCGATCTTGCCGGGCTCGCGGACGCGGCGGGCGAGGGCGTGCTCCACGCGGTCGGTGAACAGGGAGCGGTTGGGCAGGCCGGTGAGCGCGTCGTGGAAGGCGCGGTAGGCGAGCTGGTCCTCGAGCTCCTTGCGGTCGGTCACGTCGCGCGTGGTAAGCAGCACGCCGCGGACGTTCGGGTCCTCGGCAAGGTTGTTGTAGATCGTCTCGACGTAGCGGTATGAGCCGTCCTTGTGGCGCACGCGCCAGCGCACCGGCGCGCTCACCTCGCCCGTCTTGATCGCCTCGACGAAGAACGCCATCGACGGCTCGGCGTCCTCCGGGTGCAGGATGCCGACGAACCCGCGGCCCTCGAGCTCCGCCGGCCGCCAGCCGAGCACCCGCTCGCTGGAGGGGCTCTGGTAGCGGACCGTGCCCTGCACGTCGACGACCGTGATCACGTCGGTGGCGTTCTGGACGAGCGCCTTGAAGCGCTCCTCGCTCTGGCGCAGCTCCTCGGTGAGCCCGACGCTCTCGAGCGCCATCGTCACGTGGCTCGCAAGTGTGCGGAAGCTGTCCTCGAAGGCGTGCGGGAGTCGCCCGTCCGCCGTGACCATCAGCGCGCCCACCAGCTTGCCGTGCACGAGCAGCGGCACGCTGTAGAGGTCGCCGAGCTTGGCCTTGGAGGTGCTGGCGGCACGCTCGTCCGGCGGTACGTGCTGCGACGTGATGGCGAGGCCGCTCAACAGCATCCTGCTCGTCTCCGGACGCAGCTCCACCACGTGCCCGACGATCGCCTCGGCGTTGTCTCCGGCGGCGTTCACGACGGTCAGGTCGCTGGCGCCGCCGCGCAGAATCGTGGCCCGGGCGCCCGGCGTGTTCGGCACCATGGCGAGCACGGCGTGGACCGCGATCTCCTCGACCGCCTGGAGCGTGCGGCCGAATGCGACGAGCGCGGAGCTTGCCTCCATCAGCACCAGCTCACGGCTGCGCCGGGCACGCCGCGACGTGCCCTTGGCGCGCCAAGCGCTGACAATGCTTGAAATCCCACCTGTCGGCGAGCCCACAGTCAGATATTCGGCCAGGGTCGGGCAGTCCTTGAGCGCCGGAGTGCGCCCGGATAGGCTCAGGACGTGCCCACCAAGCACAAGGACCGGCTCAGCGCCGTCGACGCGTCGTTCCTGGCTCAGGAGGGGCGCTCCTCTCACATGCACGTGGGAGCGGTGCTGCTGTTCGAGGGGCCGCCTCCCGCGCACGACGAACTGGTCGCGCACGTGGAGTCGCGGCTGCACCTCGTGCCGCGCTACCGGCAGAAGCTCGCGTTCCCGCGACTCGAGATGGGCAGGCCGATCTGGATCGACGACGCCCGGCTCAACATCGAGTACCACGTGCGCCATACGGCGCTGCCGTCACCCGGGTCGATGGACGAGCTGCAGCTGCTCACCGGCCGCATCTTCTCCCAGCGCCTCGACCGCTCGAAGCCGCTCTGGGAGATGTGGCTCGTGCAGGGCCTCAGCGACAACCGCTTCGCGCTCATCACGAAGACCCACCACGCGATGGTCGACGGCATCTCGGGCGTGGACCTGGCCACGGTGCTGTTCGACCTCGGCCCGGTGCCCACCAAGATCGAGCCCGAGGACCCGCCGTGGGCGCCGCAGCCGGAGCCATCGCAGGCGGAGCTCGTGGCGGACGGCGCGAAGGCGGTTGCGAAGTTCCCCTTCGAGCTCGGCGGCCGGGCCATCGGCGCCCTGCGCCATCCTGCGGGCGCGGTGCGCGGTGCGCGCGAGGCGGCGGAGGGCGTCGGCGAGATCGTCTGGGCGGGTCTCAACTCGGCGCCCGCCACGCCGTTGAACGTGCCGATCGGTCCGCACCGGCGGGCGCGCTGGGTGCAGAGCCGGCTCGACGACTTCAAGGAGATCAAGAACACGCTGGGCGGCACCGTGAACGACGTCGTGCTCGCGGTGGTCACCGGCGCACTGCGCCGCTGGCTGCGGCTGCGCGGCGTGCGCACCGAGGGACTCGAGCTGCGCGCCCTCGTGCCGATGTCGATCCGCACCGAGGACGAGCACCATCAGCTCGGCAATCGCATCGCCGTGATGCGCGGGCCGCTGCCGGTCTACAGCGAGGCCCCGGTGACGACCCTCGACCGCGTGAGCGAGGCCATGTCGGGGGTCAAGGAGTCGAAGCAGGCGCTCGGAGCCGAGGTGATCTCGAACCTCGAGGACTTCGCCCCGCCCACCTTGCTCGCCCAGGCCTCGCGGCTCAACTTCTCCACGCGTCTGTTCAACCTGATCGTGACGAACGTGCCGGGCCCGCAGCTCCCGCTCTACCTGCTCGGGCGCGAGCTCGAGGAGCTGATCCCGATGGCGTTCCTGCCCGAGAACCATGCGCTCGCGATCGCGATCATGAGCTACAACGGCCGGCTCGACTTCGGGCTGCTGGCCGACTACGACGCGATGCCGGACATCGACGACCTCGCCCTCTACCTCGAGGATGCGTTGGTCGAGCTGCTCGAGGAGGCGCGGCGGCGCGCGAAGCCGGAGCAACGCGAGACGCCCTCGAAGGAGGGCCAGGCCGAGCCGTCGAGCGCGACCTGAGTCACCGCTCCATCTGTCTCTCTTTGGGGTTATGCTCTCCGAGGCGGCCAGGACGGCTCGTCTCAGGGACCTCGTGAAGCGCATCTACCCCATCCTGCTGGCCGCTGCCGCGCTTCTCGGCTGCGTACTCGCCCAGCCGGCCGCCGCGAAGACGAAGAGCCACGCGGGGCCGACAGGCGTTCAGCACCTTCACTTCCGCTTCGGGCCGCTGCACATCCGCCCGGGCGCGAACCTGATCCTCAGCGGCCAGGCCAAGCCCACCGAGATGCCGAGCGAGGCGGGCTTCGTCACGCGCATCGCGCCCAACCTGAAACTGCCGAACGGCGCCATCCCGCCGACCTACAAGCTGCATCTGCACCACGGCGTGTGGATCAACACGGGCGCGCAGGACGCGACCTTCCCGAACTTCCCGGAACGCTTCTTCGCCTCGGGCGAGGAGAAGACGATCTTCAAGATCCCGGCGCCGTATGGCTACCCGGTGAACCCTGCCAAGGACCACTGGATCATCAACTACATGATCCACGACCTCACCAACAAGCCGTACACGGTGTACCTGACCTACGACGTGGACTTCGTGCCGCTGCACTCGAAGCTCGGCCGCAGGATGAAGCCGGTCAAGCCGGTGTGGATGGACGTGCAGAACGGGCACGGCTACCCGGTGTTCGACGTGCTGCGCGGCACGGGCACGAACGGGAAGTTCACCTACCCGGACCAGGCGAACAACCCCTACGGCGCCGGTGCACCGCTCGACCAGTGGAAGCTTCCGTACGACGCGACGCTCGTGGCCACCGCCGGCCACATCCACCCGGGCGGGCTCTACGACGACCTGATGGCGGTGCGCCAGGGCTCGAACGTGTCGGCGGCGAGCAAGAAGGGCGTGGTGCCGGGCGACGTGCCGGACTCGGTCCGATTGTTCCGCTCGTACGCGGACTACTTCGGCCACCGCGCGCCCGACTCGTGGGACATGGCGATGACGGCCACGCCGAAGAACTGGCGCGTGCACCTGCGCAAGGGCGACACGCTGAGAACGACGACGACCTACGACACGAAGCTCGGCTCCTGGTACGAGTCGATGGGGATCATGGTGGTCTACGTGGCCGTCGACTCGAAGGCGGGGCTCGATCCGTTCAGCCGGAAGATCCCCGAGCACGGCCGTGTGACCCACGGCCACCTGAAGGAGAACAACGTGCACGGCGGCACGGCGCCGCGACTGGCCAACCCGCTCTCGCTGCCGGCGCTGCCGGTGGCGAACAACACCGTGAAGATCGAGGACTTCAAGTACCAGCAGGGCGACCTGTCGGCGCGCGGCGCCGCAAAGGACCCGGCCGAGGTGCAGCAGGGACAGTCGCTCACCTTCGTGAACGGCGACGGCACGCCCAACACGCCGTTCGACCTCCAGATCTCGCACTCGATCACGGCCTGCGCCACGCCCTGCAACCTCGACACCGGCGTGAGCTATCCGATCGCCAACGGCGCCGGCGCCTTCGACTCCGGGCAGCTCGGCTTCGGGCCGGCGTTCCTCACCGCGTTCAACAACAAGCAGACGTGGTCGACGCCGCCCAACCTCCCGGTCGGCACCTACACGTACTTCTGCCGGATTCACCCGTTCATGCGCGGCGCCTTCCGGGTCGTCGCCCAGTAACGCGCCATACCGTCGCCGCTCGGCGTCCTCGTGTCTCGGCGTATTGACATACGCACTCGACCCTGCGTCCTTGATCGGCTTGGTCTGGACGCGTCCTGGGCGGCGACCCCAGCGGCTGGTCGGGTTCGCTAATGTCCCGTAAGTGGGAAGCGTGTTGCGCGTCACGCACATCACGGATCCGGGGTGCCCGTGGGCTTACTCGATCGAGCCGGCGATCACGACGCTGCGCTGGCGCTATGGCGACCAGCTCGAGTGGCGGATCGTCCTCATCGGGCTGACCGAGAACGGCTCCGAGTACGAGTCTCGCGGCTACACGCCCGAGCGCCAGGCCGCCGTGGGGCTGCGCTTCAAGCGCTTCGGCATGCCGTTCCAGAGCGCGCCTCGCACGCGCGTGCCCGGCACGGGCCGCGCCTGCCGCGCCGTCGTGTCGGCGCGGATGGACGGCGTGGAGACCGGCTACGTGGCCCTGCGCGCACTGCGCTTCGCCTGGTTCACCTCGACGCTCCTGATGGACGAGGACGCGCAGATCGCGCAGGCGCTTGCCCGCGCGCCCGAGCTCGACGTGGACGCGATCGTGGGCCGGCTCGACTCTCCCGAAGTCGAGGAGGCCTACCAGCGCGACCGCGAGGAGGCTCGCCAGGCGGCGGGCTCACCCGCGTCGATGCAGGGCAAGACCGCCATTCGGGACGGGGTGGAGCGCTACACCGCCCCCACGCTGATCTTCGAGAAGGACGACCAGCGGCTCGTGGCCGGCGGCTACCAGCCGATCGCGGGCTACGACCTCTGCGTCGCCAACCTCGACCCCACGCTCACGAGCCGCCCCGAGGCCGAGAACGTCGGCGAGCTGCTCGCGGAGTTCCCGTACGGGATCACGACTCGCGAGGTGTCGCTTGCGATGGCGATTCGCAACGACGACCCCGACGACGCCGCCGCCACCACCGCCCTCGTGGAGCTGGTGGCAAGCGGCGCGGCGCAACGCGAGCAGCTCGGCGACGACGCGCTATGGCGCCCCGCAGCAGTGACCGCCCGCGCGGCGGCCTGATCCCTCTCGGCTAGAGCCCGGCCAGGTGGCGGCGGTGGAAGCCGCGCAGCCAGCGCGACTCGGTACGCCAGCGCGGACCGCTCTGGCCCTCGCCGCTCGTGTCGAAGCGCAGGCCGGCGATGATCATGAACGCGTGGCCCTTGTTGGCGTAGACGGTGATCCACTTGCCCTCGCCCTGCACGCCCCAGTGGGCGAGCGTGCCGGACACCTCCGGCACGTCGAGCAGGCCGGCCGCGTGAAGCACGTAGGACACCGAGCCGGAGCAGTCGTAGCCGCGAGCCCGCCAGGAGGCGTGGCCGCCACCCCAGACGTACGGCTTGTGCCGCAGGCTGTTGGCCGCCTGGATCGCGAGACGCACCGCGAGCGGCGCGCCGGCGGGCGCGGTGGCCTCGCCGTGGGCGAGCGTGGCGAGGTGGGCCGTCTGCGGGGCCGGCGTGGTGGTGTCGGGAGCCGGGTTGGTGACGGTGTCGGGCAGCTCGGGGGTTGCTCCTCCGCCCAGCTGGCCGGGGCTGAACTGCGAGGGCGAGGTCGAACCCCCGCTGTCCGTGGTGGGGGTGCCGCCGTTCCCGTCTGCGAGCGCAGGGCTCGCCGTGGCGGCGAAGGCTGCAGCGCAGGAAAGCGCGGCGAAAAGCGTCGTGCGGCGCAAGGTCGAGTCTCCTTCTTAGGCCTGCGGGGTTAGCTGACGGGCTGGCGCGAAGGGCTTGGCGCCTTCCGCGGATCACCGCGGAACTAGCCCCGGGACAACTTGGGTCCCCCGCTCCCCGGATCGTCCGGGGATTCGGCATTCGAGCTATTCGATCGGCAGCGGGGCCGGAACCTTTAGGCCCCGACCGCCCGCAGGCACGCCGATTCCGCGGCGTCCGGCCGCGTGCTGGCGAGATACGGCGCGTGCGACCGGCGCGCGAAGCGCACGACGAAGCGCGTGTCGCGCGTGTAGCCGGCGGGCGCGGTCAGGCAGTCGAGGTGGCCGATCGCGTCCGAGAAGAACGCCGAGCCCGTCACGGTCTGACCGCCCACGAACACCAGCAACCCCTCGTGCTCGCCGCTGCGCGGAACCACGTCAGGCGCGCCCGACCAGTCGAAGCCGAGGCGCTGCCGGATGTCGCTGCCCGTCTCGTCCCTGAACACGTACATGCGGTCCCAGCCGAACGGCGCCACCGCCGCCATGTCCACCGCCCGGAAGCGCCTGCCCAGGTTCGCCCGCCCGATGGCGTTGGCCAGACGAACCGCGATCGGCGACGCGGCCGGCGGCGCGATGCCGTTCAGCCGCACGGTGGTGGTGCCGCCCTTCCCGAAGTCCGAGAACTGGACGGCGTAGACGATGAAGCCGGCGACGGCGAGCACCGCCGCGCAACCCAGAATGGTCTTAAGACGCAGGGCTCTCGGGTGGGTCTACGTCGTCGCCGGGCGCGAGTCCGGGCGTGACCGGCGGCGCCTGAGGCTCCTCGGTGGGCGCGAGGCCGGGCACCGCGCGCGGATTGCTCGGCCGCGGTCCGCCGCCGCCTCCTCCGCCGCCACCGTCTCCTCCGTCATCGTCCCCGCCGCCGCGGCGCAGCACGTTGGTGAGCGGGCCGATCAGGTCGATCGGTAGCGGGAACACGATCGTCGACGCCTGCCCCGAGCCCAGCTCGAGCAGCGTCTGGAGATAGCGAAGCTGGATCGTGGCCGGGTTCTTGCTGATGATCTCGGCGGCGTCGAACAACCGCGCGGCAGCCTGGTACTCGCCCTCGGAGCTGATGATCTTCGCTCGCCGCTCGCGCTCGGCCTCGGCCTGCCGCGCGATCGCGCGCTGCATCCCCTGCGGGATCTCGACGTCCTTGATCTCGACCGTCGTGACCTTCACTCCCCAGGGCTCGGTCTGCTCGTCGATGATCTTCTGGAGGTCGACGTTGAGCCGGTCGCGCTCGGACAGCAGCGTGTCGAAGTCCGCAGTGCCGAGCACGGACCGCAGCGTGGTCTGTGCGATCTGCGAGGTGGCCACGAGGAAGTTCTCCACCTCCACGATCGAGCGGTTCGGATCGATCACGCGGAAGTAACACACCGCGTTGACCCGCGCCGTCACGTTGTCGCGCGTGATCACCTCCTGCGGCGGGATGTTGAGGGTGACCGTGCGCAGGTCCACGCGCACCATGCGGTCGATCACCGGGATCAGCAGGATCAGCCCCGGACCCTTCTGGGCGATCAGCCGGCCGAGCCGGAAGATCACGCCACGCTCGTACTCCCGCAGCACGCGAATCGACGCGGCCACCAGGATCACGATGAAGAAGACGACGATTCCGACGATCGCGAGGGCTACTGCCATGCCGGGCTCTCCTCCCTGTCTGTGGGCGCTCCGAGCGGCGTCACGCCGAGCGTGAGGCCGTCCACCGAGTCGACGCGGACTCTATCGCCCACCGGGGGCGGCGCCGCGTCCGGATCGGCGAGCCGCGCGCGCCAGAGCGCGCCCTGCACGTAGACCTGCCCGACGGGCTCGAGCGGCACGCGCACCTTGCCCTCGCTGCCCAGCAGCTCCTCCCAGCCGGTGGACACCGGCCCGTGCCTGGCGGCCACGGCCTTCGACACGGCGAACATCGTGAGGCCGCCGAACAGCGCCGCGGTGACGATCACCACCGGCACGTCGATCGAGAACGGGCCGCTGCCGGTGTTGAACAGCAGCAGGCCGCTCGCGATCAGCGCAGCGATGCCGCCGATCGCGAACACGGCGTGCCCGCCCACCTTCAGCTCGAGGATGAAGAGCACCACCGCGACCACGAACAGCAGTACGCCGACGGCGTTCACGGGCAGCTGCGCGGTGCCGTAGAAGCCGAGCAGGAGCGCGATCGCGCCGAGCACTCCGGGCGCGACCATCCCGGGGCTGAAGAACTCGAACACGAGTCCCAGGAAGCCGAGCGTGAGCAGCAGGTAGGCCACCGTCGGGTTGACGATGACCTCGAGCAGGTCGTACTGGAACGGCATGTCGCGGGTCACGATCGGGATCCCCGCGGTGTGCAGGATCTGCGCCTTCGGGCCCTTCACCTGGAAGCCGTCGAGCTGGTTCAGAAGCTGCGGCTGGGTGTCGGCGATCTTGTCGATGAAGTGCACCTGCAGCGCCTGGGTGGCGGTGAGGTTGGTGGCCTTCGTGACCATCTGCGCGGCCACGTTGGCGTTGCGGCCGTGTGAGGCAGTGAGGGCACGCACGTAGGCCACGGAGTCGTTGATGATCTTGCGCCCGAGCGCGCCGCCGATGTCGCTGCCGTTCGAGTTGATCGGCGTGGCCGAGCCGATGTTCGTCTGCGGCGCCATCGCCGCGACGTCGGCCGACTGCGTGATGTACATGCCGGCAGAAGCCGAGCGCGACCCGTTCGGATACACGTAGGCGATCACCGGCATGGGCGCGGCGAGGATGTCCTTGATGATCGAGCGCATCGAGTCGTCGAGCCCGCCCGGCGTGTCGATGCGGATGATCGCGACGGTCGCGTGCTTCGACTTCGCCTCGCCGAGCGCCTTGTGGATCCACTTCTGCGTGGCCGGGTCGATGTCCGCGTGCAGCTCGATCGAATACGCGAACGGCCCGGCGGCCGGAGTGTCGCCCGCGGACGTGCTCGGCCCGAGCGGCCCGCTCAGCACGATTCCAAGGGCCGCCAGTACTGCGAACAGCGCGAGCCGAGGGGCACGCATACGTCGATTATGGACGCTTGAGCAACTTCCGACGACAGCTCAGGCGCCGGCGGCGCCGGGCACCCACTCGGCGGGCGAGAGCACGCTGTCCTTGCCCTGGCCCTTCACGCCGCGCAGGCTCACGTCGGCGGCCGCGATCAGCTCCTCCGCGGTGGCCGCCGTGTGCGGATAGAGCGCCCAGCCGATGCTCGCCGTGAGGCGCATGCCGGGCAGCTCGCCGTCCAGCGCCTTGCCGGTCGCGCGGACGGCCTCGAGCACCCGCCCGGCGAGCGCGCGCATCCCCTCCCCGCCGAGGCCGTGGGCAACGATCGCGAACTCGTCGCCGCCGAGGCGCGCGACCATGTCCCCGGTGCGGGCCGCGGAGCGCAGCGCCTGGGCCGCCTCGCAGAGCACCCGGTCGCCGCCGGGGTGGCCCCAGCGGGTGTTCGCCTCCTTGAAGTCGTCGAGGTCCACGAGCATCAGCCCGGTCACGTCGCTGGCGCGCTCGCCGCCGATGTGGCCGTCCATCCGCTCGGTGAAGGCGCGGCGGTTGGCGAGTCCGGTGAGCGGATCCACGCGCGAGAGCTCGTCGGCCGCATAGCGGAGCTGGACGAGGCGACTGCGGGCGCGGCCCATCACGAACGCGAGCACGAGGTAGCTCGGGGCGGCGACGTAGATCTGCACGAGCATGCCCTCGCTCACCGCGTGGCTGTCGTAGAGCAGCGGCAGGGCGTGCACGACCCCGCACATCGCGGCGTACGTGATCGCCGCGCGCGCGGAGAAGAAATACGCGCAGTAGGAGACGATGAAGAACAGGTCGTAGGTGGCCACCGAGCGGGGACCGCCCGACACGGCCACCATCACCGCGATCATCGGCAGCGCGAGCAGGGCCGGGGTGTGGAACGTGAGGGCGTTCGCCGTGTCGAACGGGATGACGAAGCAGAGGGCGCCCCACGCGGTCTGGACGGCCGCCAGCCCGAGCAGCAGCCGCCAGTGGTGCGTGGGCGCGCCCGGGATCAGCATCCCGGTGGATGTGGTCAGCGCACCGGTGAGCCACAGCGCACCCGCGAGCTTGAGCGCGACGGAGCGCTCCTCCTTGTCTGGCGTTCCAAGCCTCATGACCTGCGGCGGGACTTGGTCCCTCCATTGAGGGATCGGCAGGGAGGCCCGGACTTGAAGGCCCTGCGCTCAGATTTGTGACGTTACGGCGCTAGAAGCCGAGGGCGAACTTCGCCTCTTCGCTCATGCGATCCGGCGTCCACGCCGGGGAGAACACCATCTTGGGGAGCACCCGCTCGACGCCCGGCAGCTCGCTCACGAACTCCTTCATCTGCTCGGTGACCTGCGGGCCGATCGGACAGCCCGGCGAGGTGAGCGTGAAGGTGACGTACACGTCTCCGCCCTCGACCTCGATCTCGTACACGAGGCCGAGTTCGACGAAGTCGAGGCCGAGCTCCGGGTCGATCACGTTGGTCAGGGCGTCTTCGACGTCTTCCACGGTCGGCATGGGGTCCATGTTAGTAGCCTGCCCCCCGTGCCGATCCTGCTTCTGGTCGTCATCTTCATCGCTGTCCCGATCGCCGAGATCTACGTGATCATCCAGGTGGGCGAGGCCATCGGGCCGCTGCCCACCGTGCTGCTGCTCGCGGCGGACTCGGTGATCGGCTCGCTGCTGCTGAAATCGCAGGGGCGGCGCGTGTGGGCGCGCTTCCGCGAGACGCTCCAGCGCGGCGACATGCCGCACCGCGAGGTGATCGACGGCGTGCTCGTGATCTTCGGCGGCGCGTTCCTGATCACGCCCGGCTTCATCACGGACGTGATCGGCGTGGTGCTGCTCCTGCCACCCACGCGCGTGCTCTTCCGGCGGCTGGCGATACGGCGGCTTGGCAAGCGCATCGAGTTCAAGACCTCGCGCCGGCCGCGGCCCTCCTCGCCGGACTTCGACGTCGAGGGCACCGCCACGGAGTACGACGCTCCTACGTCGCAGCTCGAGCGTTGAACGAACCTGCCGTCGCCCTCGCCTTCTTCGACCCGGACCGCGGGCTGCACGGCAGCGCGCGCTCGGGGCTCACGCTGCTGTTCGAGCACGGCCGGCCGCAGGCGCTGCCGGACGGGCCGGAGGTGGCGCGCGACGGCGACGGCTGGCGGGCGGCGCTCGGCAACCGCTTCGACATCTCGTTCAAGCCGGTGTGCGAGCCGCTCGAGCTCGGCGGCGCGAGCACGCGCATCTGCAGGGTGAGCGGGACGGTCGACGGCAACAACCTCGACTGCCTCGGCACCGCCACCGAGACGCGCGAGCCGCCCGTCTGGGACGAGCTCGACGCGGTGCGCGGGCTCACGGCGCTGTTCGACGAGGAGAACGCGGTGCTCGCCCTGGCCCGGCGGCCGCGCGGGGCGATCGGCCACGGCCAGGAGGACGTCGCCGCCTGGCTAGTGTCCGGCGGCGAGGCGCGCAAGGTCGACGACGCGCGCATCTCGACCGTGTACGACGGCGACGGCCGGCAGCGCAACGCCGGGCTCGAGCTATGGATGCACGGCGAGGACTTTCCGCGGCGGCTGTCCGGCACCGCCGCCACCGGCACCACGCTGTCGCTCGAGGGCCTGCGCGTGAACGCGGCAGTGTTCTCGTGGCGGATGGAGGGCCGCGACGGCGCCGGCGCCTACGAGGTGACGATCCGCGACGAGCCACCCGAGGCTGCTTGATCCGCGCGGTGATCTCGGACTTCGGCGGCGTGCTCACCAGCCCGCTCGTCGGCACCTTCCTCGCCTTCCAGGAGCACTCCGGGGTGAGCCTCGAGGAGCTCGGCAACGCGATGGCTCAGCTCGCGCGCGAGACGGACGGCGAGCACCCGCTGTTCGCGCTCGAGAAGGGCGAGATCAGCGAGGCCGAGTTCCTGCGCCTGCTCGGCGACGCGCTGCCCGGCGACGTCGAGCTCGAGGGCTTCGGCGAGCGCTACTTCGAGCATCTGCACCCCAACGAGGAGATGATCGAGCTGATGCGCCGGCTGCGCGAGCGTGGCCTGCGGATGGCGCTCCTGACCAACAACGTGCGCGAGTGGGAACCGCTCTGGCGCGCGAAGCTGCCGGACATCGACGAGATCTTCGAGCTGGTCGTCGACTCGGCGTTCGTCGGGATGCGCAAGCCCGAGCCGGGGATCTACGAGCTCACGCTCGAGCGGCTCGGCGACGGCGTGTCCGCCGCGGACTGCCTGTTCGTCGACGACATCGAGGCGAACTGCGAGATGGCCACCGAGCTGGGCATGACCGCGGTCCACTACCGCGACACCGCTCAGGCGATAGGCGAGATCGAAGCAGCGCTCGGCGACACCCCCGCACCGGCTTCGAAATAAATAGAGACGCAGTCGGCCCGCTTGAGAAGCGCGCCACCTTTTGCCGAAGCTCCGGGCGGCTTGCGCGGCGGGCCTTCCATCTCGTGGCCTCGCTCTTTGCGGGTATCGTCCGCGTCTCTGGTGAGACCCTAACCCGAGGTCCCGGGATCCGTCAAGTGGCTTTTCGCACGCGATCCCGCAATCTGCGGAAAAACGGGTTCGTTGACCGTTGACCGTTCACCGTTGACCGTCGACCGTTGACCGTTGACCGACCTAGTGCGCGCGCTTCGCCAGCTCCTGTTTAGCGACCTTCCGGAAGCGCCTTGTCTTCGTGTAGTTCAGCTTCATGCGCTGCGCGAGGGAGCCGGGCGGTAGCTCGAAGCCGCCGACGAGCTTGTGGGGCTCGATGGCCCAGCCGCCGTCGCGCTCCACGAGGTCGCCGCGCACCTGGAAGTTGCGCTGGTAGGTGAAGCGCTCGTCGTGGTCGTGCGCGGTCACGCAGGCGAGGCCGGCTGACAGCGGGACACCCACCGGCTCCGTGTCGAGGCGGATCACGCGGCCGGCCGGGTCCACGCTCACCGGCAGCCTCACTGAGAACGGGAAGCCGTCCGGCGCGACCACCGAGATCACCGCGGAGCTGTGCGCGCGGCCCAGCTCCTCGATGCGCGAGTCCCACGCGCCGGCGCCGCCGCCCGGGGGCCGCTGCGCGGACTCGGGCTCCTCGTCGTGGCCTGAGCGCACCTCCTCCATGTGCGCGTCCCACAGCGTCGGCTCCTGGCTCACGTCGCAGCCCGGCCAGAGGTAGATCCGCTCGGGCCGTACGTGCATGTAGATGCGCGTGTAGTACCAGCTGAAGAAGCGCTTCAGGAAGTCCGGCGGGCTCATGTCCTTGGTGGCCGGAAGCTTCTCGATGGCCTCCCGCTCGTAGCGCCTGCGGTTGGCGTCGAGGTCGCGGTCGTCGACGTCGACGGTGCCCTGCACGAGCACCATCGGCGCGTCGTCGAGGCCGCTGCCCGTGGGGTCCGAGAACAGCATCCCCACCTTGGGGTTGGCGCGCGAGTCATTCGCCTTCTTCGGATAGCCGAGGCCGGTGGTCACGTCGATGCAGGGCTCGCCCGGCTTGTAGTAAGGCGTGAGCGGCCATGTGATCGGCTGCCCGCCCGAGTCGATCGTCGTGTACTCCGTGGTGATAAAGCGGGCGAACACGGATTGGATCGACGCGGGCAACGTCGCGGTCATGCGGGCGAGGGTAACCGGTCCGGCATTCTGTGGTCTGTGAGCGTCGGTGCCGTGGAACTCCGTGCGTTGCGAGCGGCGCGTGCC
>DASXCV010000268.1:0-5967 GCA_036491015.1 Thermoleophilaceae bacterium | reverse complement strand
AGGCCGCCGAGCAGCGGATCGCCCGTGACGTCGCCTGGCGCGGTGAAGCCACAGTCACTCGTGCCCTGGAGGTTGTGGCCCTGCTCGGTGATCGTTTCCCCGTTGTTCACGCAGTTGTTCGGCGCGCCGTCGACGGTGTTGCCGGCCAGCAGGGAGTTCCCGATGGTCATGTTTTCGTTGACGAACACGCCGCCCGCGGCGTTGTCGGGCGCGCCCGAGGAACGATTGCCGGCAAGCGTGACGTGGTTCCAGGTGGAGGTCTCGTTCACGAAGACGCCACCACCCTGACCGTCCGGGAACGTGGCCCCGGTCGCGGGCTTTGCCTCGTTGTTCGTGACCGTCACGTTGGTCATGTCGACAGGCTCGTTGGCAAAGATCCCGCCGCCCTGGCCGCCGCTGAACGAGCCGCCGGTGCCGTCAGCGGTGTTGCCGGCGACCAGGCTGTTGGTGATGGTCACTGGCTCGTTCGCGAAAATGCCGCCGCCCTGTCCGCCGAAGTCCGGCTCCGAGAGTGCCGTGTTGTTCGTCACCGCCACGTGATCGAGGGTGAGCTGCTGGTCGTTCATGAAGATGCCGCCCCCTTGGCCCGGCGCATCCGGGTCGTCCCCCGGGGCCACGCCGCCGGTGACAGTCACGTGGGACATGTTCACGAAGCCGTCGTTGATGAACAGGACGCGCGACTGGCCTCCCGCGTCGAGGATCGTGTCCCGCGCGCTGTGACCGACGATGTTCAGCGTGTCGTCGACCTCGTCGATGGCCAGCTGCCCGTTGGTGAGCACGTAGTGGCCCGCGGGGATGTTCACGCTGTCCGCCCCGGGGTTGACGTCGGCGGCGGCAAGCGCCTCGCGCACGGAGCAGTCGCCCGGGTCGCAGGTGCCGACGTCGTCGTCGGTGGTGGTGACGTTGAAGGTGTTCGCCGCCGCGGGTCCGGCGAGGGCGAGGGCAAGGAACGCCGCGCACAGCAGCGCGGCGAGTGGAGCGAGTCTCATGTCCAACCTCCGTTCAGAAATCAACGAAGGCGAAGCTACGGCGGGGCGCTCACGAGATCCTCACAGTGCGCCCGCGAACGCCGCGCTGGACAGGCTCACACGCGCCGAGTATCTTCGCTTCGTGGGGCACTAATGGCTCGGCGGCGCCGTGCTGGCCACCGGTTGACGTGATTTGAGGAGGAGGATTCGTAGATGACCGCGGTAACCGCCTCGTCCACCGGATGGATCATCGGGATCGTTCTCGGCGTCGTAGTGATTGCCGTGGCCGCAGTCATCGTCATCACGATCGTGATGCTTGCGCGGAGGATCGCCGAGCAGGCAAAGACAGCCGAGGGAGCGGTCGAGACGCTTCGTCAGCAGACGGCCGAGCTTCCTGGGATCGCTCGCATCAACGACTCGGGCGTGAGAATCCTGCATTCCGCCCGCGCGCTCAGAAAGGTGGCGGTGGGCAAATGACCGTCATTGCGCTCTCGGCTCACGGCTACTGGACGATCGCGCTCGTGATCGGACTCGTGGCCGCACTCGTGGTCGCGGCTCTGCTCGGAATGCTCCTCCAGGCGGTGGGCAGCATCGAGCGCTCCGTCGACGGCCTGCTCGCCACCGCGGGACAGGTGGCGTCGAACACGTCGAACATCCCGCAGCTCGAGGCCACTGCCCCCGTGCTCGGTCAGATCGTCGACGAGGCCGTCGTCCAGGACGGCTACATGAGTGCGCTCACCGACGGCTACGGAGGTCTGGAATGAGCACCACCCACTTGCTCGTGCTCCTGAGCGTGCTGCTCGCGGTCGTCGTGATCGCCGTGCTGGTGGCCGCGCTGATCCAGGTGCAGAAGGGGCTCACGAAGGCCTCCGCCGGCCTGGCCACGCTCGCCTCGGCGCTCGCGACGGTGGAGGCCGAGCACCTGCGCCCGCTCGAGCCTGCGGTTGAGGCGATCAACGCACAGTTCGACATCATCCTCGGCGCGCTCCCCGGCATCGGGAAGAAGGCGGCCGTGGTGGCCGAGAGGAGGCCGCGGTGACGCTGTGGTGGATCGGTGACGTGTTGCTGTTCGTCGCGGTGATTCCGATCGCGCTCTACCTGCTGAACGGCGTGCTCAAGGCCGCGAAGAGCATCGTGCCGAGCGTGAACCAGATCGCCGAGGCCACGGGCGCGGGCTCGAAGGAGCTCGACGCGGTGCCTCTGCTTCTGACCACGCAGGACCAGGTGCGCCAGACGGTGGCGGGCGTGGCCGGCTACGGCGGCTCGCTCGACGTGATCGTGGATGACGCGGAGGTGGCGTCATGAGTGGCCCGGCCGTCGTGATGATCGTGGCGGTGGCGCTGATCGTGCTGGCGCTCGTCTACTACCTCGTGTCCGTGATCTTCCAGCTGCGGAAGATCACCGCGGGCCTCGACGTCGTAATTGGCAACGTGGTCGACATCCTCGAGAAGACCGCTCCCGTGAACGACGTCGTGAACGACATCAACGGGCAGCTCGACGCCGGCGTGGACCTGCTCGAGGGCCTGCTCGTGAAGAAGGCCGGCATGATCGACTCCATGGGCCTGATCGAGGGCCTCTACCCCGGGGCCGCGGCCGCCGGTCTGCGGAACTTCCCCGAGAGCGGCGAGATCGACGCGCCGCGCATCGGCGAGGTGTACACGAAGGGCACGCTCACGCTTGCCCGCCTCGGCCGCGAGGCGCCGATCGCCGCCGCCAACCCCGCCGGGCCGGTGCTGCGCGCCGTGGAATACGGCAGCTCGGCCGCCCGGGCCCTCTATCCCGAGATACGGCAGGAACGCCCCGAGGTGATGCCGCGCTCGCCGGTGATCGGCACCGACTCACCCGAGCAGTACGAGCAGCGCGAAGACATCGGCAAGCCGCGCAAGCGGCTGCCCACCGGGCCGGGTGCGAGCGGCTCGAATTCCGGAAGCTGAGACGAGAGGAGCGCAACGTTGCAGACCCCAGCGTCCTTCGAGTACGAGCGTGCGACCAGCGTGGAGGGCGCCATCGCCTCCCTCGCCCGGCTCGGCTCCGATGCTCGAGTGATCGCCGGCGGCCACAGCCTGCTGCCGATGATGAAGCTGCGCCTCGCCGAGCCCGCGCACCTGATCGACATCAACGACCTCGAGGGAGAGCTCTCCTACATCCGCGACGATGGCGGCGAGATCGCGATCGGGGCGCTCACCCGCCACGTGGACCTGCTGGGGTCGGACTTCCTGGCGGAGCACTTCCCCGTGTTCCGCGACGCCGAAGAGGTGATCGCCGATCCCGTGGTGCGAAACCGCGGCACGATCGGCGGCTCGCTCTGCCAGGCGGACGCCGCGGAGGACCTCTCGGCGGTGTGCACCGCGGTGAAGGCCAAGGTTGTGATCCGCGGAACAGGTGGCTCGCGAACAGTCTCCATGGAGGAGTTCCACGTCGGCCCGTACGTGACGGCCGTGGGCGACGGCGAGCTGCTCACCGAGATCCGGCTGCCGCTCTTCCCGGGCGCCGGCAGCGCGCACGAGAAGGTCGAGCGCCGCGCCGGCGACTGGGCGATCGCGGCGGCCTCGGCGGCCGTCTGGCTCGACAGCTCGACGATCTCGAACGCGGGCATCGGGCTGAGCGCGGTCGGCCTCACCACGATCCATCTCACGCGCGCGGAGGAGCTGCTCAAGGGCAAGCCGCCGTCGGAGGAGCTGTTCGCGCAGGCCGCTGAGATCGCGTCCGAGGACTGCTCGCCGATGGCCGACGGCCGCGGGCCTGTGGACTACAAACGCCACCTCGCGGGCGTCCTGACCAAGCGTGCCCTCAGCCGCGCGACCGCACGCGCCCTCAACCAGGAGGCCTGACCGATGCAAGTCACCATCACGATCAATGGCGAACAGGTCTCCCGCGATGTCGAGCCGCGCATGCTGCTCGTTCACTTCATCCGCGAGACGCCCGGCCTGACGGGCACCCACTGGGGCTGCGACACCTCCAACTGCGGCGCCTGCGTCGTGCTGATGGACGGCAAGGCCGTCAAGTCGTGCACCACGCTCGCCGCGATGTGCGAGGGCCACGAGATCCGCACCGTCGAGTCGCTGGAGGTCGACGGCCGCCTCGATCCGATCCAGATGGGCTTCCACGAGCAGCACGCGCTGCAGTGCGGCTTTTGCACCCCGGGCATGCTGATGACGGCACGGGCGCTGCTCGACGAGAACCCGAACCCCACCGACCTCGAGATCCGTACCGCGATCTCGGGCGCCATTTGCCGCTGTACCGGCTACAAGAACATTGTCAGCGCCGTCCGCTGGGCTGCCGAGTACGAAGCTGCCGCCGCGAAACAGGAGGTCTGAGCATGGCTGTCACAGAGAACCTCCCGAGCCCGCAGACCGAGCGCCCGATCGGCTTCGGCCGCCTCAAGCGCAAGGAAGACGCGCGCTTCATCCGTGGCCAGGGCAACTACCTCGACGATCTTCGGCTGCCGGGAATGGTCTACGGCGCCATGCTGCGCAGCCCGTACGCGCACGCGCGCATCGTCTCGATCGACACGTCCAAGGCGCTCGCACACCCGAATGTCGCGGCCGTCATCACCGCCAAGGATCTGGAGACGCTGGGCCTCGCCTGGATGCCGACAATCTCCTACGACACCCAGGCCGTGCTCGCGGGCGACAAGGTCCGCTTCCAGGGCCAGGAGGTCGCCTTCGTCATCGCCACCGACGAGTACTCGGCCAACGACGCGCTCCAGCTCATCGACGTCGAGTACGAGCCGCTTCCCGCGGTCGTCAACGCGCGCAAGGCGCTCGACGACGACGCGCCGCTGATCCGCGACGACAAGACCGGCCAGCGCGACAACCTGGCCAGCCCGCTGTGGGAGGCCGGTGACAAGGAGGCCGCCGACAAGGCCTTCGCCGAGGCCGACGTCGTCGTCGAGCGCGACATCATCTACCCGCGCTGCCACCCGGCGCCGCTGGAGACCTGCGGGATGATCGCCGACTTCAACCCGAAGACCGGCCAGCTCGACATCTACAACGGCAACCAGGCCCCGCACGCGCACCGCACCGTCTACGCGCACGTGGCCGGCCTGGCCGAGCACATGATCCGCATCATGTGCAACGACATCGGCGGCGGCTTCGGCAACAAGGTGCCGGTGTACCCGGGCTACGTGTGCGCGATCGCCGGCTCGATCGTGGCGGGCGTCCCGGTCAAGTGGGTCGAGAACCGCTCCGAGAACCTCATGTCGACCGGCTTCGCGCGCGACTACATCATGCGCTCGGAGATCTGCGCCAAGGACGGCAAGATCACCGGCCTGCGCGTGGACACCATCGCCGACCACGGCGCGTTCGACAGCACGGCGCAGCCGACGAAGTTCCCGGCCGGCTTCTTCCACATCGTCTGCGGGTCCTACGACCTCGAGGCGGCCCACGTGCAGGTCAAGGCCGTCTACACCAACAAGGCGCCGGGCGGGGTGGCCTACCGCTGCTCGTTCCGGATCACCGAGGCCGTGTACCTCGTCGAGCGCATGGTCGATGCCCTCGCGCGCGAGATGAAGGTCGACCAGATCGACCTGCGCATGAACAGCTTCATCCAGCCCGAGCAGTTCCCGTACGAGACCACGACCGGCTGGACCTACGACTCGGGCGAGTACGGCAAGACCATGCAGGTGGCCAAGGACATCGCCGGCTACGGCGACCTCCTCCGCGAGCAAACGGAGAAGCGCGCGCGCGGCGAGCTGATGGGCATCGGCGTGTAGTTCTTCACCGAGGGCGTGGGCGCCGGCCCGCGCAAGCACATGGACATCCTCGGGCTGTCGATGAACGACGGCGCCGACCTGCGCGTGCACGGCAGCGGCAAGGCCGTGGTGTCGATCAGCGCCCAGACCCAGGGCCAGGGCCACGAGACCACGTTCGCGCAGATCGTCGCCGAGGAGCTCGGCATCCCGCCCGAGGACGTCACAGTGCGCCACGGCGACACCGACAAGTCGCCCTATGGGCTGGGCACGTACGGCAGTCGCTCGACGCCCGTGTCGGGCGGCGCG
>DASXCV010000267.1:0-2560 GCA_036491015.1 Thermoleophilaceae bacterium | reverse complement strand
CCCCGCCGCCACGGCCGCCGCGGAGCCACCGCTCGAGCCGCCGCAGGTGTGGCGGGCGCTCCACGGATTGCGCGTGAGCCCCCACGAGGCCGACTCGGTGAAGGGGAAGATCGCGAGCTCGGGCAGGTGCGTGCGGCCGATAAGCACGGCGCCCGCGCCGCGCAGCCGCCGCACCACCTCGGAGTCGGCCGTGGCGGGCTCGCGCGGCGAGCGCGTGCCGTAACAGGTGAGGTCGCCGGCCACGTCCACGTTGTCTTTGATCGCCACCGGCACGCCGAGCAGCGGCCGCTCGTCGCCGGCGCGCACACGGGCGTCCGCCTGGTCGGCCTCGGCCAGGGCGCGCTCCCCGTACGCGAGCCTGAACGCGTTGACTCGCGGGTCCAGTTCGGCGATCCGCCCGAGGTCGCCCTCCACGAGCTCGCGCGAGCTCAGCTCGCCACCACGGATCAGCTCGGCCTGGCGGGCGGCGCCGGAGAAGGCGAGGTCGAGGTCCATGCCGCGGAGCGTAGTCGGAGGGCGGAGGGCGGAGGTCGGAGGGCGGAGGTCGGAGGGCCCGACACCCGAGACCCGAGACCCGAGACCCGACACCCGACACCCGATACCCGACACCCGACACCCTTCAGCTCGGCTGCCGCTTGCCGATCAACCGGCGGTATGCGTCGCCTCGCCTGCTCCCTGCTCGTCCTCGCCGTCACGCTCGGCGCGGCGTCGAGCGCCCACGCCGCTCGCGGCATGGAGGTGGGCCTCCAGGACGACGCCGTCTTCCTCTACCAGAGCTACTACGACCGCGGCCTCGCGCTCGAGCAGGCGCGCGAGCTGGGCGTCACCCGCCTGCGCGTGAACGTGCTCTGGAACCGCGTGGCGGGCGCCCAGCAGCGTCAGCGGCTCGCACCCGCGCAGGTGATCTACAACTGGGCGCCGTACGACTCGGTCGTCGACGCCGCCGCGGCCTACGGCATCAAGGTCCAGATGACCGTCTCCGGCCCCGCGCCCGCCTGGGCCAACGGCAGGCACCGCGCCGACATCCACTCCGGCGCCTACAAGCCGAACGCCCACCTCTTCGGCCAGTTCGCGCACGCCGTCGCCCTCCACTTCAAGGGCCGCGTGGACCGCTACTCGATCTGGAACGAGCCGAACTGGCCGGGCTGGCTCGCGCCCTACAACACCGCTCCGCGCCAGTACGCCGCGCTCTACCGGGCCGGCTACATCGCGGTGAAGAGCGTCGACCCCACAGCCAAGGTGCTGTTCGGCGAGCTGGCCCCGCAGGGCCGCCGGGGCAAGTCGCTCGCCCCGCTCGCGTTCCTCCGCCAGGCAACCGCGCACGGGCACATCAAGGCCGATGGCCTGGCCCACCACCCCTACGCGTTCAACGTCGCGCCGAGCTCGCGCGCGGGCGGGAAGAACGACGTGACGATGGGCACCCTCGGCCGCCTCACGAGGCTGCTCCACCTGCTCGCGCGCCAGCGCCGGCTGCGCACCCCGCAGGGCGGCTCGCTGCCGGTGTACCTCACCGAGTTCGGCTACTTCGCCCGCGGGCCGCGCGCGCTGCCCGTGCGTCGCCGCGCCGCCTACCTGCGCCAGGGCTTCCAGATCGCTCTTCACAACCCGTCGGTCCGCGAGATGACGCAATACACGCTCGTCTCGCCGCCCAAGCGCAGCGACTGGGACACGAGCCTCGTGAGCCGAACGGGCAAGCCGAGCTCCGTGTTCACCACGCTCAGCTCGTGGACGCTGGGCGCGCTGCGCGTGGGCGGCATCGCGAACGCCCCGCGCTGAGCGCTAAGGACCCGTCGGCGCCTGCCGACTACCGGGGGGAGCCGCCTGACGCCGCCCCGAGACCCCGGACGGTGCCCCCTGGCGGTGGCGCCCACTGCGCGGCGCAAGCCCCCAACCCCAGAGCCGGCGAGGCCCCGCCGGCGCTCGCGATGCCCAGACCCCAGATGACCAGAAGCTTCAGCAGACCCCTCGTGCTCGCCGCGCTTGCCATAGGCGTGACCGGCGGCGGCATGGCCGCTCACGCCGCTCCCGCCGCGGCCTCGACGGTGCAGCTCGACGGTCCCACGCTCACCTACGACGCGGCCCCCGGCGAGTCCAACCGACTGACGATCGCCGGCTCCGGCGGCAGCCTGACGGTCACCGACACCGGCGCCACGGTCACGGCGGGACCGGGCTGCTCGTCGATCAGCTCGACCAAGGCCAGCTGCCCCGCGGCGGGCGTGTCCGCCATGGCGCTCTCCACCGGCGACATGAACGACACCGCCAGCGCCTCCTCGCTCTCGATCCCCACGACCTTCTCGGACGGCCCGGGCAACGACACGATGACCGGCGGCGGCGCCGTGGACACCTTCATCGCGGGCACAGGCTCGGACACCTACCACGGCGGCGGCGGGCAAGACATCGTCGACTACTCCGCGCGCACCGCGCCGCTCACGGTCACGCTCGACGGTGTCGCAGGCGACGGCGAGGTGGGGGAGAAGGACAACGTGGGCACCGACGTCGACGTGGTGATCGGCGGCTCGGCGGGCGACAACATCACGGGCCACAGCGGCGCCAACGACCT
>DASXCV010000266.1:0-11534 GCA_036491015.1 Thermoleophilaceae bacterium | reverse complement strand
AGGTGGCCGAGGGGACCGTCTTCGGCCTGCTGGGTCCGAACGGGGCCGGAAAGACAACGCTGGTTCGCGTGCTCGCGACCCTGCTCACGCCAGATGGCGGGCGCGCCCAGGTGTTCGGGCGCGACGTGGTGCATGAGCCCGCGGCAGTTCGCCAATTGCTCGGGCTCACGGGACAGTTCGCCGCCGTTGACGAGATCCTCACTGGGCGGGAGAACCTGCAGATGTTCGGTCGGCTGTTCGACCTCTCGCCGAGCCAGGCGCGGCGGCGGACCAGCGAGCTGCTGGAGCGCTTTGAGCTCGCCGACGCCGCCGACCGCCCGGCACGGACGTACTCCGGAGGGATGCGACGCCGGCTGGACCTTGCGTCGAGCTTGCTCACGCGCCCGCGGATCCTGTTCCTCGACGAGCCCACGACCGGGCTTGATCCGCGCAGCCGGAACGAGATCTGGGCGATCGTGCGCGAGCTGGTCCACGAGGGGACGACGCTCCTGCTCACGACTCAGTATCTAGAGGAGGCTGATCAGCTCGCCGATCGGATCGCGGTGATCGATCACGGACGGGTGATCGCCCAGGGCACCGGCAACGAACTCAAGGATCAGGTCGGCGGGCAGATCCTCGAGATCGAGCTGAGCAGCGCCGACACGCGCGGCGAGGCCCTGTCCGTCCTCGCCCAGATGGGCGACGGCGATCCAGAGCCGGGGGAACGGCCGGACCGGCTCACCCTTCCCGCGCCAATTGACGGGCTCGAACTCGTCGAGGACGCCGCGTCAGCACTGCGCCGTGCGGGGATCGGCGTCAGCGACCTCGGGCTGCGCCGGCCGACACTCGACGATGTCTTCCTGCAGCTCACGGGCGCCCCGTCGAGCGAGAACGGCGCCAGTCCGGAGGTGCGCGCCGGCGCGGACGGCTCGGCGCCATCGGTGGCGCGCCCACCCGACGATGGGGAGAGACGGTTGTGGTCCTTACCGCGGCCTTCGCTGCATGGGATCCGCTCGGCCGTCACGGATGCGCGCGTGGTCACCGGCCGCAACCTGCGCCACTTCATTCGCCAGCCCCAACTGCTGATCTTCTCGACCGTCCAGCCGATCATGTTCGTGCTGCTGTTCGCCTACGTGTTCGGCGGCGCAGTCCGCGGCAGCCTGCCGGATGGGATCACCTACATCGACTTCCTGCTGCCAGGCATCTTCGTGCAGTCGGTGGCGTTTCGCGCGACGCAAACAGCGGTCGGCTTGTCCGAGGACCTGGAGCGCGGCGTGGTGGATCGCTTCAGGTCGATGCCGATGGCGCGCTCGGCGGTGCTCGTCGGGCGCACCACCGCCGACCTCGTGCGCAACGTGCTGATCATCATCCTGATGATCGTCATCGGGTACGCGATCGGCTTCCGCTTTCACGCGGGTTTCTTCCAGGCGGTCGCGTCGATAGCCGTCGTCGCCGCGTTCGGCCTCGCCCTGAGCTGGATCTTCGCCTACGTCGCGCTGACCGTACAGGGAGCCGAAGCCGCTCAATCGGCCGGGTTCGTGGTCATCTTCCCGCTGGTCTTCGCCAGCTCGGTGTTCGTGCCCGTAGCGAGCATGCCGGCCTGGCTGCAGACGATCGCGAGGGTGAGCCCGGTGACGCTTACCGCCAACACCGCGCGCTCGCTTGCGCTCCTGAGGGGGGTCCCGGGTTCGCTCTGGGGGGCCGTCGCCTGGATCGTCGGGCTCCTGGTGGTCTTCATCCCGCTGTGCGTCTGGCGCTACCGCCGGATGAGCTGAGCCAGCTGTGCGAGCTGCGTGCGTGACTTGACCTCGAGCTTGCGGAACACCTTGTGGAGGTGGTACTCCACGGTGCTCGGGCTGATGAAGAGCTGAGCGGCGATCTCGCGGTTCGTACTGCCTTCGGCCGCGAGGCGCGCGATCTGCGTCTCTTGGGGAGTGAGCTGGTCAAGCGTGTCCACGGTCCGCTTCCTCGCGCGTTCGCCAGTCGCCTCCAGTTCAATGCGCGCGCGCTCGGCAAACGCCTCCATCCCGAACTCGCAGAAGAGCTCGTGGGCAGTCCGCAGTTCGATGCGCGCATCGGTTCGTCGCCGTTCACGTCGCAACCACTCGCCGTAGAGAAGGTGAGCCCGCGCGAGGTCCAGGCGCAGGCGCGTTGGCTGCAGATGCTCGAGTGCCTGGCGGTAAAGCGCCTCGGTTGCCTCCCCCTCACCGAGCAGAGCGCGCGACCGTGCCTCGATGCTCAGTGCCCAGGGAGTGCCGCTCGGGCGCGTGGATTCGACCAGCAGGTCGAGCGCCTCCGCTGCACGCTCGGTTCGACCGCTGCGAGTGGCGGCTTCGATCAGCTCGACGAGCGCAAAGTTCGCGAACCACAGCTCGCGCGGATCGGCGGCCGCCTGTTCGGCCGCGGCGAAGGCATCCTCGTACCGCGCCATGCCGTTGTAGAGCACGGCGGTGAGCCACTGGGAGACCGTGACCGCCATCCCCTCGCCGCGCGCGATGAAGCCGTCCGTGGCGGTTCGGACCAAGCGGGTGAGGTCGTCCTCGCGGCCACGAAAGGCGGCCAGCCCGATCGCACCGTACGCGGGAACTACGCGCCCGTCGGTGGCTTCGGCGAGGGCGTCCGCCTCCTCGACCAGCGCCGCGGAGGCCTGCAGCTCTCCGGCGAACATGTGAACTCCCACGCGCGTGCTGAGCGCGAGCGGGAGCTGCGCAAGGGCGCCTGCCTCACGGGCGGCCCGTATCTGCCGCCCCGTCAACGAGTCCCAGTCCTCGTAGTCCCAGATGAAACCCGCTGCTCGACCGGCCAGCCACAGCCAGCGCAGACCTTCGCCTGTCCCGACGTCATCGCTGTGGAACGCACTCAACGCCGTTCGCAAGGCCGCTGTTCCCGCGGTGGGCCCGTCGCTGATCAGACGTGCCAATCCATCCAGCAGGAGATCCGGCGGCCGCGGAGGCGGCGTCGCCGGAGGGGCGGCACGTGCCGCCGCGGCCACCTGCCGGGCATCGCATCCGCGTGCCAGGCGGCCGGCGAACACGGCCGCGGTCAGCGCGTCGAGGTAGACCTCGCGCGCGAGAAGCCCATCCAGCGGTTCGAGCTGCTTGGCCGCCGTCAGCAAGAGCCGCGGCGCGTCGCTTCCTCGATCGGTGGCGAACGAGATTCGGGCGCGAAGCACGTCGACCTGAGCTTGCTGGAGTTCGTCCAGCGGACCCGAAGCGGCATCCGCGGCGAGGGCGAGCGCCTGCTCGAGCGCACCCGCCTGCTGCTGCGCCTCCGCGGCGGCGAGAGCCCGCGTGGCCTTGCGCGCCGGCTCAGGGGTCAATACAGACGAGCGCTCCAGGAAGGCGGCGGCCGCGGCGAATCCGCCACGTGCCTGGGCCCGGGCCGCGGACCGGTCGAGTTCGGCCGCCACCTCCTCGTCCGGCTTCGGCGCCGCGTGGGCTCGGTGCCAGGCGCGGCGATCGGGATCGATGTCTGGATCGGTTGCGCCGGCGAGGGCCCGATGTATGTCGCGCCGCTCCCTCAAGCCGGCCGCCCCGTACGCCGCCGACCGAACCAGCGGATGGCGGAATACAACTCGGCCGTCGAACGTCAGTAGGCCTGCGGCTTCGACGCTGTCCGCCGCGGAGTCGGGTATTCCGAGCTGCTCGGCGGCCCGCCAGACGAGCGCGGGATCTCCGACCGGGTCGGCAGCGGCCAGGAGCAACAGACGCCGTGCATCGCCGGGGAGGCCGGCCAGGCGCCGCGTGAAGCTCTCCTCGATGCTGGCCGACAGGGGCACGGCGGGCGGCAAGCCAAACCCGCCGGCGAGCTGCGTCGGCGTCAAGCCTTGCGGCAGTTCGAGCAGAGCGAGCGGATTGCCGCGCGTCTCCTCGACGATCCGGTCGAGCACGCTCTCATCAACCCGAGCCGGCAAGACCGACTCGAGCAGCGCCCGCGCATCACGACGGCCGAGGGGCTTTACGTGGACCTCCGGCAGCCCCTTGAGGGCGTCGCTCGGCTCGCGCGTGGCGAACACGAGCGCGATCTTCTCCGCCACCAACCGGCGGGCGACGAACGCGAGCGAGCGCGCCGACGCGCCGTCGAGCCACTGAGCGTCGTCGATCACGCACAGGAGCGGCTGTTCCTCGGCAACCTCGGACAACAAGCCGAGCACCGCCAATCCGACGAGAAAGAGATTCGGCGGCGAGCCGGCCGCGATCCCGAACGCCACGCCGAGCGCAGCACGATGAGGCTCAGGAAGGCGCTCCGTGAGCTCCAGGAATGGAGAGCAAAGCTGCTGCAGGGCGGCGAATGGGAGCTCCATCTCAGCTTCCACGCCAGCGGTCCGAGCCACGCGAAAGCCACGCGCCGCCTCCACCGCGTACTCCAGCAACGCGCTCTTCCCAACACCCGGCTCGCCGTGCACAACCAGGACCCGGCCGTCTCCCCCGTGCGCCGCCTCGAGCAGCCGGTCAAACACCTCGCGTTCGCGCCTGCGACCGAGCAACTGCCCGCCGGGCAACCGAACCGGTGACGCTGCTCCGCTCATCTGGGCCTAAGCATGACCGACTCGGAGACTCCGGTCCCGGACTAAGGAATTCATGGATTCGAGCGCATCGCGGTGACGCGACCATCAGCGAGCCACACGATTGGAAGCGTCAACTCAGGAGGCGGTCACGTCATGAAAGTCGCACTCACCGGCGCAACAGGATTCATCGGATCTCACATCCTCGCCGACCTGCGCGAGCACGGCCACGAGGTGACTGCGCTCGTTCACGGCGATCCCGATGTCGTCGCCGCCCGCGGGGCCATCCCGGCGGTGGTCGACCTCTACGATCGCCCGTCCGTGGTGAGCCTGCTGAGCCAGGCAGATGCGGCCATCCACACAGCCAGTCCCGGTGACGAGACGAGCGCCAACCTGGACGCCGCGGTGGCCGATGCGGCGATCGAGGCGTTTGCCGACACCGGAAAGCCCTACCTCCAGATCAGCGGGCTGTGGATCTACGGCGACAACCTCTCGATCAGCGAGGAGTCCCCGTTCAATGCGCCGGCGCTCGTGTCGTGGAGGGAACCGATCGAGCGGCGCGTGCTCGGCGCGAGCGGAATGCGCGGCGCTGTGATCGTTTCCGGCAGCGCGTACGGGGACGGTGGAGGAGGGCTTCCCGGGCTGCTTCTCGGTTCACCCCGGGACGCCGCCGGCAACCTCATCATGCTCGGCTCGGGACAGCAGCACTGGGTAGATGTCCATGTAGCCGACCTGGCAGATCTCTTTCGGCGCGTGCTGGAGTCGGATTCGGCTCGTGGTTACTACGTCGTCGGCAACGGAATGAATCCGACGGTCGCGGAACTCACCGAGGCGGCGGCCGTCGCGGTCGGCGCTCCGGGCGCTGTCCCCGGATCCGCCGAGGAGGCCAAGGGACGCGTAGGCGACTACTTCGCCGAGGTCGTGCTTCTCGATCAGGCCACGGACGCCGCCAAGGCGCGAGCCGAGCTCGGCTGGGCGCCATCGCACCCAGGACTCGTCGACGAGTTCCTCAACGGCAGTTACCGCAAAGTCACAGCCGGCTGACCCGACGAAAACAGCGAGGGAGCACCCGATGAGCGCAGCTCACACGACGACCGAGGCTCACGCCGACACGCGCCCGAAGAGCGCCGAGGACCTGCCGGACTATGCGCCGGTCCCCGGCCCGGCGTTCGGCCCCGCCCTCAACGAGCAGGGCTACTACGTCGGTCGCGTCGAGCGGAACCTCTACTGGGTCACCGACGGCACCTACCAGTCAGCGTTCCTGACGACCTCCGACGGCGTCGTCCTGCTCGACGCCCCGCCCACGATCGGGCACAACATCCAGCGCGCCATCGACGAGATCGCATCCGCGGGCGGCGTCAGCAACAAGGTCACCCACCTCGTCTACTCGCACCACCACGCCGATCACGCCGGCGCGTCGTCGCTGTTCGACCGCAACGCCGCCCGGATCGGGCACGAGGAGACGCGGAACCTCCTGCTGCGCGACGACGACCCGGCGCGTCCCGCGCCAGAGGAGACCTTCCAGGATCGGCGCAGTCTCGAGATCGGCGGCGAGCGCATCGAGCTGGCGTGGCACGGGTCCAACCACTCCCCCGACAACATCTTCATCCACCTGCCCGACCACGCCACGTTGATGCTCGTGGACATCGTCAATCCGGGGTGGGCGCCGGTCTACCAGAGCAACCTCACCGAGGATGTGCAGGGCTACATCGCGGCCCCGGACACGGCGCTCTCCTACCCGTGGAAGCACTTCATCGGCGGGCACATGGGCCGACTCGGCACCCGCGACGACATCGCGCTGCACCAGCAGTACATGGCCGACATCGCCGAGCACTCGAGGAAGGCACTCGACGCCGT
The DNA here is from genome assembly GCA_036491015.1 of Thermoleophilaceae bacterium. GTDB lineage: Bacteria > Actinomycetota > Thermoleophilia > Solirubrobacterales > Thermoleophilaceae > JAICJR01. Next base: position 5,194 of record DASXCV010000266.1, on the reverse strand, counting down.
CGATCCCACCCCCTACTTCGTCAAGTACGGCGACAACAGCTGGGCGGCGGTGAGGGGCTACCTCGACGCGATCACGGCCGCCGCGGCGGAACCGGTGATCGAGAAATACACCGGCGTGCTGGCGGCCGCCGACGTGTTCACGGCGAGCACGACCTTCCACGTGATGCAGTCAATCCGGCTGGACCTCGGCTACGGGTCGCAGGTTCATCCCTGAGCGCCGGGACCGAGGAGACAACAGTGGATCACGTAGCAATCTCGCCAGGAGAGGCCGCGGACCGGTTGGCGATCCGCGAGCTCGTCGACGCGTACGCATACTGCGCGGACGCGCGCGACGCCGACGGCCAGAAGGCGCTGTTCACGACCGACACCCACTTCGTCGTGTACATGGAAGGCGAGGCATCGGACCCGACCGACGACCTCCACGGGCGGGAGTCGCTCACGCCGGTGTTCGAGAACCTCAACACGTACGAAGCGACGATGCACTTCAACGGCCAGAGCACGATCACGCTCGACGGAGATTCGGCCACGGGGTACACCTACTGCCTGGCGCACCACCTCTACTCGGAGGACGGCATGCGCAAGCTCATGGTCGCGTACCTTCGCTACCGCGACATCTTCGTCAAGGAAGCGGGCACCTGGCTGTTCGCGGAGCGCCGGCTCTACTTGGACTGGGCCGAGACGCGCGGCCTCGCCGGCCTCACGGCAGCCCCGCGTGCGCAACGTCCACAGTCGTAGTGAGGAGCACTGCCTCCCGGGCCGCCCTGCGATTGGCCTCGGCAAAGTCAGGCGCCGCGCAGATGAGCAGCGTCCGGCCGTCGTCGCCACCGAGCATGCAGGCGAAGAAGTTCAGGCCCTCGGGCGCCGCGATCTCGTCGACGATGTCGCCCCCCGGAGCCAGGCGGACGCAGCGCGCGCCGACCTCGTCGGCTGCCCAGATGTGGCCCTCGGCGTCAAGCCCGCAGCCGTCCGGTCCGAACTGGAGCTGGCCGAGGGTTTCGGCGAGCGTCGTGAACTCCGGTGTCGGTGCCACCTGTGCCCATATGCGGCGGTCGGTGAGCGAGCCGTCGTCCTGAATCGTGAACGCGCTGTAGCGGGCGCCCGCCGTCTCGCCGACGATGAGGGTCCGCCCATCGGGGGTGATCACCGATCCGTTCGGAAAGAGAAGGTCCTCGGCCGCAACCTGGGTCGCGCCGTCGGGGTCGACGCCGATCAGGGCCGCCGGGACCGGGTCCGCGCCGCCCATGAGATCGAAGCCGAAGTTCCCGACGTACGCGCGCCCGGTGGCGTCGACCACCATGTCGTTCAGGTAGCCGCTGCAGTACTCGCTCACATCGGCGTGCACGCTCACCCCGGCGTCCGGAGACCAGCGCAGGATGCGATGGTCACGCATCGACACCACGAGCAGCGAACCGTCCGGCATCCATCCCAGGCCTGACGGCTGCCCGTCGACCGTCAGCACCTCGCCGGGTGTGCCGTCGGATTCGACGGTGAGCACGAGGTGACGGTAGAAATCCGAGACCCACCAGCGCCCCTCGTGCCAGCGCGGGCTCTCGAAGAACGCCCCGTCGCCCAGCAGCGTGTTGAAAGATCGCTCGGCCATAGTGGCTCCTGGCCCATGAGTTCTACATGCGGGAGCGCGCCCGCGCAACGCCGGCACGGCACGCCAGCATTGACCTGGCCGCCGCGTTGCAGCAGGATCTAAGCCTTCCGGTCCCGCCCTCGAGGAGGCTGCCCCCCATGCCCCCGATCTCCCGCGGCTTTCGCGGCCGCCGGCAGACAGAAGTCGATCCCTCCCGGCTGCCGCCCGGCCAGTACGTGACGAAGGACTTCCCGGTGCTCTCCGCCGGGCCGACGCCGCACACCCCGCTCGACGAGTGGAGCCTCAGCATCGCCGGCGCTGTGGGCGAGGGGCGCTCGTGGAGCTGGGATGAGTTCATGGACCTGCCCAACGAGGTGGTGACGGTGGACATCCACTGCGTGACCAAGTGGTCGAAGTTCGACACCCCCTGGCGCGGGGTGCCGGTCGACCGCCTGCTCGAAGGCACCGAGCCCTGGGGCAAGTACGTGGTGGCGTGGAGCGACGGCGGCTACACCACCAATCTCCCGCTCGCTGACGTGACCGACGGCAAGGCGTGGGTGGCGTTCGAGTACGGGGGCGAGCCGCTCGAGCCCGAGCACGGCGGCCCCGCCCGGCTGCTCGTTCCCCATCTGTACTTCTGGAAGAGCGCGAAGTGGGTCCGGGGGATCAACCTCGCCGAGCAGGACGAGCCCGGCTTCTGGGAGTCGTACGGCTACCACAACTACGGCGACCCCTTCAAGGAGCAGCGCTATTGGAGCGACTAGCGGGCACCGAGGCGCGCCTGTCCTGGCGCGTCGCGACGATCACGGAGTCGAAGCCCGAGTCGCCGCACGCGAAGACCCTGGTGCTGGATGTGCCGGGCTGGCCGGGCCAACGGGCCGGGCAACACGTGGACATCCGCCTGACCGCTGAGGACGGCTACCAGTCCGAGCGTTCCTATTCGATCGCGTCCGCCCCCGAGACCCCGGCCCTCGAGCTGACCATCGACCGGGTGGAAGACGGCGAGGTGTCGCCGTACCTCACGGAGGAGGCGAGGCCGGGCGACCAGTTCGAGCTGCGCGGCCCGGTGGGCGGCTACTTCGTCTGGGAGGCGACGTCCGACCAGCCGCTGCTGCTCGTGGCCGGCGGGTCGGGCCTCGTGCCGCTGATGGCGATCCTTCGCCAACACGAGCTGGTGGGCAGCGGGGCGGGCACGCGGCTCTTGCTCTCGGCTCGCACGCTTGAGGACGTGCTCTACCGGCAGGAGCTCGAGGCCCTGCGCGACCGGGCCGAGGCGGTGACGGTTCACCTGACCCTGACGCGTGACACGCCACCGCCCGAGTGGAGCGGTTGGGCGCGCCGCGTCGACCGCGCGATGCTCGAGGCGGTGGGCCCGGGCCCGGACGCGCGCCCGCGCGTATATGTCTGCGGGCCCACTCCGTTCGTCGAGGAGGCCGCCGGGCTGCTCGTCGAGATCGGATACGACCCACGCAGCGTCCACACCGAACGCTTCGGAGGCTGATATGCACAAGGACGGCAACGCCATAGCGGGCGTGCTCGAGGAGATCTTCACAGTCGAGGTCACAGCCGAAACGCGCACGTGCCAGTCATGCGGGCAGGAAAACGCGATCGGCGCGCACAGGCTGTTCACCGGAGCCGGCTACGTGCTGCGCTGTCCCAACTGCAGCGACGTCGCGGCGACCATCGCCACCGTGCCGGGCGACTACCGGGTCACCCTGTTTGGTGCCTGGAGCGTGCAGCCGCCCCAGTAGACGGGGCCTCTACTTGGCTGCGCGCTCGGGCTGAGCGTCTTCGAGGGACGCCCCCACCTCATCGCATGCGACCTGCTGCGCCACCCGTGCGAGCAGGCCGTGCAGCTCGCGGAGGTCGCCGGCACTCAGCCCGGAGAAGAACTCGCCCTCGAATTCGGCCATCACGCGGTCGGCGGCGGCGAGCCGGTCGTGGCCGGTGGACGAGATCTCGACGATGTGGCGACGACGATCGCAGGGGTCGCGGCGCCGCTCGGCGAGGCCGTCGCTCTCGAGCTCGTTCAGCAAGGCCACCAGCTTGCTCGGGTCGAGATCGAGCCTCTCGGAGAGGTCCTGCTGACTGATCGGCCCGAGATCGCGGAGGAGCATCAGGGCAAACGCCTCAGGTCCCTTGAGTCCGGTCGGCTCGAGCGCGTCGGCGAAGCGTCGCTTTGCAACACGCCCCAGGTGGGCGAGCAGGAAACAGGGATTCGCGCGTAACGACTTTTCTGCCATCCGGTCAACGGCCATGGGTCAACTCTACCTTCTCGGACAATGATTGACAATAGGCAATGACTGGCGTAAGGTTGCGATTTGCATGAGGCAACGATCTTACAGAGACGACCGGCGGCGCCCCGCTCCGGCGCACGCGGTCTCGATCAATCTTGTTCCCCAGTCCTCGAGGAGGACCCCATGACCGCACTCGCCGTGATGATCAGACCGACCGGAGACGGTTGGGGCGTTTACCTCACGAACGGCCGCGAGCTGGCGCGCTTCCGAGGGATCGGTTCGAAGTGGCGGGCGGCTCAATATCTGCGCCGCCTCCGGCCCGCGCCCGGACCCGCCTGATACCCCCACCGTCCTTGACCCGAGATTCAACCCCGATGTACTGCCACCGAGAGGAGCGACCATGTTCCAGGACATTCTCGTAAGCGTTGACGGCTCCGAGCACGCCGACGCCGCATTGACACAGGCGATCGACCTCGCGCGAGCTTGGGACGGTCGCCTCACGATTCTGACCGGGGTGGCCCATCTGACACCGTGGGCCAGCTTCGGTCCCGGGGCAGCCGCGGCCGCGAGCCTGACTCCGGAGCTCGAGGAGGAAGCCGAGGAGATCCTCGCCGGGGCCGCCGAGCGAGTGCCCGATGACGTGTCGGTGAGGACGATCCTCGCCCGGGCGCCGATCCGGGAAGCGCTGGCAGACGAGATCCGCGACGGGAATCACGACCTTGTGGTGATGGGCTCACGTGGCCGCGGGGCGATGCTCGCGATGGCGCTGGGCAGCGTCAGCCACTACGTCGTAAATCACAGCCCGATTCCCGTGCTGATCGTGCACGCCGATCCCGAGCGACGGCAGCAGGTGCTGGCGCACGCGGCCGAGCTGGAGGTTTCTCGCTAGGTCGCGACGTCGCGGCGGCTGCGGCCCCGGCCGCAGCCGCTTATCATCGCTCCATGCCCGACTTCTCCGCATTTGTCGCCGACGTCGCCAACGAGCTCGCCACGTGGCCGGGCGTGCGGGTCGACAGTCGCTCCGATGGCACGGCCGTCGTCAGCTACGAGAACTCCGAGCTTGGCGTCCTCTACGTCGACCGGGGGGTGGCGGAACTACCCGTCCTCGAGCGTGAGCGCGACGTGCTCATCGAGCACGGAGACGCGGAGCCGGCCGAGGTGACCGCGGACTCGGCCGGTGTGAGCCACTCGATCCACGGCCCATCGGATGTCACGGCCGTGCTCGCGCTGTTCGATCGCCGCTACCGCGACGTCCGGGGTGAAGACGATCCGTACACCTCAGAGGATCCGGACTATCCCCAGGGACGGCTGGACCAGCTCTAGCGAGTACCGCTCAGCTGCCCCGGACCCGGGTGAAGCCTCCGAGGTGCTCGAGCTT
>DASXCV010000265.1:0-5760 GCA_036491015.1 Thermoleophilaceae bacterium | reverse complement strand
CGATCGTGCGCTCGGTGGAGAAGACCAACCGGCTCGTGATCGCGCACGAGGCGGTGCAGCACGGCGGCTTCGGAGCGGAGATCGCGGCCGAGGTGCAGGCCGTCGCGTTCGATCACCTCGACTCGCCGATCGAGCGCGTGGGCGCGCCGTTCTCGCCGATCCCGCTCAGCCCGCCGCTCGAGGACGCCTACATCCCGAACGCGGAGGATGTGTACGCCGCGGCGCGGGACGCGCTGCGCTAGCCGCGCTCGTTCATGGCGCTCTTATCTCAACGACGGGAAAATTGACTCGAGGCGCCCGCCCGGGCTGCACTCACGGGTATGTCTTGTCGGTTTCTCCCCCGTGATCAGAGCAGGCGCCGGGTCGACCACCTGAGTGGCTCCACTCGCCGTCCGCGCATTGGACGATGTAGCCCGTGCCGTCATCAAAACTGTCGATGCAGCTGTGGCTCGAGCAGAAGTCCCCTTCGGCGCCGCTGGTACTTGACGGAGCCGGAGTAGGCGGCGCGGTCGAGATGTTGCCCACGTCGTGCGAGCTGGCGTAGCTGGCCGCGGCCGCTTGTGTGTACCCGTCGACTGCGGCCTGGGGAAACGAGAGATAAATGCCGGTCGCCAGTGGCTCGCCGACACACGCGATTAGCGCGCCTCCACCCGAGCAGAACAGCGAGTAGTTCTTGCCCGTGGTCGGACTGTGAACCCGGAGGGTCTGTCCGTCGTGGCTCGGTTCAGGCACGAGGTAGTACTCGTAGAAGGCGTTCTCGGCGAATGCGCAGGACGTCGCAGAGTTGGCGACGATGTTGGTGTCGCAGTTCCGTTGTGGGAACTGATTCGGGTTTCCGGGAGCGGTGGTACCTGAGACACACGCATGACCCAACCGAACGTCGTTGCACGATCGCTTGGTGGAGGGATCCGGCTCTTGTGCGGGGTTGTTGAGGGCCGTCGCAGGTCGAGATACGGGTCTAGTGGGCGTTGCGGCGGCGGGCTGGGCTGCTTGGACAGTGCGGACCACTGTTGTGGTCACGGTTGACCGCGCTCCTCCGCATCCGGTTACTGCTCCGAGCGCGGCGAGCAAAGCAATCGAGCTGCGAGGGACTGGTAGCGCGCCCCGCAACCTCCGCCTAGCCCCCTAAACGCCAGGTGTACGAGCCGCGCTTGAAGTTCGCGGTAGCCGTGAACCGATAACCGCTCTCGGTGCCGTCGGGGTTCGTTTTCGTCACCGCCAAGCAGCTATACGGTGCTGCTGTTTCGCTCGTCCCTCCGGCCGCCGGCTCGCACTCCGTGTGAAGGATCGGACCATCCAGCAGTCCATCAGACACGTCTTTCACAGCGTCCTTGTTCACCGACGCCTCAAGGCTCTTCACGATCTCGCGCCGCAGGTCTCGCTCAACCGCGCGCTCGGCCGCACGCTTGGCTGCCGCATCCTTCGCAGCCTGTCGTCTCGCCGCCGCCCGCTGCGCTGCAAGCCGACGCGCTTGTGCGGCGGCGGCTTCCCGGTGATGCCGAGCCGCCGTCACTTGACGATCGTGATGACTTTTCATCGCGACCGCTGTTCCGGCGCCCGCTAGAACAATCACGCCGACGAGGACAAGCAAGGACCGACGGCCCCGCTTGGGCAATCGCCGTCGCTTGCCGGCATATTGAGCGCCGCAGTGTGGACAGAACACACCGCTGGTGGTCTCCTGAATAGAGCATTTCGGACAGACCTTGGTGGGTGGGCGCTCTGTGTCGTTGGTTTGGGCCGACGATTGGGTCTCGTTCATTCGGCCAAACGCCTATTCGGACGGATCAAGCGGAGCCTCCCAGAGGCAGAGAGTGGACCCCTCTAGCTTGCTTCAGCACCTTCGATTGTGCAAGTACCCCAGATCATCACGGCGACCGGGTCACAAGTCCTAGGGCGTCGGGTGGCGGTGGAGCTACTTCGAGCAGGCGTCGCAGGCGCCGCGCAGGACCACCTCGTGGTCCGAGACCTCGAACGGCACGCGCCGGCTCAGCTGGCCGATCGTCTTCTCGAGCTCCTCGTCGGCGAACGGCACGAGCTTGCCGCAGCGGTCGCAGACGAGATGGTGGTGGTGCTGCTGCTCGCCGCGGACCGGCTCGTAGAGCACGCTGCCCTTGCCGGTCTCCACGCGCTGCACGAGGCCGAGGCTCTCGAGCTGCTCCAGGATCCGGTACACGCTCGCGCGGGCGACCGCGCGGCCGCCGCCGCGCAGCTCGTCCTCGATCGCGAACGCGGACAGCGCGCAATCCTGGCGGTCGAGGAGCGACAGCACGGCCTCCCGGGCGCCGCCGCGCTTGTAGCCCGCGGCGCTCAGCTCGGCGGTGGCGCGGTCGGCCCAGCTCGTCTTGGCGTGCGCCTCCGTCATGAGACCGATTCTAACTTTGGGATTTCCGCCCGCCGGCCCAGTAGCGCGGCGCCGAGATAGATGGCCGCGGCGAACGACACGATCATCGAGCTCGGCGGCAGAGCGGGCACGACGTAGCTGATCACGAGGCCGGCCCAGGTGGCCACGAGCGCCAGGCCCGCGGACAGCGCGATGCCGGCGTACGGGTTGGCGGTGAGGCGATGCGCGGCGCCCGCGGGGGCCGACAGCAGGCCGAGCAGCAGCAGCGCGCCCACGGCCTGCGTGGCCTCGGCCGCCACCAGCCCGAGCACGCCGAGGAACACGAGGCCGATCAGCTTCACGCGCAGCCCCTTCGCCTCGGCAACGTCGATGTCTACCGACGTGAACAGCAGCGGCCGGGCCACGGCGAGCACGACGACGATCGCCAGCGCTCCGAGCAGCGCCGCGAGCCGCGCCTCGGAGGCGGACAGCCCGAAGATCGACCCGAACAGCACGCGCACCCCGGCCGTGCCGTCGCCGGCGCCGCTCGACGAGGTGGTGAAGATCGCGAGGAACAGCGCGCCGAGGCCGAGCACCCAGGCGAAGAACGAACCGATCACCGCGTCGTCTGCGCGGGCGCGGTCACCGGCCATGCCCATGCCGAGCGCGACGAGGATGGTGGCGGCGAACAGGCCGACGCGGAGGTCGATGCCCGCGGCCGCCGCGGCCAGCGCGCCCGTGAACGCGACGTGAGAGAGGGCGTCGCCCGCGAACACCTGCGCGCGCAGCACCACGAAGTAGCCCACGAGCCCGCATGCAAACGCCACGAACGTGCCGGCGAGGAACGCGTTGCGCATGAACTCGTGTCCGAACATCAGGCGGTCACCGCCTGGCGTGCCGTGACGGTGCGGGCGATGCGCACGACCACGTAGAGCCCGAACGACAGCGACGTGACCCAGAACCCGACGGGGTAGATCGAGAAGTACGCGATCGCCAGCCCCACCCAGGTCACCGCCAGCCCGATCGCTACCGACAGCGCCAGGCCGAGGCCCGGCCGCGGCGTGACGAGCTGGGCCGTGGCGGCCGGAGTGACGAGCAGCGCGAACACGAGCAGCGCGCCCGTGATCTGGCTGGTGGCGGCCACGGCGAGCCCGAGCAGCAGCAGGAAGCCGGTAGAGAGCGCCGCCACAGGCACGCCGCTCGCGCGCGCGACATCCGCATCGATGGAGGCGAACAGCAGCGGCCGCGCGATCGCCGCCAGCACAGCGAATACCAGCACCGCGAGCGCGAGCAGCACGAGCACCTGGTCGTTCGTGATCCCGAGGAAGGTGCCGAACAGGAGCGACTCGAGTCCGCTGAGCAGGCCGTGGTAGAGACTCACGAACAGGAAGCCGAGCCCGAGCCCGAACGCCTGCACCGAGCCGATGGCCGCCGACTCGTGGCTGAGGCTGCGCGTCCCGCCGCGGCCTGTGACCGCCGAGAGCGCCAGCGCGCCCACCGCGCATGCCACGAAGTAGCCAACGAACACCGGCGCGCCCGCGAGCGCGGCCGCCGCGGCGCCGGGGAACGCGATCACCGACAGCGTGTGGCCGGCGAAAGTCTGCTGGCGCACCACCATGAACCAGCCGATCGACGAGGCCATCAGCGCAACGAGCGTGCCCGCCTCGAGCGCGTTCGTCATGAAGTGGAAGCGGAACAGCTCGTCAATGGACATGCTGGTGGTCCCCGTGCGCGTGGCGGTCGCCGTGGATGGCGGGCGGCTCGGGCTGGCCGACCACCACGAGCCTGCCGTCCGAGGTTTCGAGCACCTCGATCGGCGCACCGTAGAGCTGGGTGAGCGTGTCGCTCGTGATCACCTCGCGTGGCGCACCCTCCACCGCCGTGCCCCCGGCGAAGTACACGACGCGGTCGAGGTAGGAAAGGATCGGGTTGACGTCGTGTGCCACCAGCATCACGGCCACGCCCTCCTCGCGGCAGATGCGCTGGACGAGGGCGGCCACGCCCACCTGGTTGGGCAGGTCGAGGCTGTCGAGCGGCTCGTCGAGGAGAAGCAGCCGCGGGCTGCGCACGAGCGCCTGGGCGATCAGCAGCCGCTGCTGCTCGCCACCGGACAGGCGGCCGATCGGCCGCTGAGAGTAGGAGCTTGCTCCCACGCGCTCGATCGCCTCGCTCACCCGGCGGCGCGTCTCCGCGTTCGCCTTGCCAGGCAGCGGTACACCCCAGCGCGCGCCGTCGAGACCGAGGCGCACGATGTCCACGCCGCGGATCCGGGCGGCGGCGTCGAAGCTGCGGCGCTGCGGCAGGTAGCCGATCTCCAAGTTGGCCGCTCCCGGCGGGCGGCCGAGCACGGTGGCGGACCCAGCGCTGAGCGGCAGCAGGCCGAGCATCGCCTTCAGCAGCGTGGACTTGCCCGCGCCGTTCGGCCCGAGCACGGCGGTGAAGTCGCCAGGGCGGCTGCACAGGCTGACGTCGCCCCACACCGGCCGGCCGCCCAGCCGCACCTCGGCGGACTCGAAGCGCACGGCGGACTCCGCCGCCGGCGCGTGGGTGTGCGCCTGCGCCGCTTGCCTCATCGCGCGCTCCCTCGCGCGAGCGCCGTGGCGAGGGCGCTCAGCTGGCGCGACTGCCACTGCTCGAAGCTGGCCGAAGCCGGCGTGAGCGTCTCGCTGACAGTCGTCACCGGGATGCCCTGAGCGCGCGCCTCGGAGGTGAGCCGCTGGACGTCCGGCGTGGCGTTCTGGCTGTTGTAGATCCAGACCTTGATCTGCCGGCGGGCGATCTGCTCGTCGGCTTCGGACTTGGCCGCCGCCGTGGGCTCCGTGCCCTCGCTCACCGAGTCGAGGAAGTTCGCCGGAGTCACGAGCTTCACCCCGAGGCTCTGGGCGAGCGGCGCGAAGATGCTCTCCGATGCGCCCACCGCCACGCCCGCATTGCGGTTGCGGATGCGGGCGATCAGTGAGTCGTAGCGGGCGAGTGCCCTGGTCCGGAACGCGGTGCGCTGCCGGTCGTAGTAGGCGGCGTGCGAGGGGTCGAGCTTCTTGTAGGAGGCGGTGATGGCGTCGATCATCTTCTGCACGTCGCCCGGCGAGTACCAGCGGTGCGGGCTGCCGCCGCTCTTCACGCCGGTCACGTCGCCCACGTCGATCTCCGAGCGCCCGTCGACGGGGTTCGCGCTGATCAGCTTGGACGCCACGAGTCGTAGCCCACGCCGTTCACGATCGCGAGCTGCGCCTCGGCGAGCGTGCGCGCGTCGGCGGCGGTGGGCTCGTAGTCGCGGGGGTCGGTGGCCGGGTTGTGGATCAGGCTCGCCACCTGCACGCGGCTGCCGCCGAGCTGCGCGGCAATGCTGCCCCAGAAGTTCTCAGCCGCCACTACCCGGAGGCGATTGCTGCTCGTGAACGCGCTCGAAGCCGCACAGCCCGAGACGGCGAGCGCGAGGG
>DASXCV010000264.1:0-33587 GCA_036491015.1 Thermoleophilaceae bacterium | reverse complement strand
TCCCATGCTCGCCGGCTGGGGCTGGTTCTGGAAGATCGGCCGCGTGCTCTACCGCCAGACCCAGCTCCGCATCCATGTGATCGTGACGAATGCGTTTTTGCGGTCGCTGGCGCGGTTGGATCTGGCACCGTCCATTGTGGGAGCCCTCAAGGCGCCCGGGCAGGAACCGGTAGCTAGTGACTAGTGACTGGTGACTGGCACTTGCTCTCGTGACCAGTCACTAGTCACCAGTCACCAATCACCCGTACCGCTCGCCCGTGATCTCTCTCAGCTTCGCCCGGTCGTGGGTCGCGTGTACGCGGCGGACGGTTCCGCTGCGTGAGCGCATCACGAGCGACTCGGTGGTGGCTCCGCGCGAGCCGACGTAGCGGACGCCCTGGAGCACGTCGCCGTCGGTGACGCCGGTGGCGGCGAAGAAGACGTCGTTGCCGGCCACGAGGCGATCGCGGTCGAGGGTCTCGTCGAGGTTGTAGCCGGCGTCGAGCGCGGCCTTGCGCTCCTCGTCGTTGCGCGGCCACAGCCGGCCGACGATCTGGCCGCCGATGCACTTGATGGCGGCGGCCGAGATCACGCCCTCGGGCGTGCCGCCGATCCCCCACAGGAGGTCGACCGGCGTTCGCTCGCTCACCGCGAGCAGCGCGGCCGACACGTCGCCGTCCGTGATGAAGCGGATGCGCGCGCCCGCGCCGCGGATCTCCTTGACCGCCTGCTCGTGACGCTCGCGGTCGAGCATCACGACCATCACGTCGCGGATGTCGCACTTCTTTCGCTCGGCGATCAGCTTGAGCGTGTCGGGCAGCGGGCGGTCGAGGTCGAGCAGGTCGGCGATCTCCTCGGACCCGGCCATCTTCTCCATATAGACGCACGGGCCCGGGTCGAACATCGTGCCGCGCTCCGACATGGCGATCACGGCCAGCGCGCTCGGGAAGCCGAGCGCCGTGAGCCGCGTGCCCTCGAGCGGGTCGACGGCGATGTCCACCTCGGGCGGCGAGCCGTCGCCGATCTGCTCGCCGTTGTAGAGCATCGGCGCCTCGTCCTTCTCGCCCTCGCCGATCACCACCAGGCCGTCCATGCGCACGGTGTCGAGCACCAGGCGCATGGCGTCGACGGCGGCCTGGTCGGCCGCTTCCTTCTCACCCATCCCCACCCAGCGGGCGGCCGCGAGCGCAGCCGCCTCGGTCACGCGCACGAGCTCGAGCGCGAGGTTGCGGTCGGGGCGGCCGGCGGCCGTCGGGTCATCTGTGATCTGCGTGCTGTGGGTCATGAAGGTGGCTCAGATTACCCCGGGAGGCTTTCTCGTACGGCCCCCCACCGCCTGGCGCAGCAGGCCGCCGGCGAGTATTCCGACCGCGCCCACGAAGCCGACGAACCACCCGACGCCGAATGAGATGTCCACCGGATCGCTGCCCGGCTTGCCGAGGATCACGCCGTTCAGCAGGATCAGGACCGCCGCCACCATGCCGACGATCATCGTGACCTCACCCGGCCGCCAGGTGAGCGCGTGCCCGCGGATCACGATCCAGGCGAGCACGAACGGCGCGATGCAGGCAAGCGTGAGCAGGATGTCGAGCTTGCTGAACGTCTGCCAGGCGGTGAAGTGGCCGTAGCCGCCCTGCAGCGTGGAGTTGGGGTTGCAGCCCGGCGGCTTGCCGGGTGCGCTGCAGCTCGTGCTGAACCACGTGAGAAACAGCGAACCGAACAGCACGATCGCACCCGCGAAGCCGATCAGCTCGCTCACGCCGATGCGGCTGAGGTCGAACGGCGGCGCCTTGCCGCTGTCACGGCTCTCCTCGTACTCGTAACGCAACCGCCCGCCCCAGGCGCCGAGCGCGGCGCCCGGGACGATCGTGAAGATCAGGAGGACGATCGCGGGGTGCGGCAGCTTGACGGTGGAGTCCCCGCTGATCACCGAGTGGGCGATGAGGATGAAGCCGCCGAACAGCGTGCCGCCCACGACCCCTCGCAGCGCGCCCTGACCAGGGCCGTACATCTCGAAGCCGCCGAGCACGCCGCCGATCGTGGCGAGGATCAGCAGGACGATGTAGATCGGCTGCGACTTGTCGAGCGCGATCCCGGTGACGAAGCCGAAGGCCGCAGGGACGCCGAGTCCGAGCGCCACCCTCGCCGCGACGGGCCGGTCCAGTAGCAAAGGAGAGGGAAACCCCACGCCCGACTGACCCTACCTCAGCCCCCGGGACGGGGATAGGGTGGACCGGTCAGCGGCAGTTCGACGAGAGGAGAGCGATGGCCGTCGTGAAGATCATCGAGCTGGTTGGCAGCTCGAGTGAAAGCTCGGATGCGGCCGTGCAGGCCGCCCTGAACGACGCGAAGCAGACGCTCCGCAACATCAAGGCGGTGGACGTGGTGTCCACAGGCCTGCGTGGCGAGAACCTCGACGAGTGGCGCGCCCACGTGCGTGTGGCATTCCTCATCGAGCGCGTCAACGAGTAGCGCGCCGCGACCCTGCCCGGGGGCGGTTTTCCATACCGCCGCCCCGGGCAGGATCGTGATCCAAGTCGCGTCTTGTAACGAAACAAAGAGTTAACGGACCGCTTTCGCGAGTTCTCTACTCTCTTGCACGACCCCGCTGTGCGTCCCCGAACAACGCAAACAGCGCCCCCCGGAGGGGCCGAGGGCCTGCTCACTGAGCAGTACGCGAGTCTGCTCGCAGAGGCCAGAGAACGGACCTTCTGGCTCGTGGAGACGCTTTCCGTCGAGGACATCGAGCGCGTTCACTCGACGCTGCTCAGCCCACTGGTGTGGGATCTGGGCCACATCGCCGCCTTCGAGGACCTCTGGCTCTGCCAGCAGGCGGGCGCGCTCGAGCCACTGCGCGCCGACCTCTCTGACGTCTACGACGCCACGCTCACGCCGCGCTCTGACCGCGGCGAGCTGCCGTACCTGAACCACGCCGAGGCGCTCGCCTACATGACGACCGTGCGCGAGCGCGCGCTCGAGGTGCTGGCCCGCTCGGACCTCTCGGCCGGCGCCGGACGCCTCACCGCACACGGCTTCGTGTGGGAGATGCTGATCCAGCACGAGCACCAGCACAACGAGACGATGCTCCAGACGCTGATGCTGGCCGCCCCCGGTGTGTTCGCCCCGCGCGGCAGGCCGCTGCCCGCGCCTCCGCCGGGCCTGCGCGGACCGGACATGGTGCGAGTGGAGGGCGGCCCCTGCATCCTCGGCTTCGACCCCGAGGGCTTCGCCTACGACAACGAGCGCCCGGGCCACGAGGTGGACATTCCCGGGTTTGAGCTTGACCGTCTCCCGGTTAGGAACGGGGACTACATGGACTTCGTGGAGGACGGGGGCTACCGGCGGCGCGAGTGGTGGTCAGAGGAGGGCTGGGCCTGGCGCGAGGCCGAGAACGTGGAGCTGCCGCACTACTGGACCGAGGACGGCGAGGTGCGCGCGTTCGACCGCACGGCGCCGATCGACCGCAACCGGCCGGTGATGCACGTGTCCTGGTACGAGGCCGACGCCTACGCGCGCTCGCGCGGCAAGCGGCTGCCCACGGAGGCCGAGTGGGAGAAGGCGGCGTCTTGGGACGAGTCCGCGGGCAAGCAGCGCGCCTACCCGTGGGGCGACGCCGCGCCGGGCGCTCGCCACGCCAACCTCGACCAGACCGCGTTCGGGCCGGCGCGCGTGGGCGCCTATCCCGCGGGCGCCTCGCCGTGCGGCGCGCTAGGCATGGTGGGCGACGCCTGGGAGTGGACGGCGAGCGACTTCACCGCATACCCCGGCTTCAGCTCGTACCCGTACAGCGAGTACTCCGAGATCTTCTTCGGCAGCGAGTACAAGGTGCTCCGCGGCGGCTCGTGGGCCACGCGGCCGAGCGTCGCGCGCGCGAGCTTCCGCAACTGGGACTATCCGGTGCGCCGCCAGATCTTCTCCGGCTTCAGGTGCGCCGCCTGATGGCCGTCGCCGACGTGACGATCGACTGCTACCTCACCGGCTCGTCGCTCGAGTCGATGGCCGAGGACGTGCGTGCCGGGCTCACGCGCAAGGGCCTCAAGCAGCTGCCGCCCAAGTACTTCTACGACGATCGCGGCTCCGAGCTGTTCGACCAGATCACATCGCTGCCCGAGTACTACCCCACGCGCTCCGAGCGGGCCCTGCTCAACAGGCGCTCCCCGGAGATCGTGGAGATCACCGGCGCCCGCGAGCTGCTCGAGCTGGGCTCGGGCACGGCGTCGAAGACGCGGGCGCTCCTGTTCGCGATGGCGGGTGCGGGCACGCTCGACCGCTACCTCCCGATGGACGTGTCCGAGTGGGTGGTGGAACGCTGTGCCGAGGAGCTCGTGGAGATGTATCCGGGCCTGACCGTGCACGGCGTGGTGGGCGACTTCGAGCAGCACCTCCAGCACGTGCCGCCCGGGAGGCGGCGCCTCGTGGCCTTCCTCGGCGGCACGATCGGCAACCTCTATCCGGACACGCGCGCCGCGTTCATGCGCGACCTGCGGGCGCTGCTCGGCGACGACGGGCGGCTTGTGCTCGGCACCGACCTGGTGAAGGACGTGGCCACGCTGGAGGCCGCCTACAACGACTCCGCCGGCGTGACAGCCGCGTTCAACCGGAACATGCTGCACGCGATCAACCGCGAGCTGGACGCCGACTTCGACGTGGACAGCTTCGAGCACGTGGCCTTCTGGAACGAGACCGACTCGTGGATCGAGCTGCGGCTCCGCGCGCACGGCGAGCAGCAGGTGCGGATCGACGCCGCCGGCCTCGACGTGGTGATCGCCGACGGCGAGGAGATCCGCACCGAGATCAGCACCAAGTTCACGCGCGAGCGGATCGAGGAGGAGCTGAACGGCGCGGGCATGGAGCTCGAGTCGTTCTTCACGGACGGGCTGTTCGGACTGACGCTGGCCAAGCCGGCTGGGCGAGCGCGGCGAAACTTCGCGCGATGAGGGCTCCGGGGTCGGCGCCCGGCGTTTCCGGCCGCTGCTCCCACTCGCCGAGCGGCGCATGATCCTGAAGTGAGGAGCGAGGCGGCGGCAAGCGCTCGACACCGATAACTTGCCGCCGCATGGATCTGAACGGCGCCCCGAGCCTCGTCGCGGGCGGAGCCTCCGGCCTCGGGGCCGCCACCGCGCGGCTGCTCACCGAGCGCGGCGCGAAGCTGGCGATCGTCGACCTCGACGGCGACAAGGCGAACGCCCTGGCCGAGGAGCTCGGCGGCGACACGCTGGCGTTCAAGGCCGACGTGACGAGCGAGGCCGACGTGGAGGCGGCGGTGGCCGCGGCGGTGGAGGCGTTCGGCGGTCTGCGTTTCGCGGCCTCATGCGCGGGCATCGGCTGGGCTGAGCGCACCGTGACCCGCAAAGGGCCGGCGCAGCTACAGCCCTTCGAGACCGTGATCCGCGTGAATCTGATCGGAACCTTCAATGTGCTGCGCCACTGCGCCAACGCGATGGCCGCCGGCGAGCCGGACGGCGATGGCGGGCGCGGCGCCATGGTGATGACCGCGTCCGTGGCCGCCTTCGACGGGCAGATCGGACAGGTGGCCTACTCGGCGTCGAAGGGCGGCGTGGTCGGACTCACGCTGCCCGCCGCGCGCGACCTCTCGCGCCTCGGCATCCGCGTGTGCACGATCGCGCCGGGGATCTTCGACACGCCCCTGCTGGCCGGCCTGCCCGAGGAGCACCGCAAGGTGCTTGGCGAGTCGGTGCCATTCCCGTCGCGGCTCGGGCAGCCCGCCGAGTACGCGGCGCTCGCCTGCCACATCGCCGAGAACAGCATGCTGAACGGTGAGACGATCCGGCTCGACGGCGCGCTGCGGATGCCGCCGAAATGAAGGCCGCCGTAATCGAGGCGATCGGCAGCATGCCGGTCCACAAGGACGTCGACGAGCCGTCGCGCGACGGCGGGCAGACGCTGATCGAGGTGCTGGCCGCGCCGCTCAACCCGATCGACCTCTCGACGGCCGCCGGCCGCTACCCGGGCGGCTCGCCGGAGACGCCGTTCGTGGCGGGGCGCGAGGCCGTGGGGAAGGTGCTCGAGTCGGACACGCTGGATGAGGGTGCGCACGTGTACGCGGCCGGGCTGGGCTTCATGGCCGAGCGCGCGCTGGTGAACGACGGCGACGCCGTCGAGCTGCCCGCCGACGCGGACCCGGCGCTCGCCGCCTGCTTCGGCGTGGCGGGACTTGCCGCGTGGCTCGCGCTCGAGTGGCGCGGCGACCTGCGCGAGGGCGAGACCGTGCTCGTGCTCGGCGCGAGCGGCGCGGTGGGCGCGATCGCGGTGCAGGGCGCGAAGCTGCTCGGCGCCGGCCGCGTGGTGGCGGCAGCCCGCAGCGAGACGGGTCTCGCGCGCGCGAGCGAGCTGGGCGCCGACGCCACCGTGCGCCTCGGCGACCACGACGACCTGGCGGCCGCCTTCCTCGAGGCCGCGAACGGCCAGATCGACCTGACGATCGACCCGGTGTGGGGCGAGCCCGGCGCCGCGGGCGTCAAGGCCACGAGCTTCGGCGGGCGCGTGGTGCAGCTCGGGCAATCGGCCGGGAAGGAGGCCACGCTCGAGTCGGGCTGGGTTCGCACCAAGCTGCTCTCGATCCTCGGCCACACCAACTTCGCCGCCCCCGCCGACGTCCGCAACGACGCCTATCTGCGCATGGTCAGGCACGCGGCCGCCGGCGAGCTGACCCTGGACCACGAGCTGGTGCCGCTCGAGCGCGTAGCGGACGCGTGGGAGCTCCAGGAGGCTTCACCGAACCGCAAACTGGTGCTCTCGCCGAGCGGTGTACCGTAGTATTTCTCACTCTCTTTTCCCGCCGTACATCCCCCCAGGAGGCCTCTCGTAATGCCTGAAGCAGTGATCGTCGATGCCGTGCGCTCTCCCATCGGACGCGCTTTCAAGGGCTCGCTCGTCTCGATCCGCCCCGATGACCTCGGCGCCTACGTCGTCGACCAGCTGCTCGAGCGCAACCCGGAGGTCGACCCCGGGTCGATCGAGGATCTGATCTGCGGCTGCGGGCTGCCGCAGGGCGAGCAGTCGTTCAACGTCGGCCGCATCATCGCGCTGCTCTCGCGCCTGCCGGACACCGTGACCGGGACGACCGTGAACCGCTACTGCGCGTCGAGCCTGCAGGCAATCCGCATCGCCGCGCACGCCGTGATGGCCGGCGAGGGCGACGCCTTCATCGCCGCCGGCGTGGAGCACGTGAGCCGGGTGGGCATGTGGTCGGAGAACGGCCTGCCGCAGCTGATGGGCGCGCTCCAGCAGCAGGCGCCCGATGGCGTCGACATCCCGCAGCCCAACCTGCACAACGAGAAGCTGAACGGCCAGGACGGGCGCACGAACGCCTACATCGACATGGGGCTGACGGCCGAGAACGTGGCCGACAAGTACGACGTGAAGCGCGAGGCCATGGACGAGTACGCGCAGCGCTCCCAGGAGCTGGCGGTGAAGTCGCGCGACGAGGGCTTCTTCGACCGCGAGATCGTGGCCGTGGAGCTGCCCGACGGTTCGAGCGTGGACAAGGACGACGGCCCGCGCGCCGACTCGACGCTCGAGCGGCTGCAGTCGCTGAAGCCCGCCTTCAGGGAGGACGGGCGCGTGACCGCCGGCAACTCGTGTCCGCTGAACGACGGCGCGGCCGCCGTGCTCGTGATGTCGGACACGCGCGCCAAGGAGCTCGGCCTCAAGCCGCGCGCGCGGATCATCGCCTCCGCCACCTCGGGGCTCGAGCCGGAGATCATGGGCGTGGCGCCGATCGGCGCCATCCGCAACGTGCTCGATCGCGCCGGCATGACGATGGACAACGTGGACGTGGTGGAGCTGAACGAGGCGTTCGCCGCCCAGGTGATCCCGATCATGGACGAGTGCGACATCCCGCTGGAGAAGCTCAACCCGCACGGCGGCGCGATCGCCCTCGGGCACCCGTTCGGCATGACCGGTGCCCGCATCATGACGACGCTCCTGAACGACCTCGAGTCGGACGACAAGTCGATCGGGCTCGAGACCATGTGCGTGGCCGGCGGCCAGGGTATGGCGATGCTGGTGGAGCGCCTCAACTAGTTCGAGCGCTTACAGCAGCAATAACGGCGACGGACTCGAGGTGGCAGACAATGGGTTCGGATACCGGGGCCAGAATCTGCCAGTTCGCTCGAACCGCCCTTTATTGCCGTAGTTCGTCAGCAGTTCGCCAGCGCCCGGGCGTAGAAACCCAGGTAGTTCTTCCAGTGGGCCTTCCAGTACGAGCCCGTGTGGCCGCCCGGCCAGCGGTGCACCGCGATCTTCACGCCGCCTGAGCGCAGTGCGGCGATGAACGCGCGGTCGCCGGGGTCGAACGGGTCGGCGGTGCCGGCGTCGAGCCACAGCGGCTTGCCGGCGAACAGGCTCGGGTGCGAGCGCGCCACGCCGACGATGTCGTTGCGGGCGAAGTCCGCCGAGTTGTCGAAGGCGCCCGGCGCGGTCTGGCCGGAGCTCGTCCAGATCGCCGGCGAGTGCCCGCCCACGGCGCAGAAGCGCTTCGGGTGGAGGCGGGCGAGGTCGAAGGCGCCGAAGCCGCCCATCGAGATGCCGCCGATGGCCACACGCGACGGGTCCGCCCCGGTGCGCTTGAGCGCATCCGGGATCACCTCCTCCATCACGTAGCGCCCCCATGCGGCGCCCTGGCGGTCGTGCCAGTAGGAGTGGTCGCCGCCGTCGGGGAAGACGATGTCCGGCGCGCGCCCGCCCTGCGCGGCAAGCGCGGCGAACATCTGCGCCGAGAGCATCCCGTCCTCCCCCATCCCTCGCCCATGGAGAAAGACCAAGAGCGGCCGCGAAGCACCAGAGCCGCGAGGGACCACCAGCGTCTCGCGCAAGCGCGAATGAACAAACCGGCTACGAACGAAGAAATGTGAAACAACCGCCCCATGCCGGTCGACGGCGAACGGTGAACGGAGGGCAAACGCAGCGCCGGCCAGCACCAACCCGGCGACGACGACTAGCGTCAGGACAACGCGGCTATTCACCAAGCGCCGGAATTCCGCCCATGAACAGGCGGGTGCAGAAGCGCGCCGCCGCCTCGACGTCCGGCGGCTCGCGTTCGAGCAGGTGGGTGGCCACCTGGAAGCCCGCACCCACCATCGCGGTGGCGAGATAGTCGAGATCCACCTGCGGCAGGTCGCCCGCGTCGGCCCAGTCCACGAGATCCAGGAACAGCTCGCGGATGCCCGCCTCGAAGATCGCGTCGTCGGTGACCACGCCCACGAGCCCCGCGTTGCGGCGCAGCACCTCGAACAGCTCGCGCTCCTCGATCACCAGCTCGAAGTAGGCACGGTATGCGCCCTGCACCCGCTCCTCCACGCTGCGGCCGGGCGTGCGCCGCTGGGTGCGGACGACGTCGCGGGCCTTGTCCGCCAGCTCCGCGATCAGCGCGCGGAACACGTCGTTCTTGTCCTCGAAATAGTTGTAGAAAGTGCCGCTCGCCAGATCGGTCTCGCGCACGATGTCGCGGGCGGTCGCCTCGCCGAGCCCCTTTTCGGCAAACACCTTGCGCGCGGCCGCCAGCAGCTTCTCGCGGTTCTGCGCCTTCAGCTCCTCGCGGCGCCCGGCCTCCCTCGTGGCGACGGTCGTATCCACCTGGGGTCTTGTACCTGCCCCAAAGGCAGAGGTCAACCCCGGATGGACGCTTTGGCCAAACCCGCATTCCTAAAGGCAACACGGGTGTCCGTCGATAGGCCTTCAGGGTGTTTGCTCGCGTTTTGGGCAAGAGGTCGGAATCGGTCCGTCAGCAGCTGCTTGTGCGGATTGCTTTTGCGATGTCCGCGACTGTGGTCTGCGTAAGCGTGGCGGGCGTGCTCGCCGCGCGCCAGGAAGCCGGCCAGCGCATCGACGACCAAGCCGGCGCCGCGAAGGCGGTGTTCGACGAGTCGCTGCGCTTCCGCGGCGACCACACGGGCCGGTCGCGTGAGCAGGCCGACTCGATGGCCGCCCAGGACGCGAGCGTGGCCACCGGGGCGACGGTCACGGTTGGCCCGCCGCGGGGCCGGGGCCACGTGAGCACCTACACGCTGCCGGGCGGGCGGCGGCTCAGCATCGTCGTGCCCTCCAGGGAGATCGCCAAGGCCACCCGCAGCGCGCTCTTCATGGGACTCGGCATCGGCGCGGGCGCCGTGCTCGTGTTTCTCTCCCTGCTGCTCGCCGGGATCGACCGCGTGGTGGCCGCGCCCCTCGCGCGCTTCGCCGACGCTGTGAAGCGGGTGGCGGGCGGCGACTCCACGGCGCGCGCCGAGGAGCGCGGCCCGCGCGAGGTGCGCGAGGCGGCGAACAGCTTCAACTCGATGATCGGGAAGGTGATCCAGCAGCGCGAGCGGCTTGCCGCCGCGGCCGCCAGCGACCCGCTCACCGGCGTGACGAACAACCAGCAGTTCCACGAGTCGCTTGGAATCGAGCTGAAGCGCGCCGAGCGTGAGCGCGATCCGCTGAGTCTCGTGGTGCTGGACATCGACGGCTTCGGCTCGATCAACGACGCCCACGGCCGCAGCTACGGGGACGACGTGCTCCAGCGGGTGGCCGACGAGCTGCGCGCGATGATGCGCGCCACCGACCTCCTCGCGCGCCTGGGCGGCGACGACTTCGCCCTCATCCTCCCGGGCGCCGACGCCAAGCTCGCGCAGACGATCGCCGAGCGCGCGCGCCGTGCGGTGGCCGACGCGTCCACGCCCGAGCGCCGCATCGCCTGCTCGGCCGGCGTGGCCTCCTATCCCGACGACGCGCGCGAGGGCGCCACGCTCCTGCAGCTCGCGACCGGCGCGCTGCGCTGGGCCAAGGCCAGTGGCCGCGGGCAGACGCGCCGCTACGACGCGCGCGTGGTGTCCGTGCCGACGGGCGACGAGGAGCGCACCGAGATCGAGGCCATGCTCGGCCGCGAGCAGCCGGTGATCCCCTTCTTCCAGCCCCTCGTGTCGCTCTCCACCGGCCGCATCCTCGGCTACGAGGCGCTGTCGCGCTTCCCCGACCCGCCCGGCCGCGGTCCCGACGCCTGGTTCGCCCAGGCCGCCCGCTGCGGCCTCGCCTCGCGCCTCGAGGCCGCCGCGCTGCGCGCCGCGCTCGGGAAGCAGGGCCGCCCCGCGGGCACCTTCCTCTCCATCAACGTGAGCCCGCGGACGATCTCCTCGCCCGAGGTGCAGGCCGTGCTGCCGGCCGACATGACCGGGCTCGTGGTGGAGGTGACCGAGCACGAGCTGGCCGACAACCTCGACGCCCTGGAGCGCGGGCTGACGTCCCTGCGCGAGCGTGGCGCGAAGATCGCCGTCGACGACGCGGGCGCCGGCTACGCCGGCCTCCAGCAGGTGATGCGCCTCCAGCCGGACGTGATCAAGCTCGACCGCTCGCTGGTGATGAATCTCCACGAGGACCCGGCCAAGGAGGCGCTGATCGACTCCTTCGTCCGCTTCGCCCGCCGCACCGGCGCGTCCGTGTGCGCCGAGGGCATCGAGACGATTGACGAGCTGAGGCTCCTGGCCGACCTCGATGTGACCTATGGCCAGGGCTACGTGCTCGCCCGTCCGGCCCCCGAGTGGGGCCACGTGACGAGCTCGGTGTCCGACTCGCTCCTGCGCTGGAGCCTGCGCAGTCAGGGCGACGTGTCGGGCAAGGACGCGCTGCGCGAGAGCGGCGACCAGCGCCTCGAGTACGTGAGCGCGCGCATCTCGAAGATCCACACGGTGTCCGACCTCCAGCACGTGTTCGAGCTGATCGCCGAGGAGATCGGGGCGGACGCGATCTGCGTGTCGCGCTGGATTCGCAACGCGGACGTGGTGCAGACGCTCATCGACACCTCGGGCGACGAGACCGGCGCGACCTACACCCTCACGAAGTACCCGTCCACCGCCCACGTGCTGAACACGGGCGAGGCGGTGCAGGTGCTGGTGTCCGACCCGGGCGCGGACCTCGGCGAGGTATCGCTGCTCGGCCAGCTCGGCTACTCGACCCTGCTGATGGTCCCGGTGGTGTGCCGCGACGAGCGGCTCGGCCTGCTCGAGGCCTACGCGGGCGCGGAGCGGCCGTGGACGCGCACCGAGATCAACCGCGCGCGGATCATCGCCTACCAGCTCGGGGCGGTGCTCGACGGGCTCGAGCAGGCGCAGGCGGCGCACATGCTCTCGGCCGCGGTCGAGCCCGCCGCCTAGCGCGGCTCAGCCGCTGAGCAGCACGATCTTGCCGAGCTTCCCGCCGGCCGCGAAGCGGTCGTAGGCCTCCTCGGCCCGCTCGAGCGGGAAGGTCTCGGCGATGGGCACGGCGAGGTCGCCGGTGTCGAACAGCGGCAACACGTGCTTCTCGACCGCGCGCATCGCCGCCGCCTTCTCCTCCAGCGGGCGGGAGCGCAGGGTCGAGCCGCGGATGGTCGCGCGCGGGCCCATCAGCGCGCCGAGGTGGAACTCCACCTTCCCGCCCGCGCCGATCCCGATGATCACGATCCGGCCATTCGTGGCGAGCGACTTGAGATTCCCCTCCATGTTCGGGGCACCCACGAGCTCGAGGATCACGTCGAAGGGACCGCGCTCCTCGAAGGCCTCGCAGGCGATCGCGTCGGCGCCGAACTCCGCCACCTCGTCGCGGTGCGCCTCGTTCCGGACCGTGGCGGTCACGCGCGCGCCGGCCGAGCGGGCGAGCTGCACCGCCGCGGTGCCCACGCCGCCGGCGGCGCCGTGGATGAGCACGCGCTCGCCCGCGCCCAGGCCCGCCTGTGTGAAGAGAGCGTCGTGCGCGGTCGTGAACACCTCGGGCGTGCCGCCTGCGGCCGGCCAGTCGAGCGCGTCCGGCACCGGCATCGCCTGGCGCTCGTGCACCACCGCGAGCTCCGCCTGGCCGCCGCCGCCGACGACCGCCATCACGCGGTCGCCCTCCTTGAAGCGCGTCGCGCCCTCGCCGAGGCCGGCGACGGTCCCCGCCAGCTCGAGCCCTGGAATGTCCGCGGGACTCCCCGGCGGCGCCGGATAGTGGCCCTTGCGCTGCATCATGTCGGCGCCGTTGAGGCCGGCGGCGCACACCGAAACGAGGACCTCCCCCTTACCCGGAATGGGGTCAGGGCGGTCCTCCACTTGGAGTTTTCCGTCTTCGATCGTGACCGCTCGCATGCGGGCGGATGCTACGCACCGTGCTTGTTTCCCGCCGACAGCACCTTTAGGGTCGAGAGAGATTCACGGTTAGGGGAGGCCGGTTTGGGGGGAGTTGCAGGCTCAATGAGAGCGCCATCAGTTTTCTCACAACCGCCGATCTGGCGCGAAAGTCGCTTTGGCCTCGAGATGGCCGCCCTCCTGCGCGACCCCGTGTACCACGGCGAGGGCGTGCCGGACGCCCACGGGCAGCCCGTGGTCCTGATCCCCGGCTTCCTCGCCGGCGACGACTCCCTGCGCGTGATGACGCACTGGCTGCGTCGCACCGGCCACCACACAAGCAAGGCGGGCATCCGCTCGAACGTCAACTGCTCCGAGGTGGCGGTCTGCCGGCTCGAGGAGCGCGTGGAGATGCTGGCCGAGCGGCATCAGCAAAAGGTCGCGCTCGTCGGCCAGAGCCGCGGTGGCAACTTCGCGCGCGTGCTCGCCGTGCGCCGGCCGGACCTCGTGTCCGGAATCGTCGCGCTCGGCTCGCCGCAACTCGATCCGATGGCGGTGCACCCGCTGGTGCGCGTGCCGGTGATCGCGGTGGGAGCACTCGGCACGCTGGGGGCGCCCGGGCTGTTCAGTCAGTCGTGTCGCAACGGGCACTGCTGCGAATGCTTCTGGAACGACCTGCAGGCCGACTTCCCGAGCGGGGTGGGCTACGTGTCGATCTACTCGCGCAGCGACGGCATAGTGGACTGGCATTCGTGCCTCGACCCAGCGGCGAAGCACGTGGAGATCAGGGCCAGCCACTGTGGGATGGCGGTGTCTGGTGAGGCGTATCGGGAGACGGCTGATGCGCTCAGGAAGTTCAGGCGCCGCGCTCAGGGGCAGCGGCAGGGTCAGCGGTTGCGGCGCGCGGCGTAGACCGTAGACCGTTGACCGTTGACCGTAGGCCGTTCCAGCCACTAGTCACCAGTCACCAGCGCTACCGCTCCGCGCACCTCGCCACCCCGTAGCTTCGCCAGCGCCTCGTTCGCCTGCTCGAGCGCGAACGCTTCCACCTCGGTCTTCACCCCGATTCGTGGGGCCAGCTCCATGAACTCGTGGCCGTCTTGGCGGGTGAGGTTCGCGACGGAACGGACGCTGCGTTCGCCCCAGAGCAGGTCGTAGGAGAAGCTCGGGATGTCGCTCATGTGGATGCCCGCGCAGACGATCGTCGCGCCCTTCGCGCTGGCCTTCAGCGCAGCGGGCACTAGGGCGCCGACCGGGGCGAAGATGATCGCGGCGTCGAGCTCCTCGGGAGCGGGGCCGAGCGAGTCGCCCGCCCACTCGGCGCCCAGCTCGAGGGCGAGGCCGCGTGCGGCGTCGTCGCCCTCGCGCGTGAAGGCGAACACGCGCCGGCCCTGGTGCACCGCCACCTGGCAGATGATGTGAGCCGAGGCGCCGAAGCCGTAGAGGCCGAGCCGTTCGGCATCGCCCGTCATCCGCAGCGAGCGCCAGCCGATCAGCCCGGCGCACAGGAGCGGCGCCGCCTGGAGGTCCGGGTAGCCCTGGGGGATCGCGAAGCAGAAGTCCTCGCGCGCCACGGCCCATTCGGCGTAGCCGCCGTCGAGCTGGTAGCCGGTGAAGAGCGCGTTGTCGCAGAGGTTCTCGCGGCCGCTCGTGCAGTAGCGGCAGGTCCCGTCCGTGCCGCCGAGCCAGGGCACGCCCACGCGGTCGCCCGGCGCGTAGCGCTCGCAGCCCTCCCCCAGCGCCGCCACGCGGCCCACGATCTGGTGCCCGGGGACCAGCGGCAGCTTGGGCTCCGTGAGCTCGCCGTCCACGATGTGCAGATCGGTGCGGCAGACGCCGCACACCTGCACCTCGAGCAGCAACTGGCCGGGGCCCGGATCGGGCGTCGGGAGGTCTGCGGCGCGCAGCGGGCTGCCGGGGTTGTCGAGCACCATCGCCCTCATGCCGCAATCATGGCGGGAATGAGCTTCGGACCACTCGTGGACGTCGACTGGCTGCTCGCCCACCTCGGGAGCGCCGGGCTGCGCGTGGTGGACTGCCGCTGGAGGCTCGGCCAGCCGGGCGCCGGACGCGCCGCCTACCTCGACGGCCATATCCCCGGCGCCGCGTTCCTGGACCTCGATACCGATCTCTCCGACCCGCCGGGCGAGCGCGGCCGTCACCCGCTTCCGGACACGCGCCGCTTCGAGGCCGCGGCACGCGCGGCGGGCATCGACGGGGGCACCCGCGTGGTCGCGTATGACGAGGCCGGCGAGGGCGGCGCCGCGCGCCTCTGGTGGCTTCTGCGGCACTTCGGCCACGAAGCGGTGGCGGTGCTCGACGGCGGGGCGGCGGCGTGGCGCGCGGCGGGCGGCGCGCTCGAGCAGGGCGAGCACCAGCCGCCCGGCGGCGACTTCTCCGCGCGCGAGCGCGCGGGCGACACGGCGAGCGGCCAGGAGATCGAGGAATCGCTGCCGAGCGCCTCGCTCCGGCTCGTGGACGCGCGTGCGCCCGACCGCTACGCGGGCCGCAGCGAGCCCATCGATCCGGTGGCCGGCCACATCCCCGGTGCTGTGAACGCGCCATTCTCGGAACTGGCCCCGGGCGGCCGCTACCTGCCGGCTGCCGAGCTGCGCGCGCGGCTGGCACACGACGGTGACGAGCTCGTGGCCTACTGCGGCTCGGGCGTGAGCGCCTGCACGGTGATGCTCGCGGCCGAGCTCGCCGGCCTCCACGCGCGTCTCTACCCGGGTTCGTGGAGCGAGTGGTGCGCGCGGGGCGGTCCCGCCGCAGCGGTACCATCGCTCGGGCACTCGCATTAGATCTTTGAGGCTGGGGCGATGGGAGCCACGCTGACGCTGGCCCGTCCGGGGAGAGGCAATTGAGGGGACTGAAGGTGCGCCGCAGGACGCTCGAGGGACTGATCGCCGGGCTCGCCATCGTGGTGGCGGTCTCACTGCTGAACGTCCTGACGTCGAACAACGCGGTGCCGATCACGCTGCTGATCCTGGCTCCGCTCGTGGCGTGCACGCGCAGTGGCAGGCGCGAGGTGCTGATCGTGGCCGTCGCGTCGCTGATCGCGGTGGTGGCGGCGGAAGGGAGCGACCACAGCTTCGGCAACGGCCAGGATTTCCGGCGCCTGCTGATCGTCGGCGTGGGCGCCGGGATGGCGGTCTGGATCGCAGACATCCGCGAGGCACGCGAGTACTCGGCGGAGTTGCTCGACTCGCAGGCGCGCGTCGCGCGGGTGCTCGTCAGCTCTGACAGCCTCGACGAGGCCACGCCCAAGCTGCTCGCGACGATCGGGGAGCAGCTGGGTTGGCAGCTCGGCTCGCTGTGGTCTGTCCCGCCGCGCTCGGACACGATCGTGTGCGTCGAGGTCTGGTCGGACGGGAGCATCGACGCCGGAGCCTTCTTCGCCGCCACTAAGGAGGCGAGGTTCGCCTCCGGCGAGGGCTTGCCCGGCCGCGTGTGGGCGTCCGGCCGGCCGGAGTGGGTGACGGACTTTCAGGGCACGAGCTTCCCGCGCGCGGGCGTCGCCCGGGCTGCCGGCCTCGGCGGCGCGCTCGGCTTCCCCATCCGCAGCTCGAGCGGCATCCTCGGCGTCGTCGAGTTCTTCGCGGTCAATCCGCGCGAGCCCGACCGGCAGACGCTCGACCTGCTGGACGCCCTGGGCGCCCAGCTCGGCGACTACGTGGAGCGCAAGCTCGCGGAGGAGGCCGTCGCCGAGAGCGAGGCCCGCAAGACCGCTGTGCTCCAGTCCGCCCTCGACTGCGTGGTGACGATGGATGCCGACGGTTCGATCGTCGAGTTCAACCCCGCCGCGGAGCGCACGTTCGGTTACAGCGCGGAGGAGGCGATCGGCAGAGAGCTGGCGGAAGTGATCATCCCTCCCGACCTGCGGGCCCGCCACCGCGCGGGGCTCGCCCGCTTCCTCTCCACGCGCGAGCCGCGCATGCTCGACCGTCGCGTTGAGCTGCGGGCTGTCCGCAAGGACGGCAGCGAGTTCCCTGTGGAGCTCACGATCACCTCGATCGGTGTCGAGCCGCCGGTGTTCTCCGGCTACGTCCGCGACCTCAGCGAGCGGCGCGAGGCGGAGGCGCTTCAGCACCGCCTGGCCTCGATCGTCGAGTCCTCGGACGACGCGATCCTGAGCAAGGACCGCGACCTGATCATTCGCAGCTGGAACCGCGGCGCGCAGCGGCTGTATGGGTATTCGCCCGAGGAGGCGATCGGGCAGCCGATCCAGATGCTGATCCCCACAGACCGGCGCGGCGAGGAGGTGGACCTGCTCGATCGCGTCCTCCGTGACGAACGCGTGGAGCACTACGAGACGCGGCGCGTGCACAAGGACGGCTCGGTCATGGACGTCTCGCTCACGGTGTCGCCGCTGCGCGAGCCGGGCGGGCAGATCGTGGGAGCCTCGGTGATCGGTCGCGACATCAGCGAGCGCAAGCGCGTGGAGGAACAGCGGGCGGAGCTCCTGCGGATGGAGCAGGAGGCCCGGCTGCAGACCGAGCGCGCCGAGCGCCGCGCGTCGTTCCTCGCGGAGGCGCAGTCGGTGCTCAGCTCGTCGCTCGACGTGAACGTGACGCTGCGCAACCTCGCGGAGCTGGCGGTGCCCCAGCTGGCCGATTGGTGCTCGATCGAGATGGTCCGCGGCGACGGCACCCTGGAGCGCATCGCGCTGGTGCACATCGATCCCGCCAAGCACCGGCTCGCGGCCGAGATCCAGAGCGAGTACCCGACGGATCCGGACCCGGAGCGCGGCGCGCTGAGGGCTGTGCTCACAGGGGAGTCGCAGCTCATGCCCGAGATCCCGCAGGAGCTGATCGACGAGGCCGCCCAGAGCGAGGACCACGCGAGCCTGATCGCGCAGCTCGGCCTGCGCTCGGCGATGGTGGTGCCGCTGCGCGGCCGCGACCTGGCGATCGGCGCGATCACGTTCGTCTCCGCCGAGTCCAACCTGATCTTCACCGAGGACGACCTGGCGCTGGCTGAGGACCTGGCCGCGCGCGCGGCGGTGGCGGTTGAGAACGCGCGCCTCTACAGCGAGCGCAACTACATCGCCACCACGCTCCAGCAGAGCCTCATGCCGGACCGGCTGCCCGACATCCCGGGTGTGGAGGTGGCGGCCCGCTACCGCGCGGCCGGCGAGGGCAACGAGGTGGGCGGCGACTTCTACGACATCTACCGCACCAGCGAATCCGCCTGGGGCATCGCCATCGGCGACGTGCGCGGTAAGGGGCCGCGTGCCGCGGTGGTGACCGCGCTCGCTCGCTACACCCTGCGCACGGCGGCGCTCGGGGAGACGCTGCCGAGCCGCGTGCTCGGGACGCTCAACGAGGCGATGGTGCTGCAGCCGGCCGACGATCGCTTCTGCACCGTGGCCTACGCGACGCTCGAGCCGGGCGAGCACGGGTCGATCCGGATGACGCTCGGCGTGGGCGGTCATCCGCTTCCCCTGCTGCTGCGCGCCGACGGCAGCGTCGAGACGGCCGGCCGCCCCGGCACTCTGATCGGGTTCGTTCCCGATCCGGAGGTGATCGACGAGGAGCTCGACCTCCAGCCCGGCGACTCGCTCGTGCTCTACACCGACGGCGTGTCCGAGGCCCGGGCCGACGGCGGGCTGTTCGGCGAGGACCGGCTGCTCGAGCTGGTGCGGAGCTGCAGCGGTCTCGATGCCGCCGCGATCGCCGAGCGCATCGAGACGCAGGTGCTGGAGTTCCGCGAGGTCGGCACGAGCGACGACCTCGCGGTGCTCGTGCTGCGCGTGCGCGACGACGCCGAGGACACGCGCTCGCTGGAGGGTGAGCGGCTCGTGCCCGTCCGGAGGGGCTCGGAATGATGAAGCCCCGCCGGACCGTCGCCGGTCTCGCGCTCGGCGCCGCGGGGATGCTCTATTCGCGCCTTGGCGGCCGGCGCACGCAGCAGGAGCAGGACTCTGGGCAGCCGGCCCCGGAGCCGGCCAAGGAGCCGGAGCGCGACAGCCATCCGCACGAGGGCAGCGCCTCGCCGGAGGAGCTCGACCGCGCCCGTTCCGAGCTGTCCGACGAGCTTGCCCGCCGCGCGGCGCGCGCGGCCGACTGAACGCGGTAGTTTCATCGCCATGAGGGGAGTGGCGCGCATCGCTCTGCTCGCCGTGGCGGTGATGCTGCTCGCGGCGGCGCCGGCGGGCGCCGTGATCAGGCCCCAGAAGGGCATGGCGGGCGTCCGCCTCGGGATGTCACAGACGCAGATGCGCGACGTGCTGGGCGAGCCCTCGATGGCCAAGCAGGGCGACAACGACTTCGGCCCGTTCACCCAGTTCATCTACCCGCACTCGATCACCGTCACCTTCCAGGGCAACCGCCACGTGACGGGAATCTCCACGCGCGGGCGCACGGAGAAGACGGAGCGCGGCGTGGGCGTAGGCTCCACGGAGGCGGCGGTGAAGGCGAAGGTCGGGCACGTGCGCTGCGAGACGATCTCCGGCAAGCCCACCTGTCACGTCGGCAGCTTCGCGGCGGGCCACCGGGTGACCGTCTTCCTGATCTCGAAGACCGGCAACGTGTCGACGATCACCGTCGGCTTCGTGCTCGACTGACGTGGCCGCGCCACTGCGCTTCAGCGGCGGCGCGCTCGAGCTGCTCGACCAGACGCTGCTGCCCGGCGAGGAGCTGTGGCTGCGCTGCGAGGAGCCCGAGCAGGTTGCCGACGCGATCCGCCGGCTCGCCGTGCGCGGCGCCCCGGCGATCGGCGTGGCCGCGGCCTACGGCCTCGTGCTCGGCATGCGCGAGCGAGGCGGCGACTCGCGCGCGAGCTTCGAGCAGGTGGCCGCGCTGCTCGGCTCGACGCGCCCCACGGCGGTGAACCTGAGCTGGGCAATCGGGCACGGGCGCGAGGTGTTCGAGCGCGCGCTCGCCGACGGCCGCGAGCCGGCCGAGGCGCTGCTCGACTGGGCGAACGGCGTCGCGACCGATCAGGAGGAGGCCGACCGCCGCATGGCCGCGAACGCCGCCGCGCTGTTCACGGCCGGCAGCCGCGTGTACACGCACTGCAACACGGGCGGCCTGGCCACGGCGGGCAGCGGCACCGCGCTCGGCGCGATCGAGGCGGCGTGGCGCTCGGGGCTCGTGGGTGAGGTGTGGGTGGGCGAGACGCGCCCGCTCAACCAGGGCGCCCGCCTCACGGCATGGGAGCTCGGGCAGGCGGGCGTGCCGTTCCGCGTGGTCACGGATTCGAGCGCGGCCACCCTGATGGCGCGCGGCCTCGTGGACCTCGTGATGGTCGGCGCCGACCGCATCGCGGCCAACGGCGACGTGGCGAACAAGATCGGCACCTATGGCCTGGCCGTGCTGGCCGCTCGCCACGGCGTGCCGCTGCACGTGGTGGCGCCGCTCTCGACGCTCGACCCGGGCACGGCCACGGGCGCCGACATCCCGATCGAGGAGCGTGATCCGGCCGAGGTCACGCCGCACGCGCCCGCGCTCAACTTCGCCTTCGACGTGACCCCTCACGACCTCGTGACCTCGATCGTGACCGAGGCCGGCTTGCTCGAGCCGCCCTACGAGGAAGCGATCGAGCGGGCACTCAAGGCAGAATCGCGCGCGTGATCGACGCAGAGGCGCTGATGGCGGCGGCTCGCCGTCCGCTCGTGATCGGCATGGGCGGCGGCGGCGATGTGGTGGGCGCGCTCGCCACAGCCGAGGCATGCCGGATCTACCACGGCGCGGAGCCCGTGCTGGGCGGCGTGACCTGGGAGCGGCGGGTGATCGATCCGGAGCCGGGGCCGCGCACGATCGACGAGGTCGAGGGCGGCGAGCGACTGTCGGGCTGCGTCGTGGCCGCCGGCCCGGACACGCACGCCGGCGACGTGGTGTTCGCCGAGGCGCACATGGCGCGCTTCCTGGGCGAGCCGGTGCTGCTCGTGGACCCACATCCGGGGCCGGCCGCGATTGCCGCCGGGCTTGCCGCGGCCGCGGACGCCGTGGGCGCCGATCTCCTCCTCCTGATCGACGTCGGCGGCGACGCCCTCGCCCACGGCGAGGAGCCAGGCCTCGCCTCTCCCCTGTGCGACTCGCTGATGCTGGCGGCGGCGGCGCGGCTTCAGGAGTTGGGGCGCGACGTGATCGCGGGCGTGTTCGGGATCGCCTGCGACGGCGAGCTGACGGTGGACGAGGTGATGGAGCGCGTGGCCGAGGTGGCGGCCGTCGGCGGGCTGGCCGGGGTGCGCGGGCTCACCGAGCCGATCGCGACGCGCCTCGAGGGCGCCATCGCCGAGGTGCCCACCGAGGCGAGCGCGATGGCGGTGCGCTGCTTCCGCGGCCACACGGGCACCGCCACGATCAGGCGCGGGCTGCGCACCGTCCCGCTGTCGCCGCTCGGCGCGCTCACGATCTACCTCGACCCGGCGCTGGCGGTGAGCTCCGCCGCGCGTCTCGCCAAGGCCGTGTACGACGCGCCGAGCCTGGAGGAGGCGAACGACGTGCTGGGCGCCCTCGGGGTGCGCACCGAGCTCGACCTGGAGCGCGAGAGCGCGCGGGGCTAGGCCACCCGCTGGCCGACGCCGAGCATGTTGCCCTCGCTGTCGCGGAACCACGCGCCGCGCTCGCCGCGGGCATTCTTGCTCGGGTAGTTGCCGTCGATGTCGGCGATCCCTTCGACCGTCCTCATGCCGGGCAGGTCGTATTCCTCGAACACCACGCCGCGCTCTCGCAGCTCCCGCACCGTGGCCTCGATGTCGTCCACCTCGAAGCCCATCTGCGTGAACCCGCCGCTGGACGCCCCGGCGGACGCGAAGAGCGCGAATTCGCCGCTCGCGCAGCGATAGAGCAGCCCGCCCGGCCGCTCGTCCACCGGCTCGAGCCCGAGCTTCTCCGAGTAGAACGCGCGTGCTCGCTCCAGGTCCTGGGCGGGCAGCCTCGTGGCGATTCGTGCATCCCGCAACATGCTTCGTCTCCCTTTGTCTGGTTCCGGATAAAGAGACCGCGCCCGGCGGGCGGGCTCATCGGTGGGCGCCGCGGCAGCGCATAATGCGCCGGTGGATGGCGCACCGCCGCTGGAGACGGACGGACTCGGCAGGGACTTCGGCGAGCTCGCCGCGCTCCGCGACTTCACGTTGACGGTCGCGCCCGGCGAGTGCGTCGCGCTGCTCGGCGCGAACGGCAGCGGGAAGTCGACCGCGGTGCGGACGATCGCCGGCCAGCTGGAGCCCACGCACGGGACGGTGAGCGTCTGCGGACACGATCCCCACCACGAGCCGGACGCCGAGAACGCCCGCGAGCTGCTCGCGCTCGTGCCGGACAACCCGCTGCTCTACCCCGACCTGACGGTGCGCGAGCACCTGCAGCTCGTGGCGACCGTGCACGGCGTGAAGGGACCGGACGTGGAGGACCTGATCGACGAGCTGCTCGAGCGGCTCGCCATCGCAGACCGGCAGGACTTCCAGCCCGCCCAGCTCTCGCGCGGGATGCGCCAGAAGACGCAGCTCGCCTGCGCGCTCATCCGCCCCGCCGGGCTGCTCCTGCTCGACGAGCCGGTGGTGGGGCTCGACCCGCTGTCGCAGCGCCTGCTGCGGGACATCCTCGAGGAGGCGAAGGAGGCCGGCATCGGCGTCGTGCTCACCACCCACCAGCTCGCGTTCGCCGATGGCCTGGCGGACCGCGCGCTGCTCCTCGACGAGGGCAGGGTGACGGCGAGCGGGTCGTTCGCCGAGGTGGCGCATCACGCCTCCCAGCTCGGCTGGTTCGGGGAATGACCGCCGCCGCCGCCGCACAGCGGCTGGGCGAGGTGCGGGCCTGGTGGCACGTCGCCCGGCCGCCCAAGCCGCTGGCCACCCGCCTCGAGGCGTTCTACGTCGTGGCACTCGGCGTCGGCACCATCGGACTGCTCCTGTACGGCACCGCGAGCTCGGCGCTCGCCGCATGGATCACGCCGTCGACCCTGGCCGAGTGGGGACCGTCGGTGGTGCTGCTGGCGCTGCTCGTGGCCGCTCGCTGGGGAAGCTGGCAGGGGCCCGTGGTGTTCGCGCGCCCGGACGTGGCCTTCCTGCTCGGCGGCCCGCTCCCGCGCGCGGGCCTCGTGACCCCACGCCTGCGCTGGGCGCTCATCCGCGGCGCGCTGGCCGGGGCCGCCGTGGGCGCGTTCGTGCTCGTCGGGCTCTCGGGGCGCGGGCGGTCCGTCGAGCTGGGCTCGGCGATCGGGCTGCTCGCCGGGCTCGCGCTCTGCGGCGTGTTCGCAATCCCGCTCGCCTGGGCGGTGCAGTGCTCGGCGCGCGTATCGCGCCGGCTCGGGCAGGCGGCGCCGGCGCTCGTGCTGATCGCGGCGGGAATGGTCGCCCTCGCAAGGTCAGGGCCGACCGGTCGCGACGTCGTGCTGTGGTCGGGCCCCTGGGGCTGGGCCGTCCAGCCGGTGGCGGGGGTCGCGCGCGGGCGCTGGCTCGCGGGCCTCGTCCTGCTGGCGCTCGCCACCGTGGCCGCCTGCGTTCTCGCGCTACGCCGCGCCGCGGCCTGCGCGACCGAACGCCACGCCCTGAGAGCCGACGCCCGTGACGGCGCATCGGCATCGCTCCGGGCGCTCGATGTGCGCTCGGCCCAGCTTGCGATGCGAGGGGTGGAGTCGCGGCCGGGCCGCCGGCGCCGCTCGGGCGTCCGGGTGCCACAGCACGCCGCGCTTGCGGTTCCGTGGCGCGACCTCTCCGCCACGCTGCGCGTGCCCGGCCGGCTGGCCGAGGCGGCCGTGCTCGGCGGCGCCGGCAGCGCGCTCGCGCTCACCCACGCCGACCACTTCCCGTCCGCCATGATCGCTGCGCTCCTCACCTACCTGGGCGTCGCGCGGCTGCTGGAGCCGCTGCGGCTCGAGGTCGACGTGCCGGCCACCACGCGGACGCTGCTAGTCCGGCCCTACGGCCGGGTGCTGGTCGCGCACATCGCGGTGGCGCTCGGCTGGGTCGGGCTCGTGACCGCCGTCGTGGCCGTGCCCTGCGCGCTGGCCGGCTCGATCGTGGTGCGACCGGGTGCGCTCGTGGTGGTGGCGCTCGCCAGCCTGCCGACGATCGCGCTCTGCGCGGCGCTGTCGGCGCGGCGCGGCGGGCGCATGCCGCTCGAGGTGCTCCTTTTCGCGAGCAGCGGGCCGGACCCCTCAGGCGGCGGCGTCGTCGTGCTCCTCTGGCTGGTGGCGTGGCCGGCCGGCGCGGCCCTGATCGCAGGCGGCGCCACGCACCTCGCCACCACCGCGCACGGCGTCACCTCGGCCGTCCTGCTGGCCGTGATAGCGCCGTTCACGCTCGCGAGCGTGCTGCGCGGATCGCAGCCGGGCTGAGCGGGGCGTACGATCGACGGCCGTGGCCTCCGACGAATACGTGCTGGACACGCCTGTGGTGCACGACTTCATCGAGTGGGTGCGCGGCGAGATCGCCCGCGCCGGGTCGGCCACGGACGCCGTCGAGCGCATCCGGCCGCGCTTCGCCGAGCTGCTCGCGGATCCCGACTGGCTGCCGGGCACCTACCAGGAGGCCGCGCCCGAGAGCGGCATGGGCGGCGGCATCGGCCAGTGGCTCCTCTACCGCGCGGGCGACGGCTCGCTCTCGCTGTTCAGCCTCGTCGTCCCCGCCGAGTCCGAGACGCCGGTGCACGACCACCTGGCCTGGGGACTGGTCGGTCTCTACCGGGGCACGCAGGACGAGGAGATCTTCGCCCGCGAGAGCGACGAGCTCCGGCTCACCGAAAGCCGCGCGCTCAGCCCCGGCGACTTCTACGCGCTGATCCCCCCGCGCGACGACATCCACCGCGTGCGCACCACGTCCGCGGAGACCTCTGTGTCGATCCATCTGCTAACCAACGACACGGGCTGTGTCTGGCGTCACGCCTACGACCCGGACTCCGGTGCGGAGCGCGCCTTCCGGTCGGGCTACGTCAACGTGCCCTGTGAGGACAACGAATCCGAATGACGAAGCAGGAGGTTCCCTGGATGCTGTTTGGCGACGAGCACGTGAAGCGATACGAGGAGACGGACGGTCAGGAGGGACACGACTGGGAAGGCACCCAGACGCTGATCCTCACCACCACCGGCCGCAAGTCCGGCGAGCCGCGGCCGATGGCGCTGATCTACGGCCAGCACGGCGACGACTACCTGGTGGTGGCGTCCAAGGGCGGCGCTCCACAGCACCCCGCCTGGTACCTGAACCTGGACGCCAACCCCGACGTCGACGTGCAGGTGTGGGGAGACAAGTTCAAGGCCCATGCCCGCACCGCCACTCCCGAGGAGAAGAAAGAGCTGTGGCCGATCATGACCAAGGAGTGGCCGTCGTACGACGAGTACCAGACGAAGACCGACAGGGACATACCGCTCGTCGTCCTCGAGCCGCAGTCGTAGTTGCTAGTTGCTAGTCGCTAGGAACGAGCAACTAGGAACCAGGAACAACCCACGTATCCGAGCCGGCGAAGAGCTCGGCCAGCTCGTCGTCGCCGACGGCAGAGCGCGCGTCCTCGAGCTCCTCGTGGAGCCCCTGCGCGTACGTGGGGCGCGACACCGAGCGGAACACGCCGACCGGCGTCGGCCCGATCGGCCGTTCGGCCAGGTGCGCGAGCGCGAACGCGAGGCTCGGATCGCTGTGCTCGGGGTCGTGCACCACGAGCGCGTCCTCGCCGACGTCCGCCACGTCGACCAGCTCGAGCGAGCCGTCCGAGCGGTGCACCACGCCGCGCTCGTCCTCCTCGCCGAAGCGGATCGGCTTGCCGGCCTCGAGCATGATCATGTTGCGCTTGCGCGACTCCTTCTCGCGCAGCGCGTCGAAGGCGCCGTCGTTGAACACATTGCAGTTCTGGTAGATCTCGACGAACGACGTGCCCTGGTGCTCGGCGGCCGCGCGCAGCACCTCGGCCACGTGGCCACGGTCGGTGTCGACCGCGCGCGCGACGAACGTGGCCTCGGCCCCGAGCGCCAGCGCGAGCGGGTTGAACGGGTGGTCCTGGGAGCCGAACGGCGTGGACTTCGTGACCTTGCCCTGCTCACTCGTGGGCGAGTACTGGCCCTTCGTCAGGCCATAGATCTGGTTGTTGAAGAGCAGGATCTTGATCGGCACGTTGCGGCGGAGCGCGTGGATGAGGTGATTGCCGCCGATCGACAGCGAGTCGCCGTCGCCGGTGACCACCCACACCGACAGCTCCGGCCGCGACACCGCCAGCCCCGTGGCGATCGCCGGCGCGCGCCCGTGGATCCCGTGCACCCCGTACGTGTCCATGTAGTAGACGAAACGCCCGGCGCAGCCGATGCCGGTCACGAACACGGTCCGCTCCGGCGGCACGCCGAGATCCGGCATCATCGACTGGACGGTGGCGAGGATCGCGTAGTCGCCGCAGCCCGGGCACCAGCGCGTCTCCTGGTCGGAGGAGAAGTCCTTCTTGGTCATCGGGAGCGGGACCGGAGTGCCGCCGTTGCTATGTCCGTTGGTGGTCACTTGGTTCTTTGTTCTTAGTTCTTAGTTCGCTATCCGCTCGAGGATGGCCGCTTCCAACTCGTCGGCGAAGAAGGGCAGTCCCTCGACCTTCGTCACGCTGTCGGCGTCCACGAGGAACTCGGCGCGCAGGATCCGCACGAGCTGGCCCATGTTCATCTCGGGCACGATCACCTTGCGGTAGGAGCGCAGCACCTCGCCGACGTTGTGCGGCAGCGGGTTGAGGTGGAAGAGGTGCGCCGAATCGACCTTCTTGCCGCTCAGCCTCACGCGCCGCACGGCGGCACGGATCGGCCCGTAGCTCGAGCCCCAGCCGAGCATCAGCACCTCGGCGCCGTCCTCGTGGTCCACCTCGAGCGGCGGAATCTCGTCGGCCACCTTCGCCACCTTCTCCGCGCGCAGGCGCGTCATCAGGGCGTGGTTCGACGAGTCGTAGCTGATGTTGCCGGTCTCGTGCTCCTTCTCGAGGCCGCCGATGCGGTGGCGCAGCCCGGGCGTGCCGGGCACGGCCCACGGGCGCGCAAGGTTCTCGTCGCGCTTGTAGGGAAGGAACTCGCCGTCCGGGGCGTTCGGCTCGGTGGCGAAGTCCGGGTCGATAGCCGGGATCTGACTCACGTCCGGCAGCTGCCACGGCTCGGACGAGTTGGCGAGGAAGGTGTCGCTCAGGAGGATCACCGGCGTGCGGTACTTCACCGCGATGCGCACCGCCTCGATGGCGGCATCGAAGCACTGGCCCGGCGTGTAGGCGGCCACGATCGGCAGCGGCGACTCGCCGTGGCGCCCGTACATCGCGAGCATCAGGTCGCCCTGCTCGGTCTTCGTGGGCATGCCCGTCGACGGCCCGGCGCGCTGGACGTCGACGATCACCATCGGCAGCTCGAGCATCACGCCGAGGCCGATCGTCTCCGCCTTGAGGTCGAGACCGGGACCGCTCGACGCCGTGACGCCGAGGGAGCCTCCGAACGCCGCGCCCACGACCATCCCGGCCGCGGCGATCTCGTCCTCGGCCTGCATCGTGCGCACGCCGAAGCGCTTGTGCCGCGACAGCTCGTGGAGCAGCTCCGACGCGGGCGTGATCGGATAGCTCGCGTAGACCAGCGGCAGCCGGCTCTTCACGCTCGCCGCGATCAGCCCCATCGCCGTCGCGCTCGTGCCGTTGAGGTTGCGGTAGGTGCCCGGGTCGGCGGGCGCGGGCTTCACCTCGTAGTGAACGGCGAGCAGCTCGGCCGTCTCGCCGAAGTTGTAGCCGGCGCGGAAGGCGTTCAGGTTGGCGTCGCGGATGCCGGGCTGCCCGGCGAACTTCTTCTCGATCCACTCGGCGGTGACCTCGGTGGGCCGCCCGAACATCCAGGAGAGCAGGCCGAGCGCGAACACGTTCTTCGTGCGCTGCTGGTCCTTGGCCATGATGCCCTCGATGCCCTCGGTGGCGCGCACCGTCATGGTCGTCATCGGCACGCGGAAGAGCTGGTAGTCGTCGAGCGAGCCGTCCTCGAGCGGGTTGGCCTCGTAGCCCGCCTTGCGCAGGTTGTTGTCGGTGAACGCGTCCTCGTTCGCGACGATCGTGCCGCCCTTCTCGAGCGCGCCGAGGTTGGTCTTGAGCGCGGCGGGGTTCATCGCCACGAGCACGTTCGGGTGGTCCCCGGGCGTGAGGATGTCGCGCGAGGCGAAGTGGATCTGGAAGGCCGAGACGCCGTGCAGCGTGCCGGCCGGCGCGCGGATCTCGGCGGGGAAGTCGGGCAGCGTGGCGAGGTCGTTGCCGAGCATCGCCGTGGCGTCCGTGAAGCGGCTCCCGGCGAGCTGCATGCCATCGCCCGAGTCGCCGGCGAACCGGACGACTACACGTTCCCTCTCTTCGACAGCCTTTGTCACTTGGGAGCCAGACGCGAATGCAGAATCAGTCGCGCTTATTCAGTGTAACCCCCGAAGCGGCCGTCCTACTCGGGTTGGTCTGCGCGTTGACCGTTGACGGTTGGCCGTTGACCGTCTTCCGTTTGTATCACCCGCTACGATGCGCGCGGGAAGGAGAGGGACCCCAGTGCATCGGGACTCGCTGCACCACCTCGCTCAGGACCGAGCCCACTTCGGCTGGGACAACTCGATTGCGCCCGCGCTCGAGATCGAGTCGGGCCAGGATGCCGAGTTCGAGGTGCGGGACGCCTCCGGCGGCCAGCTCGACCGCGACTCGCAGCTCGACGCCGTGGCCGCGCTCGACTTCGCGCGCGTGAACCCCGTCACCGGCCCCGTGTTCGTGAAGGACGCGCAGCCGGGCGACGTGCTGGCCGTCGACATTCTCGAGCTGCGCCCGCGCGACTGGGGCTGGACCGCGATCATCCCCGGCTTCGGCCTTCTGGCGGACGAGTTCACCGATCCCTGGCTGCGCATCTCGACCGTCGACGCCGCCGCCGGGCGCGTGCAGTTCGGCGACGACATCTCGCTGCCCTTCGAGCCGTTCCCCGGCACGATCGGCGTCGCCCCGCCCGAGCCCGGCGAGCACTCGGTCGTCCCGCCGCGCAAGTGGGGCGGCAACATGGACACGAAGCATCTGCGGGCGGGCTCCACCCTCTTCCTGCCCGTGGGCGTCGATGGTGCGCTCTTCTCGGTCGGCGACACGCACGCCGCGATGGGCGACGGCGAGGTGTGCGGAACCGCCGTCGAGGCCCCGATGGAGATCGCGCTGCGGCTGACCGTCCGCAAGGACCTCTCGATCGACGCGCCGCAGTACGTAGTGCCGCAGGCGGCCGCGCCCGTGGACCGCAGCGCCGGTGGCCACCACGTGTGCACGGGAGTCGGACCCGATCTTTGGGAGGCCACGCGCGACGCCACCCGGTCGCTCGTGGAGTACCTCGTCACGCAGAAGGGACGGGAGCGGCAGGAGGCCTACGCCATCGCATCGGTGGCGGCCGACCTGCGGATTCACGAAGTGGTGGACGCGCCGAACTGGGTCGTTGGCGCGTTCCTGCCGTTGGACATCTTCGGAGGAGAGGGGAAGGAATGACGTCTTCGGCGCCAGCCGAGCAGCAGAGCGGCAGCGGCGGCGGTCTACGCCGCGAACTCAACTTCTGGGAAGCGATCGCGCTGTCGATCGCGATCATGGCGCCGACCGCGGCGATGGCGCTCAACGGCGTCGGCATCTCCGGGCTGATCGGCCGCGCGGTTCCGCTTGCGTTCATCTTCGCGACCGTCGGCGTGATCTTCGTGTCG
The DNA here is from genome assembly GCA_036491015.1 of Thermoleophilaceae bacterium. GTDB lineage: Bacteria > Actinomycetota > Thermoleophilia > Solirubrobacterales > Thermoleophilaceae > JAICJR01. Next base: position 3,917 of record DASXCV010000264.1, on the reverse strand, counting down.
TACGCGTTCGTGCAGCTCAGCCGGCACTTCAGCCATTCGGGTTCCGTGTACGCGTTTTCGGGCGTCACGCTCGGGCCGCAGGCGGGCTTCTTCGCCGGCTGGGCGCTGTTCGGCACCTACCTCGCCTTCACGGCGGCGTCCACGGCCGAGGCCGGCCTGTTCGGCGTCGACTTCTTCAAGGGCTCCGGCATCTGGAACGGAGCGGAATGGGTCGTGATCGCGCTCGTTGCGGGTGCGGGCATCGCGTTCTTCGCCTACACGGACGTCCGCAAGGTCACGCGCGCGCTGCTCACGATCGAGGGCATCTCGGTCACGCTGATCGTGATCCTCGTGATCGTGATCTTCGCGAAGCTGCTGTTCGGCACGGCGCCGCAGAACCAGGGCTTCACGGTGGACATCTTCAAGGTCCCGCACGGGACGTCGCTCGACACGGTGGCAACCGCCGCGGTGTTCGGCTTCCTCTCCTTCGCGGGCTTCGAGGGAGCCGCGGCACTCGGAGAGGAGACGAACAACCCGAGGCGCAACATCTCGCGCGCGATCGCGACGGCCGTGCTCGTGTCAGGCGCCTTCTACATCATCGTGATCATCGCCCAGACGCTCGGCTACGGTACGAACGCCGCCGGCGTGAAGGCGTTCAGCGGCTCGGCCGGCCCGTTCAGCGACCTGTCGAAGGCCTACGTCGGCGGCCTGCTGCGCGACCTGATCAACCTGGGCGCGACGGTCAGCGCCTTCGCCAGCGGCCTCGGCACGGCGCTGGCGGGCTCGCGCATCCTGTTCGCGCTCTCGCGCGACGGCTTCGAGTCCTCGCCGCTCGGCAAGGCGTCGAAGCGCACGGGCGCGCCGGCGGGAGCTCTCGCCGTGGTGATGACGGTCGCGCTGACCGCGATGGTCGTCCAGCGCATCATCGGCACCTCCGCCGTGAACGCGTTCTTCTACCCCGGCACGATCGGCGTGCTGAGCCTGCTCGTGGCCTACATGGTCACGAACGTCGGGGCGATGAAGTTCCTCTGGGTGGACGGGAAGCGGGCGCCGTACTGGCAGATCCCGATCCCGGTGATCGGGCTCGCCTTCCTCGGCTACACGATCTACAAGCAGGTGAAAGGCCAGGCCTTCCCGTACAACCACTTCCCGTTCCTCGTGCTGGCGTGGCTCGTGATCGGCCTGCTGGTGGTGTTCCTCTCACCGGGTCTCGCGAAGCGTCTGGGCGCCGGGCTGGCCAGCCGGGAGGGGTTGAGCGCGGAGCCGAAGCCGGTTCCCGAAGCCACGACATAGGGGGAGCGGGGCATCCCGCGCCCCGCTTCATTACTCTCCACCGCCTTCAATGCTGGGCGAGCGGCTATGAAAATCGCCGTCCCGAACGAGTCTGGTCGTGGCGAGCGCCGCGTGGCGCTGGTGCCCGACGTGATCAAGAGGCTCTCCGGGAAGGGTCACGACGTGGTGGTGGAATCGGGCTCTGGGGAGGGCGCGCGGATTCCCGATGCCCTCTTCGAGGAGGCGGGCGCGACGATCGGCTCGCTCGAGGGCGCCGATGTCGTGGTGCGTGTAACCGTGCCCTCCGCGGAGGACATCCAGGGGCTGCCGGGCGGCAGCATCCTGATCGGCTTCCTCGCCCCTCTGACCTCGCCCGAGACCTCTCGCGCGCTGGCGTCGGCCGGCGTCACGGCGCTCGCCATGGAGGCGATCCCGCGCATCTCGCGCGCGCAGTCGATGGACGCGCTGTCCTCGCAGGCGAGCGTCGGCGGCTACCGCGCGACGCTGGTGGGCGCCCAGGAGCTGGGGCGCTTCTTCCCCATGCTCACCACGGCGGCGGGCACGATCCCGCCCGCCAAGGTGCTCGTCCTGGGCGCCGGCGTGGCCGGGCTGCAGGCGATCGCCACGGCGCGGCGGCTCGGCGCCCAGGTGACGGCCTTCGACGTGCGCTCGGTGGTGAAGGAGCAGGTGGAGTCGCTCGGCGCGAAGTTCCTCGAGCTCGACATCGGCGCGGACGCCGAGGCCGCGGGCGGTTACGCGCGCGAGCTGACGCCCGAGGAGCAGAAGGCGCAGCAGGAGGCGCTGAACGAGGCGATCGGCGGCTTCGACGTGGTGATCACCACCGCCCTGATCCCGGGTCGCCCGGCGCCCAAGCTCGTGACCGCGGCCGGCGTGCACAACATGAAGCCCGGCTCGGTGATCGTCGACATGGCCGGCGAGGCGGGCGGCAACTGCGAGCTCACCAAGCCGGGCGAGACGATCGTCGAGGACGACGTGGTGATCGCCTCGCCGCTCAACCTGCCGAGCACGATGCCCGAGCACGCCTCGCAGCTCTACGCGCGCAACGTCATGTCGCTCCTCGACCTCATCACGGGCGAGGAGGGCGAGCTCAACCTGAACTTCGACGACGAGGTGGTGGCCGGCGCCTGCATCACGCGCGAGGGCGAGATCGTCCACGAAGGCGCGAAGAAGGCGGCCGGGGCCGCGCCCGATCCTGAGCCCGAGACCGAGACCCAGCAAGGAGCGTCATGACCCTCGTCACCGAGATCGCGATTCTGGTGCTCGCCGCGTTCGTGGGCTTCGCGGTGATCTCGAAGATCCCGAACACGCTGCACACGCCGCTGATGTCCGGCACCAACGCCATCCACGGCATCGTGCTGCTCGGCGGCCTGATCGCCATCGGCGAGGTGAGCGGCACCTTCAACGACTTCATCCTCGTCATCGCGATCGCCTTCGGAACGATCAACGTGGTCGGCGGCTTCCTGGTCACCGACCGGATGCTCGAGATGTTCAAGAAGCGGCCGACGCCGACCGCGCAGGACGACGGCGCAAAGCCCGAGGACGAGTCCTGAGATGACGGTCACCGGGTTCTTCCTGAGGAACACCACGTTCCTCGACTACGGCTACATCGTCGCCTTCTCGCTGTTCATCGTCGGGCTGATGTTCATGACTTCCCCCGGCACGGCGCGCCGTGGCAACAAGGTCGCGGCGGTGGGCATGGCGATCGCCGTGGCCGACACGCTGCTCCGCCACGGCATCCACAAGTGGGGGTTGATCATCCTCGGCCTCGCGATCGGCACCGCAATCGGCGTCCCGGCGGCGCGCAGCGTGAAGATGACCGCGATGCCGCAGATGGTCGCGCTCTTCAACGGCGTGGGCGGCGGCGCGGTGGCCTTGATCTCATGGGCGGAGTACCGCCATTTCGGCGGCTCGCTCGGCAACAAGCACCTGATCCCGGTGCTGTTCGCGGCGATCATCGGCTCGATCTCGTTCTGGGGGTCGAACATCGCCTTCGGGAAGCTGCAGGAGCTGATCCCAGGGCGGCCGATCATGTTGCCCGGGAGATGGCAGACGGTGTTGAACGCCACGCTGCTGACGATCTGCGTCGTGCTCGCGGTGATCCTCGCGGCGGGCACTAACTCGGGCCTGATGTTCTTCCTGATCCTCCTGTCCGCCGCCGTGCTCGGCAACGCGATCGTGCTGCCGATCGGCGGGGCCGACATGCCGGTGGTCATCTCGCTGCTGAACGCGTTCACGGGCCTGTCCGCGGCCGCCGCCGGTATCGCGCTCGACAACATCGCGATGATCGTGGCCGGCATGCTCGTGGGCGCCTCGGGCTCGATCCTCACCAACCTGATGGCCGAGGCGATGAACCGGTCGATCCCGGCGATCGTGGCCGGCGGCTTCGGCGGCGGTGGCGCGGCCGTGGCGGCGGCGGAGGGCGCCGAGGAGCGCACCGCGCGCTCGACCACGGCAGACGACGTGGCCATCCAGCTCTCCTACGCGAGCCGCGTGGTGATCGTGCCCGGCTACGGCATGGCGGTCGCGCAGGCCCAGCACGCGGTGCGCGAGCTCACCAAGCTGCTCGAGAAGAACGGCGTGGACGTGGCGTACGCGATCCATCCCGTGGCGGGCCGCATGCCCGGTCACATGAACGTGCTGCTCGC
>DASXCV010000263.1:0-27763 GCA_036491015.1 Thermoleophilaceae bacterium | reverse complement strand
AGGGTCAACGTCGCCGCGAGTACGAAGACGACGCTGAGGATGATTCCGAGCGCGGTCGAACGGAACGCCGGGCTCGGCACGAGCATCACCGCTGACAGCGACACCAGCACGGTCAGGCCCGAGAAGAGCACCGCCTTCCCCGCGGTGTCCATGGTCACGGCAACGGCATCGCGCACCTCGAGCCCGGATCCGAAGAGCGCGCCGCGGAAGCGGTGGACGACGAACAGCGCGTAGTCGATCCCCAGCGCGAGCGAGAACATCAGGGCGAAGTTCATGGCCCAGATGGAGATGTCGAAACCGTGCGTCAAGAGGGCCAGCAGGCCGGCGGACGACACGAGCCCGAGGATCGTCAACAGCAGCGGCAGGCCCGCGGCCACGAGCGAGCCGAAGGCGAGCACGATAATCGCCATCGTCACCGGCCAAGACAGGAACTCCGACTTGATCATCGCCTTGCGATTGGCGGTGTTGAAGTCGTTCCACATGCCGGAGGACCCGGTGAGCGAGACACCCACCGAGGACCCACCGGCGGCCTTCAGCTTGGACTCGAGTGCCCCGGCGGCGGCGACCATCGCGGTCGGCCCGCGCTTCGCGCCGGCCGTGACGACGGCGGTGTGCCCGTCGGACGAGATGGACGCGCCCCGGCGCGGCGCCTGCACGGACGCCACGTGCCTGTCCGCGGCGAGGATGCGCTCGACGCGGGCCACCGTCTGCCGGAACGCGGGGGCGGACGTGGTCGCGGTCGGGGAGTGGACGACCACGGTCAGCGCCGAGCTCGAAAGGCCCGCGAAGTTCTGCTGGATCAGGGTGCGCGCCTGCACTGACTCGGAGCCGTTTGCCTGCCAGCCGGCGCCGGAAAGCGCGGTGTCAACCTTGGGTGCGAAGGCGCCGAGAGCGACGGCGGCAATGGCCCAGGCTAGTGCGACGCCGCGGACGTGATCGGCTGCGAAGCGGCCCAGCCGGCCGATCGGGCCGACTCGCGTGGATGTGGCTGTGGTCGTCATGCATGCGACCGTACGGCCAGCGAGCGCCGGCGCCATGAGGCATCCGACTCATCTTCCTGCGTGCTCCTCGTCACTCATGAAGAGCAAGCTCCGCCTAGGGCGAACTACCCGCGGCGCAGAACCATGTAGTCGCCGCGGGCGGACCTCGACCCGATAGGCGGCCCCGCGATCGGCGTAGGCGCGGGGACGACCCAGGTGCAGAGTCGCCATCGTGCGTGGATCCTACGGGACCTTTTGGTACCTGCCGGCCCACCTTGTGCGCGCCCTTCCAAAGAAAAACCCCGCCGTAGCGGGGCTTCTCCAATAGCGGGGGCGGGATTCGAACCCGCGACCTTCGGGTTATGAGCCCGACGAGCTACCTGACTGCTCCACCCCGCGTCGCGACCTACGAATGTAGCAATGTGGTGAAGTCGTCGTCAACCCGCCCGGGCCTGGCTTGCAGCCTCGAGAACTTCGCTGTTCGGCGGGTTGTCGCTGGCGTCGTCCGCCAGATGGACGTAGGCGAGCTCGCCGCCTGGCTTGACGATCATCACGCCTCCGAGCTGCGCCGGGTGGCCGATCGTCTTGCCCTGAACGACCTTGTCCCGAGCGCTCGCCGCGGCTCCCTTCGCCACCATGCTCGGGCCGAGCAGCTCGGTGAATGTCGCGATCTTGGTGCCGGCCGCCTTGTAACTGTCCCGCCCCTCGTCGACGTACAGGTCGAACTCGAGCTCGTGGCTGTCGCGGAAGTGCTTTGCGTGCCTGGGCGTGCCCTGACCGATCACCGCTAGACGAACCCCGGCGGCCTCGAACTTCGAGCGGTCGCGGTGCAACTGCACCGCGTGTGAGCGGCAGAAGGTTCAGCCGTAGTGGCGGAGCCAGACCAGCACCGCCGGCCGGTCCTCCCACAGTGAGCCGAGGCGCACGTCGTGGCCGTCGAGGTCCTTGACCACGAGGTCGGCCAGGCTGCTCGAGTCCTCGGGCGGCTGGGTCTCCTGCCTCTTGCGCGCGACGCCGAGGAACCTGGGCATCCGGGCAGCGTACAGATGCGCTGGCTAGCTTTCGGCACCATGACTCGGGTAGCGGTCGTCGACCTCGGCACCAACACCACCCGCCTGCTCGTGGCGGACGTGGTGGACGGCCGGGTGAGCGAGGTGCGGCGCATGAACACAGTCACTCGGCTCGGCGAGGACGTGGACGCGGGCGGCGAGCTGATCGAGCAGGCGATGGAGCGCGTGTTCGCGGCCGTCGACGAGTACCGCCGGGCGATCGACGAGCTCGGCGCCGAGCGCACGGTGGCTGTGGCCACGAGCGCGGTCCGCGATGCCCGCAACGGTGAGCGCTTCCAGCGCGAGCTGCGCCAGCGCTTCGGCATCGACGCGCGCATCATCAGCGGCGAGGAGGAGGCACGCCTGACGTTCGCGGGCGCGACCGCCGAGCGCCCGCCGGGCGGCGCCCCCCTGCTCGTGCTCGACATCGGCGGCGGCAGCACCGAGTTCGTGGTGGGACGCGCGGGCGCCGGCCCGGATTTCCACGTGTCCACCCAGGCCGGTTCGGTGCGCCAGACCGAGCGCCACCTCGCAAGCGATCCGCCTGCCCCAGGCGAGGTAGAGGCGTTAAGCAACGACATACGCGAAATCGTCGAGGCGAACGTGCCCCCGGCTGTCCGCAGCGGAGTACGCGACGGCATAGCCGTGGCGGGCACGCCGACCTCGCTCGCGGCCATCGACCAGCGGCTCGACCCATACGACTCGGCGAAGGTGCACGGCTACCGTCTCGAGCTCGACTCGTGCGAGCGAATCCTCAAGATGTTGGCTGCCCAGCCAGAATCCGAGCGGCGCGAGGTGGTGGGCCTGCACCCGGACCGCGCCGCCACGATCGTCGCCGGGGCGGTGATCTTGGTGCAGTCCATGCGGATTTTCGGCCTCCCGGCGATCGAGGTCGGGGAGCACGACATCCTCTATGGAGCGGCACTGGCTACCGCAGGTGGGTTATCCAATTTGGAGTACGGCTAGGCGCATGTTCTAGCTTGCCTTCAATACCCCGGTGTGGTTATACTGGCCTCGCCGGGTCGGGTCAGCGTGCCTTGGCGCACTGACCGGAAGATTCGGCACATAGGTTCGGGCGAAGCCGCATCGTATCGGCGCCTCCCGCCGCTCGGACCGCTGAGGCCCTTTCATGGCACGTACCCCTGCCCGTCCTGATGGGGCCACTTGAACCGCCGGCTTTCGGGCCGGCGGTTCTTTTGAGAGCGCTCACATTGTCAGCCTGCTGACGGCATTCGCCCTTGAACCTCACGTAACGTGAGGGCCTACGGTGGTCTCCATGGACGAGAAGCTCTGGAAGATCGGCGAGCTCGCAAAGGCCACCGGGCTGACGGTTCGGACGCTGCACCACTACGACGAGATCGGCCTGCTGGTCCCGTCCGAGCGGACGCAGTCCGGGCACCGGCTCTATGGCGAGGCGGACGTTCGCAGGCTGTATGAGATCCGCGCGCTGCGCGAGCTGGGCCTGCCTCTGCAGGAGATCCCGGCCGCGCTCGACGGCGATCCTCGCAAGACGCTCGAGGATCACCTGACGCGGGTCGAGCAGGACGTCGAACGCGCCCGCCGCCTCCAGTCGCTTCTCCAAGGAATCCTCGAACGCGTGGATCACGCGTCGGGGCTCGACTACATGGAGGCAATACAGGCTATGACCCTGCTCGACAAGTACTACACGCCCGAACAGCTCGAGAAGCTCGACACACGGCGCCAGGAGCTCGGCGACGCCGCCCAGGAGCAGTACCACCGCGACTGGGACGGATTGATCGCCACGGCGAAGGCCAACTACGAGAGGGGCACGGACCCGTCCGCCCCGGAGATGCAGGAGGTGGCTCGCAAGTGGCGCGAGCTGATCGACGCGTTCACCCAGGGCGACCCCGAGCTGCTCGGCTCGCTCAAGACGATGTTCCAGGAGGAGGGACCCGAACGGGCCTCCCAGGGCCAGATCGACTCCGGGCTGATGGAGTACGTCGGGCGGGCGATCAGCGCCGCGGGCTAGGCGAGGTTGGCCTTGCGGGGGTACGCAACCGCGGGGTCCGTGAGCACGTTCACGAGCGCGGGCTTGCCTGAGGCGAACGCCCGCTCGAGCGCCGGTGCCAGCTCGGCCGGCTCGCGCACGAGCTCACCGTGGCCGCCGAGGTCCTCGACGACCTTGTCGTAGCGCAGCTCCGGCTGGAGCTCGGCGGCCACGGAGTAGCCGTAGAGGAACTCCATCGGATGCTTCTCGAGCGCCCAGATGCCGTTGTTCCCCATCACCGCCACGACGGGCAGGCCGTGCCGCACCATCGTGTCGAACTCGAGGCCCGAGAAGCCGAAGGCACCGTCACCGAGCAGGAGCAGCGTGCGCCGGTCGGGCCGCGCGACGGTCGCCGCGATCGCGTAGCCGGGGCCCGAGCCGAGGCAGCCGTAGGGCCCGGGGTCCATCCAGCAGCCGGGCTCGTAGGTCTCGATCACGCGGCCGGCGTAGGACACGAAGTCGCCGCCGTCGCCGATCACGATCGTGTCGCGGTCGATCACCTTCTGCAGCTCTGAGTACACGCGCATCGGGTGGAGCGGCGAGCGCGAGTCGTTCAGCTCGTCCCGCTCGGCCGCGCGCTTCTCGTTCTCCGTCTCGCGCAGCTGTGCGAGCCAGGCGCGGCGATCGGGTCCGCCGGCCGCCTCCTCGCGCAGCGCGTCGAGCGTGGCGGCGATCCCGCCGTAGAGCTCCGCCGCCGGCTGGCGCGGGTGCGGGTTGGCCGGCGGCGCCGAGCCGATCACCACGATCTTGGTGTCGTCGCCGAACGAGCCGCCGAAGCCCAGCCGGAAGTCCATCGGCACGCCGATCACGAGTGCGACGTCGGCGCCCTTGAGAGCGCTGCCTCGCGCGCGCGCGAAGAAGCACTCGTGGTCCGCGGGCACGCAGCCGCGCGCCAGGCCGTTGAGGGACACCGGCACCTGCAGCTCCTCGCACAGCCGCCGCAGCGCGTGCTCGCCGTGCGCCCAGTAGAGCCCCGTGCCGGCCATGATCGCCGGCCGCTCAGCGGAGCGCAGCAGCTCGGCCGCCAGCGCGATGTCAGGCGCGGCGGGGACGGACGCGGGATCGGGCAGCGCCGCCGGACTGCCATCCGCGGCGTCGGCCTCCATGAACACCTGGTCGAGCGGGAAGTCGACGAAGGTCGGCCCGCTCGGCGCCTCGAGGCAGGAGCCGAGCGCCTCGTCCACGAGCGCGGAGATGTCGGCGGTGGCCGCCGCCGTGCGCGCGAGCTTCGTGACCGGTGCGACGAAGGGCACGTGGTCGATCTCCTGCAGCGACCCCTGCCCCCAGCGCATCGCCGGCGCGCGGCCACCAAGCACGAGCATGGGCGAGCTGTTCATCAGCGCGCTTGCCATCGCGCTCATGCCGTTGGTCACGCCCGGGCCGGCGGTCAAGGCGCAGACGCCCGGCGTGCGCGTGGCCTTCGCCCAGCCCTCGGCCGCGAACGCCGCGGCCTGCTCGTGGCGCGTGTCGATGAGGTCGATGCCCTCCTCGCGGCAACCGTCGTAGATCGAGAAGAGGTGGCCGCCCGAGAGCGTAAACAGCTTGCTGACGCCGTTCGCGGCCAGCCGCTGCGCGACGATCCGCCCGCCGTGGACCTGACTCGTCCCCGCTGCCTGTGGGTTCGCTGACATGGAGGGCGGCGGAGGCTACCCGAACGCTCGAGGCCAGGTATAACCCTGCGCGGGATGCCAGCAGACTTGGGTGGGGATTTCGGGGGCACGTTCCCCTTCAAGCCCCGCTTCGTGGAAGTCGAGGATGTTCAGATCCACTATGTGGACGAGGGGCCGCGGGATGCCTCGCCGCTCGTGATGCTCCACGGCAACCCCACGTGGAGCTACATGTACCGGCGCCCGATCGCCTCGCTGGCCGAGCGCGGGCACCGCTGCATCGCGTTCGACCACATGGGCTTCGGGCGCTCCAGCAAGCCGCCGGAGCCGCGCCGCTACGTGCTCTCCACGCACGTGGGGAATGCGATCGGCGTGCTGGACGCGCTGGACCTGCGTGACGTCACGCTCGTGTGCCACGACTGGGGCGGGCCGATCGGCCTCGCCGCCGCGCTCGAGCGCCAGGAGCGCATCCGCGCCGTCGTGGCCATGAACACCTGGGCCTGGGAGCTGCCGAGCTTCCTGCCCGGCTTCCTGCGCCAGTTCCGTGGCGAGGGGCTGGGCGAGATCCTCGCGCTCGCGAACAACGCCGTGGTTGAGTCGATCCCCGGTGGGATGAGCACGCGCGAGGTCGACGGGATCATGATGGACGCGTACCGGGCGCCCTACCCCGACTACTGGTCGCGCCTCGGGACGCTCGGCTTCATCCGCGACATCCCGCTCACGGAGAACGACATGAGCGCGCCGCTGATGGGACACATCCACCAGTCGCTGCCCGGGCTGAACGTGCCGTTGTTGCTCGTGTGGGGCATGCGCGACCGCGTGTTCGTGCCCGCCTTCCTCGAGCAGTGGCAGGCGATCTTCCCCGACGCGCACAAGGTCGAGCTGCAGGCCGGCCACTATCTCGTGGAGGACGCGCCCGACGAGGTGGCCGACGCGATCCACGAGTTCGTGTCGGGCCTGTAGCGCGCGGCTGAGTCAGCAGGCCGCGGCCCAGGCGCCGCCGCGCGGATCGCTGGCCGCGAAAGGAGTGCCGGTGCGAGAGTCGATCCCGGCTGCCACGGCGGCCCCGAAGCCGGGTGATCCGGGCGCCATGCGGTGGAGCTCGTGGCCGCGGCGCTCAAGCTCGGCCAGCACGTCCGGCTCGTAGTCGGACTCGATGCCGAGGCGCCCCTCGCTCGAGCGCCAGCGCGGGCGATCGAGCGCGCGCGGGATGTTCTCGCCATCGGTGGCGATCGCGTCGATCACCTGGAGCAGGGTCTGCACCTGACCGTCCGCCCCCGGAGTGGCGAGCGCGAACGTGCGCACCGAATCGGAGGCGAGCGACGGCGACAGCGTGTGCACCGGGCGCCTCCCTCCCGCCACGTAGTTGGGCAAGTCGGGATCGGTGGAGCAGCCCGCCAGGCGGTCATTCAGCACGAAGCCGCACTCGGGCACGAGCACGCCGCAGCCGAACAGGTCGTACACGCTCACGAGCATCGACACCACCTCGCCGTCGGCCCCGGCCGTGGCCACGGAGGTTGTGTGGAGGCCGCCGAGCGGTCCGCCGCGGCGCTGCGCGGGCGCGCTCGGGTCGACCTCGAGCGGCTCGGCGAGCAGGCGCTCGGCCGCGCCGTCGGCGTTCAGCTCGTGCTTGCGGACGAACGCCGCCTCGATCGCCTCCACCGAAACGTGCGCGCGGTCTGCCGGAGTGGCCGCACCGCTGCGCTCGAGGGCGTCGAGCGCCATCAGCAGGAGCGCCGCCTGGGACACCGGCGGCTGTACCGCCACGTCGAAGCCCTTGAACGAACCGACGAGCGGCTCCCGCATCACCGTGGTGTGCTCGAGCAGGTCGGACGCCTGGAGGGAGCCGCCCGCCGCGGCCACGGCCCGTTCGAGCGCCGAGGCGCAGTGGCCCTCGTAGAAGGCGCGCGCGCCGTGACGGCCGATCCGCTGGAGCAGGCCGGCGAGCAGCGGCTGGCGCACCAGTGAGCCGCGCCGCAGCTCGGGGTCGAGGAACACCCAGCCGGGCGCGACGCGCTCGAGCAGAGCGCGCTCCTCCTCGATCATCCGCAGCAGCCCGCCACCGATCGGGAAGCCGCCGCCCGCAAGCCCGATCGCGGAGGACAGCACCTGCTCGAGCGGCAGCTTGGCGAAGCGCTCGTGGGCGTCGCACAGCGCGGCCACCGCCCCCGGCACGGCGCCCATGGTCGCGCCCTCTGCCGTCAGCGGCGGGGCGACTGCCGCCCCGGCCGCGCCGCTCCCGTTCACCGCGGTGATCTCGCCGGACGGCACGCGCACCAGCATGAACACGTCGCCGCCCAGTCCACACGCCTCCGGCATCAGCACCATCAGCGCCGCGGCGGTGGCGAGTGCCGCATCCACCGCCCCACCCCCGGCCCGGAACGTCTCGACGCCGACCGACGCCGCCAGCGGATGCCCGCACGCAACCGTCCCCAAAGCTCCGCGCACAAGCGGGCGCCGAAGCCGGGTCGCCTCCCGGTAACTCACGGGCCGGGAGCCTACGGGAGAGCGAGGCCTACCGGACGGTGAAGCTCTCGGTGTTCTTCGAGGTGGCGAGTGTCTCGACCGTGCCGCCGTTCTGCAGCGCCCGGCTCTGCACCCGCCAGCTGCCGCGCCCGCGCACCTTCACCTTCAGCGTCCAGTGCTCCCGCCCCTTGGCCTTGAGGAAGCGCGGCTTGGAGCAGCTCGCTGGTCCGCCGAACGCACCCTTCGAGGTGAGCCAGCGGCAACGCCCGCCCGCCTTGCGCCCGATCGCCACGCGCACTTCCTTGACGCCCACCGTGTCGCCCGACGCGGTGCCCACCACGCTGCCGAACATATGGCGCGTGCTGTAGCGGCCGCGGTTGCGCGGCGCCGAGATGCGGCTGCGCGGGTCGGCGCAGCCGTCGTGATTCAGGTCCGGACCGCGGTGGGTGAGAGGGCAGCGGTCCTGCGCGTTCGGCACGCCGTCGCCGTCGATGTCCGAATCGCAGGCGTCGCCGATGCCGTCGTGGTCGGTGTCGAGCTGGTCCGGGTTGGCCACGCCCTTGCAGTTGTCGGCGTCGTCGAGCACGCCGTCGCGGTCGGCGTCGTCGTAGTGCAGCCGCACGATGCGCCCGTTGCCGGTGTCGCTCACGTACATCCAGCCGCCCGGCCCGAGCGCGGCGGCGGTGGGTTGCGAGAGCTGGCCGTCGCCGGAGCCGGCCGTGCCGAAGGCGTCCACGAACGGGCTGTGCGCGTCCGCCGGCCCGAACACCTGGATCCGCGAGTTGCCCGAGTCGACCACGAGTAGGCGGCCGAACGGATCCTCGAGCAGCCCCTTCGGATTCACGAACTGGCCGCCGCCGTTGCCGGCGCCGGCCCCCACGCCGCCCACCAGCGTGCCGGGCAGCGTGTAGACGCGGATGCCGGGGTCCGTGTCGCTGTCGTTCGACACGAACACGCGGCCCTGAGCGTCGAGGGCGATGCCCTCAGGGTCGCTGAACGTGGGCGGGTCCGCCACGCCGAAGGCGGACACCGGCACCTGCGTGTTGCTGCCGCCGGGCTTGAACCACTGCACGCGCTGGTTGTCATGCTCTGTCACGTAGACGAGCCCGGCGCTGTCCACCACGAGCTGCCGCGGGTTGAGCATCTGTCCGAGCGCCGAGCCGCTGCCGCCCCACTCGCGGACCAGGCTCATGCCGGAGGCGTAGTCCTGGAACATCCCGATCGTGTTGCGCCCGTCGTCGTCGACGTAGATGTTGAAGCGGCCGTCGACGGCGATGTCCTCGGGGTGGACGACGAAGCCCGGGAACTTCGCGAGGAAGCGGTTGCCGTTCTCCGCGTTGTCGTAGATCTCGATGTCGCCCGCCACCGGATCGGCCACGTACACGCGGCCGGCGGCGTCGGTGGCGATGCCCTCCGCGTCGGCGAACTTGCCGCCCGGCTGGAGCGCCGAGCCGAACGAGCCATCGAAGGTGATGAGCTGCGCCCGCGCGGCAGCCGGGAGGATCAGCGCGAGGGCGAGCGCGATCGCCGCCACGAGAGCGCGGCGGGCCATGGTGCGGTTGAAAGCGAGCGAATCCATCCGGCGGTCCGGTACCCCACAGCCAGATTAGACCCTGAAGGGGTCGGCTAGAGGTCGATCGGCGCCGCGAGCCGCACGCCCTGGAGCGCAGGCAGCTCGGTCGTCGCGCCGGGGGGCGAGGCCACCGTGACGCTGGTCCCGTCCGTCTCCATGCGCACACGGAGCACGGCGCCGCCGAACTCGCCGGCCGTGGTCTTGAGCGAGGAGAGCGCGTCCCCGATGCGGCTCTCGGGCACGCCGCATGCCTCGAGGAAGCGCGTGGCGTGCGGCTCGTCGAGCTCGCCCGCCCTCAGCTCGAGCTCCTCGAGCCGGAACGCCGGCACGGCGCGCTTGGACTCGATCGTGAATACGCAGACCGCCATGTCGTCGCTCGACTGGTCGATTTGCCCGGTCACCTTCGTGAGGATGTCGAACGCCACCGGCTGCGGGCGCAGCTCGTTCACCAGTTCCGTGAAGCGCTCCCGGCCGAACATCTCGCCGTCCTTGCGCGCCTCCACAACTCCGTCGGTGTAGAGGCAGATGTCGGTGCCGCGCGGCAGCGTGACGGTGGTCTGGCGCAGCCCGGTGCGCTCATCGAGTCCCACCGGCGGCGATGAGCAGACGGTCACCGGATCGAACTCGCCGGGACCGAGCGCCAGCGGCGGCGGGTGGCCCGCCGTCGAGTAGACGAGCATGCCGTGCTCGGCGTCGTAGATGGCCACGACGACCGTGGCGAAGTCGCCATCGAGGTCGTCCTCGAGCGTCTCGCTCGCCACCGTGATGGCGCCGCGCGGGTCGAGCCCCGCGTCGAGGTACGCGCGCATCGTGTAGCGGAGGAGGCTCGTGTGCTCGAGCGCGCTCTTGCCGTGCCCCGAGATGTCGCCGATGATGATCCCCACGCGGTCGCCGCGCAGGGGGAAGACGTCGTAGAAGTCGCCGCCGGCCGCCGGTCCTTCCGCGGGCGAGTACGCCACGCTGACCGCGAGGCCGCCGATGCGATCTGGCACCTCCGGCAGCAGCGCACGCTGGAGCACGCCCACCTCGTCGAGCAGCTGGTCGCGCAGGCGCGCGAGCTTGCGCGCGCGGCGCGAGTGCACGAAGGAGTTGACCGCGAGACCGAGGATGGCGAGCGCGAGGGCGACCAGCACCGGCTTGAGCCAGCCGGGCAGCACATGGACGATGTCGTGCACGGTGCGGGTGAGCACCGAGCCGTTGTGCTTGGGCTTCGGCTTCGGGTCCTTGGATTGTCCGGCCGGATCGGTCGCCGCTACGGGTATGACCGCGCCCGCGTTCGCAGTGCCGGAGGCCGCGCTCCCGCCGGCCGCCGAGCCGCCGCCGGAGCCGCTCTTGTTCCTGCTTCCGGCCGCCTTGTGGGAGGAGTTCCCGCCTGCCCTTGTCTGCGAGCCGCCGGCCGGGGTGCTGCCGGTCGACCCGGAGTCAGCCGTCTGGACGGTGCCGCCGCTGCTGCCGCCCGCGCTTCCGCTGCTGCCGCTGTTGCCGCTCCCGCTGTCCCCCCCGCCATTGCCGGAGCCGCCACCCGTCGGCGGGTTGTTCACCACCTGCTGCACCTGGCCGGCCGTCTGGTTCACCGTGTTGTCGACGGTGTTGACCACCTGCTGCACCGGGTTGTCCTTCGGCAGCACGGGGTTGGCCGGAAGCTGAGGCGCGGGCACGCTCACCGACGGCAGCGCGAGTGAGGGAACGGGCGAGTTGCCGCCGCCTCCGAGCAGGCCTCCGTCCGACAGCGCGAGGGTCGGAATGGCCGCGCCTCCGATGAGGGCGCAAACCAGCCCGATCGCTAGTCGTCTGGGAATCCCCATTTTTTGATCATCGGCCACTACGCATCCCGCTTGTAGCCCCTGTCAGATGTTGAACCATCGCCGCGCCAGAGTCCACCAGTGCATAAATCCGCACAGGATCGGAGCGCCCTTTTAGGGAAATTGCGCCACGTGCTTCCAGCCGCAGACGAGCATCAGAGCTTAAAGCCTTCGTCGCCTCCGTGAGCAGCACCGTGTCGCCCGTTGCGCGGGTGACCTCCTCCACGCGCGAGGCGACGTTCACGGCGTCTCCGATCACGGTGAAGTCGAGCTTGCCGCCGCCGCCCACCGTGCCCGCGAGCACCGTCCCCGAGCTCACGCCCACGCCGATCTGCAGCCGCTCCCCGAAGTGCTCGCGCACGCTCCCCGCGATCTCAGCCGCAGCCGCCAGGGCGCGGTCGGCGTGGTCGGGCAGCCGCGCCGGGGCGCCGAACACCGCGAGCAGGCCATCCCCGACGAATTTGTTGGCGTGGCCACCATGGCGGGTGACGATCGGGACCACCAGCTCGAGGAACTCGTTCACGTACGCCACCGCCTCGCGCGCGCTCGAGCGCTCGGCGAAGCTCGTGAAGTCGCGGATGTCGACGAACGCGAGCGTGACCTCGGCCTCCTCGCCGGCGATGTGCGTGCCCTCCTCGAGCACGCGCTGCGCCACCTGCGGATCCACATAGCTCGCGAACGCGTCGTGCAGCGCCTCGCGCTCGGACAGCCCGCGCATCATCTGGTTGAACGAGAGCGCGAGCGTGCCCATCTCGTCGCCGGACACCACCGGCACTCGCGCGGAGAAGTCGCCCGCCTTCACCCGCTCTGTGGCGGCGATCAGGTCGCGCACCGGCATGAGCACCGAGCGCGACACGAGCACGGTCAGCTCGAGCGACAGGGTGGAGGCCACGAGCACCGCGACGAGCACGCTCACCCCGAGACCCGCGAGCGAGGAGCGGTCACCCGCGGACAGGCCGCTGACGATCACGCCCGTGATCACGTTGATGAGCGGCAGCGAGCCGAGCAGCTTCCAGCGCAGCGGCACCCCGCTGCCGTCCGGCGCGAAGCCGTCCGGAAGGAGCGGCGCCACCTCGCGCACGATCGGTCGCAGGGCGACCTCGGAGGCGAAGAACTCGAGCACCGCCGCGTACGCGATCGACACCAGGCTGCCCACCAGCAGCAGCGGCACCGCATACCAGTGGAGCTTGAGCTCGATGGCGCCGAAGACCGCCGCCGGCAGCGCGACGAGGCAGATGGTCATCTTCTCGCCCCGCGTGACCAGGTCGAGCGGAACGGAGATCGTGCTGCGCCAGACCGCGGCCGGGTCGAGGCCCTCGCGCTCGCCCCGGACCCACTGTCGCAGCGGGAGCCACGACGTCCAGAAGGAGCGCGCGCCCACGCAGAGCGCGCACACCACGAGCAGCTCGGTGACGAACAGGATCCGCCAGAACTCGGCGGCCGTCATGTCCACGTACAGCTGAAAGACGCCGATCGTGCCCAGCGCGATCAGCATCGCGGAACTCGCCTCGATCCCTGCAATCGCGGTCAGATAGCGGTGGCCGAGGCGCCGGTACAGCCACTCGTAGGCGCGCTCCACTCTGGAATTGTCCCGTATTCGGCGCGAGTTAGGGCCGGGCGGGCTTGCTGCCGTCGTACGGGCCCGGCGGGGGCTTCACCGGGGCGACGCCCGTCTGCAGATTCGGGAACTGCTTGTTGTCGAAGAGCAGCGGCGGCTGCACGTAGCAGGGCGGCGCCTTGTCGCTCGTGTCCGGCTGCTTCACCTCGCCGCCCGTCTTCGTGTTCGCGCAGCTGAAGGCCTCGATCGCGCCGGTCTTCGTCGCGCGCGAGTAGGCGTTTGGCGAGAGGTACGCGTTGCCGCGGTCATACGTCGGGATCGTGGTGTGGAGCCCGACCGAGCGCTCGTTGATGATTCCGAACTGGCTGAGCGTCGGAAGCGAGACGCCGTCGATCGGCGGGTTCACGCCCGTGTACATGGTGGCGGCGCCGCCGATCGAGAGGAAGTCCGCGAGCACCGATTGGTAGTAGTTGGCGAACGACAGGATCGGGTTGAACTCCGGGAAGAAGGTGTGCAGCCCGTCCATCAGCGGCGACGCCCCGCGCAGAAAGCGCTCGCCGTTCGGCAGGTTGGGCTTGCCGGCGGCGATCAGCGGCGGCAGCTTGGTCTTGAAGAAGGTCGTGAGCTGCGGCGCCAGCACCGACAGGTCCTTGACGGTCGGCTGCAGGCGGTCCGCCACCGGCTTGAGGTCGTTCACCAGCGGGTGCGCGTTCTCTGAGAAGGTCTGGAGCCGGGCGAGCGTGGCCTTCGACTCGTCCTCGAACGTGGGCAGGATGTCGAACACCTGCGCCAGCGCCTTGTCCCGCGACTGGGTGGCCGAGAAGACATCGTTCGAGTTCACGATCAGCGAACGCAGCTGGCCCTGGCGCTGGGTGAGCGCGTGGAACACCACGCCCGTGTTCTTCACGAAGTTGTGTAGGTCCGCGCTCTGGCGGTTGAGGACGCTGAGCACGCCGGCGCCGTCCTCGGCGAAGCCCTGCAGGTTGCCGAGCGCGTCGTTGAGGTCCTGCGCGCGGCCGCCGTTGATCGTCGCGGCCGACTGCTGAACCCACTGCTGGAACGCCTTGCGCGTCTGCGGGTCGAACGCGTCGTAGATCTGGTCGAGCTGGACGGTCGGCTCGACCTGAGTGTTCGCGAGCTGCCCGTCGTCCGGCAGCATGTTGCCCGACTTCTTCGTGCCGGGCGAGAGCTCGACGTAGGTCTCGCCGAGCAGCGTCTTCTGCCGCAGGATCGCCTTCGAGTCCTTGGGGATCGGCGCGAAGCCCTTGTTGATGTCGATCGTGACGGTGGTGCGCGCGCCGCCCTTGTCGAGCTTCATCCGGACGACCTTGCCGACGTTCACGCCGGCGATGCGCACGTCCGCCTCCTGCGCGAGCGTGGTGGCCTCGGGGAAGTTGACCGTGAACTCGTAGCCCTTCGGCTTGAGCGGCACCGGACCGCCGAACGAGATCCAGAGGAACAGCAGGATCCCGAAGCAGGACATCGTGAACACCACCATGCCGAGGATCCGGCCGACGCTGGGAGCTTGCTTGGGCATTACTTGCTCGGCCCCCCGCAGAACTTGGCGTCGGTGAGCACGCTCGACAGCGGGCCGAAGAGGGCGTCGGCGGCGCCGCCCGTCTGGTCGAGGATCGCGTGGATGGAGTTGCAGTCGAACATGAACAGCGCGCGGCGCAGCGGGCCCTCGGAGTCAGAGGTCGAGAACAGGGAGTTCGAGTTCTGCGCCACCCACGCGAGCCAGTAGAGGTACGGCTGCTTGCGGTTGAGCTCGGCCGAGGAGCAGGCGCCCTGGTTCTCGCACGAGCTGCTGATGCCCTGCTTGCCGGCGGGGTTGTACGCGCCGATGTTGAAGAAGCGGTTGAGCTCGTGGAAGGAGCTGTCGAGGTCCGGCACCGCCCGCGCGAGGTTCACCGACGCCGGCTTGAGGCTCTGGCTCACGTACGGGCGCGCGGTCTGGACGAACGGCCGGATCTGGTTGCGCGTGATCGGCGCCGCCTCCTTGACGAACGGCAGCACCGCCTTGTTCGCCTTGTTGAGCTGCTTGAAGGCCGGGCGCAGGGAGTCGAGGCTCGGGCGCAGGACGCCGGAGAGCGTGTTCACCTTCTGGAGCGTCTGCGCCGTGGTGTTGAGCGTGCCGGGCAGGCGGGCGACCGCGTCCGACACGTTCTGGTTCTCGTTGGCGAACGAGCGGAAGACGGCGTTCGAGGCGTCCACGAGGTTCGCGATGTCGTGGTCCTTGTCCGCGAGCGCGGCGGTCAGCTCGCCGTAGTTGTGCACCAGCCGGCGCAGGTTGTAGCGGCGCTGCGCGACCGCCTTGGCCACGCGCGCGAGGTCCTGGTGCGTCGGCCCGAGCTGCTTGAAGACGTTGCGCAGATCCGTCGAGCGGCCCTTGAGGCCCTGGCCGAGGCCGTTGACCAGGAGCTGGAGATACGCACGCGTATCCGTGTCGAGCGAGCTGAGGATCTCATCCTGGTTGATGTCCGGCGCCGTGTTCTGCACCGGGATCGTGCCGTCCTTCTGCATCAGCGGGGTCTGCGCGGTGCCCGGATCGACCTCCACGAACATGTCCTTCAGGCCGGTCTTCGGGCGCAGCAGCGCCGTCGCGTCCTGGTGGATCAGGTGCTTGTACTTCGGGTCGATGTCGAGGCGCACGACGGCGTCGCCGTTCTGCAGATGCACCGCGCCGATCGAGCCCACCTGCACGCCCGCGATGCGCACGGTCTGGCCCTGTCCGGGCGTGACGGCCTGTGCGGTGGTGAAGGCGGCGTTCACCGGGAACGGGCTGGGCTGCCACGGGAAGCGCAGGCGCTCGTGCGAGAGGATGAAGCCGGCCACGCCGGCGGACAGCACGACGAGCCCCAGGATCGCCACGAAGTCGCCGAGGTGCTTGCGAATCGCGTGCCTCACTTGCCGGTCCCCAGGTTCACGAGGTTGTTCCCCTGCCAGGTGAGGCCGAGCTGCTTCGCGGCCTTCTCCTGCACCTTCGCGGTCGGGTAGTCCAGCGGATCGAGGCTGGTCTGGCCTTTCTTCTGGCGCGCGAGCGCGCTGGCCACCCGCTGCATGACGTTGATCGCGTTCTCGTGCAGCTTCGCCACGTCAGGCGCCATCGAGCTCGTCGGCGCGATCGGCGTGCTGCTGGTCTGGTCGACCAGGCCGCTCGACGCGAGCTGCGTGGGCGCGTGCAGATCGGGCGGCTGCTGCGTCTCGCAGGGCACGTTCGGGCGGTCCACGGGACGGGCGTCGGGCTTGGCCGGACGCGTGGCCTCGACCGGGAAGGCCGACTGGCCGAAGAGCTTCTCGCCCGCGCCGTCGGTCTGCGCGATCGTCAGCGGCCCGGCGCCCACCGAGATGTGGAAGAGGCCCGAGTTCGCATCCGAGATGCGGCTCTCGCCCGCGAGGCCCGGCAGCGTGCGCGCCACCTGCTGGTAGAAGGCGCCCGAGTTCTTCGGGAAGTCCGGATCCGGGATCTTCGAGGTGGCGAACGGCAGCAGCACGTTGTTCTGGCAGGCGCTGAGCTGGCGCGTCTCCTCGAGCAGCGGGATCGCCTCGTGGTTGAGCCTCGCGAGCGGCGGGATCGTGACCATCAGGTCCTGGGTCAGCCCCTTCAGCTCCTGCTGGCTCACGAGCCGGCGGGCCTGGGTGACGAACGGCATCGAGGCGTCGATCGTCGGACCCGACGACTTCACGCCCGGGAGCGCCGTGCGCGAGAACGAGCGCAGCGCCGGCAGCGCGCCGTTCAACCGCTGCAGCGCGGGGGTGCCCACGCGCAGCGCGCTGTCGAGTGCCGGGATCGCCTGCTGCAGCGGCTGGTCCTCGCGCGCGAAGGCCGCGGCCGTGGTGTTGAAGTTGGTGATCAGGTCCTTCAGGTCCTGCTCGTGGACGTCAAGCGCGCGGAAGACCTGGGCCTGGCCCGCCTCGACCTTCGAGAGGTCGTGCGGCTGCGTGCCGAGCGCGCCCTCGTTGGCGAGCGACCCGTAGCGGTAGGCGCTGGGCATCGCCTTCACGGCCTGGTTGAAGCCCTGCGCGCCGCCGTCGGCGAGACCCTTCGAGTACTCCTTGAGGAACATCTGCAGGTTCTTGCGCGTGTCCGACTGAAGCGCGGTGAGCACCTGGTCGAACTGCACCGGCGCGGCGGTCTGCTGGATCGGGATCTGGAAGTGCGACCCCTTCTTGATCACCGGCGAGGACGGCGAGCCGGGCTGCAGGTCGACGAACTCGTTGCCCTCGAGGAAGATGCGCGGACGGATCTTGACCGTGGCGTCCTGGTGGATCGGCAGCCCGTCCTTCGAGATCTGCATCGTCACGCGCGCGGCGCCCTGTCCGCCCGGGATCCCGCTGACGCTCGTGACCTTGCCCACGTTCACGCCGGCGATGCGCACGGGCGAGTTGGGCTGGATGTTGTTGGCCGTGCGGAAGACCGCGGTGAGCTTGTACGGGCTCGCCAGCGGGTTGTACTTCGTGAACGCGAAGAACACGGCCAGCCCGAGCACCACGAGCGCGATCACGCCGGCCTTCACCGGCGACATGCCCGGGTCCTGCGGGTGCTTGCTCTTGCGGAAGAAGGACATCGCTACGGCACGTCCTTCAGGTTCGGGACGCCCTTGAAGGTCGGGCCCGCGAGGCCGGGCGTGTTCGGCGCCACCACGTTGTGGCTGCCGCCGGCCTGGTTCAGGTAGAAGGGATCGTTCGGGTTGTTCGGGTTGAAGCCGGACCCGGCCTTGGCCGGCGGGTAGCGGCCCGACTCGGGCGTGCCGCTGGCGGGCAGCGGGCCGCTGAGGTAGCCGTTCTGGCCGGTCTCGCAGTCGGCGTTGCCGTCGGCATCGATCGCTGGGGCGTACGGCTGGCCGTGCTGCACCTCGGCGTAGTCGCCCGAGGCCAGCTTGGTGGTCTTCGGGTTGACGTTCGACGGCAGGTCGGCCGGGCGGAAGTTGTCGCTCGAGCCGAGCTTGCCCGGCTGCTGGTCGGGAATGTCGCTGCGCACGAGCACGCGCTCGATCGTGCCGCCCTTCACGTCCTCGGACATGTGGCCGCCGAGGCCGGTGAAGAAGTAGACCGTGTCGTCGCAGACCGTCTGGTACGGCGCGACGTAGGCGAGGAGCGGCGCGCCGACGGCGACAGTCGTCGTCAGGTCCTTGAGCGACAGGAGCGTGTTCGGGTTCTTCGCGAGGTCGTCGAGCGCGTTGAAGAGCCGGCCGGTCTCCTGGTTGAGCGGCACCGTCTTCGGCAGCACCGGCGTGCCGTACTTGAACGCGGTGTTGACCGCCGGCAGCGTGCTCGGCAGCGACGCCGCCACCGGGCGAAGCCGGTGCGACAGGTCGGCGAAGTCCGCGAGGAACGGCTGCTGCACCTTGAAGCTCGCGGTGGCCGTGTCGAGCGTGGCGGGCGCCTTCGCGATCGCCGCCTGCAGGTTGGCCGGGTTGTGGTCGATCGCGTGGAAGGTGTCGGCCAGCTCGCCGAACAGCGCGGCCTGCACCTTCGCCACCGGCGCCACCTCGGCCGAGGCGTTGCCGATCTGCTTGAAGAACTGGTTGAGCTGGGTCGACGGGTTGGCGAGGTTCGCCATCACGGGGCGGAGGTCGGTGACGAACGGGTTGAGCGCCTGGATCGCCGCGTTGAGCGACTCGCCGCGGCCGGAGAACGCGTCGCCAAAGCCGTTCAGCGCCTGCTGGGACGCGGTCCGCGTGGGCTTGTCGAACGTGCTGAAGACGTCGTCGAACTCCACCGGGTTGCCGGCGAACTTGAGCGGGATCGTGTCGCCCGCGCGGTAGGTCGTGCGTGCGTTGCCGGGATCGATCTCGACGAACTTCAGGCCGAGCGCCGAGCGCTGACGCACCACCAGGTGCGTGTTCGTGGCGAGCGGCTGCACCGACTTGTCGAGCTTCATGTGGATGCGCGCGATCGTCTTCTTCGCCGCCGGGTCGTACTGCGGCACGATCTTGTCCACCACGCCCACGCGGAAGCCGCCCACGCGCACCTCGTTGCCCTTCACCAGGTTCGCCCCGCTCGGCAGCTGCGCCCACACGTCGTAGGTGGGCACGAACGGCAGGCCGTTGTTCGCGTTGTAGGCGAGGAACACGGCCACGATCACGATCAGCGTGGTCACCGCCCCGACGAGCACGGGCGACGCGACGAGGGAGGCTGTTCCGCGGCGGGTCATTGTCCGAGCAGGAAGTTGAGGAGCTGGGAGTTCGTGTTCAGGGAGTTCGCGTCCTGGGAGCTCGAGGCCCCGAGCGCGGGCAGCGGCGAGCCTCCTGAAGTTCCGCCCAAGGCGCCGGACTGGAGCTTTTGCAGCGCCTGTATCTGCTGGTCCAGCGGCAGCGACTGAATCTGCTGTTGCACATTCGGAGGCAGCGATTGGAGCGTCTGTTGCAGGTTCTGCGGAAGCTGGCCGGGGATCTGTGGCAGCTTCGGGCTCGTGCCCGGCACCTTGAGCGTGTCCAGCAGCTGCTGCACCTCTGGTGGCAGCGTGATCTGCGGCTTCGAGATATCCGGCTGGCCGGCCTTCGGCTGTGCCTCAGGCGCGCCGCGTCCCGGCGTGGACGAGTTCGTGTTCGACTTCGACTGCGCGCCGCTCGAGGACGACTTGACCTCGCCGGTCGGGTCCTTGGCGTTCACGCCCGGCTGGTACGGACCGAGCCACGAGCTGCACTTGTCGAACAGCGCGCGGACCTTGGGGTCCGTGTTGTAGCCGGCGCCCGTCTGGTAGTTCGCGCAGGGCGAGCCGAGGATGAACAGGCCTCGCAGCACGTGGCCGATCGAGTCGAACGGGTTGATCGACAGCGTCTGCCAGTAGACGTAGTTCCAGAACGCCTCCATGCCCGTGAAGCCCTGGCCCTTGTGGTAGGCCGTCGGATCCGGCGCGGGCGGCGCGCTGGCGGCCGCGCGCGGGTCGTCCATCACGCTGCGGCTGCGATCGTCCATCGTCTGCAGGAACTGGCGCAGCGGCTTGGCCAGCTGCGGCGCGTCCGAGGAGAGCGCGGCCAGCTGGTCCACCTCGCGGCGGCTGCCATTGAGGGCTGTGCGTCCCTGGATCGAGGCCTGGCCGAGTGACTTGAACGCCGGGCGCGACGCCTGGGTGAACGGGCCGAGCCGCTGGAAGAAGGTGTTGAGGGCAGGGGCGGAGCGCTGGAGGTCCGCGAGCAGCGGCGTCTGCTGGTCGGCGAGGTTGCCGAGCTTCGCCATCGTCGGCTGGAGCCCCGCGAGGAAGCCGGGCAGCTTGTGCCACTGGGCCTGGAACGCCTGCTGCCGCGAGGCGGTCGTCTCGGACGTCTTCGCCGCCTCGACCACGAAGCGCGCCACGTCCTGCTTGCGCGCGGCGAGCTGCTTCATCACCGTGTCGGAGTTGACGATGAAGTTCTGGATGACCTTGTTCTGGTTGCCCAGGATCTTCAGCACCTGGCTCGTCTGCTGAAGGGCCGGGTCGGCGCGCTTGATCACCGCGTTCAGGTCCGCCGGGCGGCCGGCGAGCCCGGTGCCGAGCTCGTTGATGATCAGCCGCAGGCGCTCGCGCTCGGGCTGGCGCATGATGTCCTGCACGAGGTCCTGCGGGATCGTCGACTGGGTCTGCGCGACCGGCACCGTGTCGTTCGGCAGCGGCTTCGACGAGGTGCCCGGCTGGCAGTCCACGTAGTACTCGCCGATCAGCGACTGCGGGCGGATCCGGCAGCTCGCGTCGCTGCGGAACGAGGTGAAGCCCGGCTGCGTGATCTGCGCGGTCACGATCGCCTTCGGCGGCAGCGTGTTGGTCACGCCGAAGCTCGTGGTCTTGCCGGCCTTCACGCCGCCGATCTTCAGATCGCCGCCGCTCGTCAGGCCGAAGGCGTTGTCGAAGACGATGTGGATGGTCTTCGACTGGCCGCCGCCGGACTTCGCGCCCATCAGCACGACGGCCGCCCCGAGGGCGGCGATCACCACGAGCGTGGAGGCGGCGCGCTTCATCCGGTCCCCGGCGTGTAGTTGCCCGCCCCGCGGTCGGCCTCGGTGCAGCCGAGGGCCTTCTGCTCGTCGGAGCTGGGGACGTTGGACTTGTCGGGAGCCACCACGTCACCGGCACCCGGGCAGCGGTTGAACTGCTGCGAGCGGACGAGGCCCTGGAACAGCTTCTGCTGGAGCGAGTCCGAGAACGGCTCGCCGTTGTTGCCGACCTGGAGCTGCCCCGGCGTGCTCGGAAGCTGGCCGCCCAGGCCGAGCGAGTTCAGCACGCTCGTGTCGGCGGAGGTGTTGTTGAAGATGGTCTGCGTGCGCGAGATCTGGCCGAGCGCGTCGTAGTCGCCCGTGGTCGAGAAGTCGTCGAACCAGCCGAACAGGTCGGGCGTGTAGGGACGGCCGAAGGCGATGATCGGGGCGCTCCCCTTGAGCGCCTGCGTGGATTCGGGGAAGGAGCCGGCGCGCTGCGCGCCGTCGCGCTGGGCGGTGTCGACGGCGATGTGCGCGAGCGGCGTGAGCGTCTGCGTGAGCTCGACGAGGTCGTTGTTCGAGCCCGCGCGGCGGATCACCGTGTTCAGGTCCTGAATCGTCGGGCGCGCGTCGTGGGCGAGCGGCTGGACCTGGTTGAGGAAGGGCGTGAGCTTCTTCGCCACGGGCTTTGAGGCGTTCACCAGCGGGTCCACGTCATTCAGCGCCGCGCGCAGGTTCACGAAGGTGGTGTTCGCGTTGCGCATGAAATCGGGCAGCCGCCCGATCGAGTCGGCCAGGGCGGCCTTCTGGCTGCCGATCGCGTGTGTGGTGGTGTTGAGGTTCTGGACAAGCGCCGCGAGGTCGTCGCGCTTCTGGGCCACGGCGGTCACGAGGTGCGCGCTGTCGCCGATGAAGTGCTCGAGCACCGGCGTGTCGCGGTTCAGCTCGTTGAACAGCCGGCTCGAGGTGGACAGCGCCGGGTTCAGGTAGTGGAGGCCGAGGTTGGCCTGCTTGGTCACGCCCTGGTACTGCGCGGCCGAGCCCTTGAAGAAGTTCTGGAGCGCCTTGCGGGTGCTCGGGTCGAGCGTGTTGAAGAGCTGGTCGATGTCGACCGTCGCCACGGTCTGGGCCTCGGTGAGCGTGCCCCCGTTCGCGATCTTCGGCTGGTCCTTGCTCGGACCGCCGGGGAGTTGCAGCTCGATGTAGCGGTTGGCGTAGCCGGACTGCGAGGCCTGGCGTACGACCGCCTTCGTCTGGGTGGGGAGCGGGGCGTACGCGCCGTCGACCGAGAACTTGATCTTCGCCTGGCCGTTCGGCGTGATCGAGATGTTCTTCACGGAGCCGACCTTCACCCCGCCCACCTCGACCAGGTTGCCCTTCACGATCTGGCCGCCGTTCTGGAAGTCCGCGCTGACCGTGTAGCCGCCGCTGCCTCCGAAGAGCACAAAGCCGACAAGTACGGCAGCGACAAGCACCGCGCCGAACGCGGCCACCCGTCCCACACGGCTGACTGAACGCATCAGTGCCTCTGTCTCCCGTCTTCCCTGCCGGTTCCGCCTCCCGTGGCGGATATCCCCTACCGGCGGGGGGCAATGTAACAACCAAGCGTCGAGGACGCGCTGATAGCTAGTACCCCGAAATTAGACTTGCCATACCAGCCCGGGTGCTGGAACTGGCATACAGAGGGGCCTTAAAAGCCCTGGCTCCAATGGAGCATGTGGGTTCGAATCCCACCCCGGGCATTGCAGAGCGGTTCCCGCGGCGCTACTTCTCGGCCGCTAGCCTGTTTCCACAGGGGAACGGCCGTTTTTGATGGAAGCTTCTGCGATCCGACATACGCCCGCGCTTGCCGCGCGCTCGCCGCTTCTGCGCCTGCAGAGCGACGAAAAGCTGGTCGCGCTGATCCGGCGCGGCAACCATGGCGCGTTCGAAGCGCTGGTCGATCGCTACAACTCGCGGCTGCTCGCCTTCTGCCGCCACATGCTCGGCTCGACCGAGGACGCCGAGGACGTGCTGCAGGAGGTCTTCACGGCGGCCTTCAACGCGATCTGCGCCGACGAGCGCCCGATCAACGCGCGCCCGTGGCTCTACCGCATCGCGCGCAACCGCTGCCTCAACCACCTGCGCCGGCCGCAGCACGCGGGGCAGGACTCGATGGACGTGTTCGAGCGCGACGGCGGCGCCACCACGGCGGACACCGTTCATACGCGCGAGGAGTTCCGCCAGATCGTGGCCGACGTGCAGGAGTTGCCGGAGACCCAGCGCACGGCGCTCTTGCTGCGCGAGATCGACGCGCTCTCCTACGAGCAGATCTCTGAGGCGATGGACACGACGGTGCCGAGCGTCAAGTCGCTGCTCGTCCGCGCGCGCGTGTCGCTCGCCGAGGCCGCCGAGGCGCGGCTGCTCACCTGTGAGGAGGTGCGGCTCGAGCTCGGCCAGGTGGCCGAGGGCATCGCGCGCACCTCGGCTCCCGTCCGCCGGCATGTGCGCGCGTGCGAGCGCTGCAAGATCTTCAAGCGCGAGCTGCGCAACACGGGGCGCGCCCTCGCGGCCGTGTATCCGATCGGCGTGCTCGCCGTGTTCAAGAAGTTCGTGTTCGCGAAGCTCAGCGCCGCAGGCGGCGGTGCTGCCGGTGGCGCAGCTGCCGGCGGTGCGGCTGCCGGTGGAGCCGCTGCGGGCGGCGCGGCTGCCGGCGGTGCCGGACTGGCCGGCGCCGGCGCGATGGCCGGCGGCGCCACCGCGGGCGGAATGATCTCCGCCGGCGTCGGCGCCGTGGCCACCAAGGCGGCGGCGGGTCTCGCGGCAGCGGCGATCGTGACTGCCGGCGCCGTCGAGGTCAAGCACGCCTCGCACCCAGCCCACCCGGCGGTCTCGCACGCGCAGGTGGCGCAGGTGGCGCCAGCGCCCGAGCCGCAGGTGGTGTCGGCGGCGCCCCAGCAGCTCGTCACGCCGAAGCACAAGGCCCACCACGCCGCGACGAAGACCAAGCACGTGGCGGTGCAGAAGACGCCGGCGCAGGTCCAGCCCGCGCCGACCACCACTGCCCCGACCGGGACCACCACGCCGTCGACCACCGACCAGGACGGCTCCACCGTCACGCTTCCGTCGACCGGCACCACCGGGCCCACCGGCACGACCGGCGACCCGACGGCCGTCGGCGGCGCGCCGCAGCCCACCGGCTCGGACCCCCAGCCCACCACTCCGACGGACCCCGCGCAGCCCGCGCCGACCACCACCACGCCGACCACCACGACTCCGCCTCCTCCGCCGCCGGCCGACGGCGACCCCTCGGCTCAGCCGCCGCAGGACCAGGCTCAGGCGCCCTCGCCGCCGCCCGGCCAGTAGCCCGCCGAGCCGGTTAGGCTCCCGGCCTTCATGGCCACCTTCGAGGAGTTCCAGCGGATCGACATGCGCGTCGGGCGCATCGTCGCCGTCGAGGACTTCCCCGCAGCTCGCGTTCCCGCCTGGAAGCTCGAGATCGACTTCGGTCCCGAGGTGGGCGTCAAGCGCTCGTCCGCGCAGATCACCCACTACACGCGCGAGGAGCTCGAGGGGCGACTCGTGATCGGCGTCGTGAACTTCCCGCCGCGCCGGATCGCGACCTTCGACTCCGAGGTGCTCGTGATGGGAGCAATCGACCCGGCGAAGGGCGTCGTGCTGCTGCGGCCCGACGAGGACGTCGAGCTGGGCGACCGGATCGGCTAGCGCTCAGCCGCCGGCGCTCGCACGCACTGGGAACTCCCGCACGAGCTCCACGAGCTGCCCGTGCGACTCGCGCAGCGACTGCTCGTCGGTGGAGATGTCGTCGAACTCGAGCCGCGCGAAGCCGACCGCCTCGATGTAGCCGCCCACCGTGCAGCGGTGCGGCGTGATCGTCACGCCGATCGAGAGGCAGTCCTCCTCGGTGTCGAGCGTGGCCACGCCCTTCTGCCGCGCGAGGATGCGGCCGAGGTCGTCGCGGAAGTAGGCCAGCTCGTCCGCCATGAACATCACCGGCACCGAGCAGCGGAACGCGCCGGTGTGGCTCAGTTCGACGCGCACGCCGCCCTTCAGCCAGTTCGCTTCGGCGCCGTGCGGATCGTCGTGGAACTCATAGCGAACCACGCCGAAAGTAAAACGGCAGCCGTCTCCGGAGAATGTGACCTCCCGCGTCACGCACAAGACGCTACCAAGCTGGAGCTACCGCCTTTAGGCGACGGGCGCCAGACCTATGACCTTCATGCGCCGTCCGAGCGCCTTCATGGCGAACTCGCGGGTCTCCTCGAGGCTCACGCCGAAGAGCTCCATGCCGTCCTCGTACCACGGCGGAGTGAGCACGCCGTCGGCGGCGGGACCGGACTCGATAAGGGTCCGTTGGATCGCCTCGGCGTACTTCGGGTCGGCCTGCGCCATCTCGCGCAGGAAGCGCGCGCCGAAGGCCACGTGCCGGTGCTCGTCGCGCGCGACGTTGTTGAAGCCCTCCACGAAGCCCGGCAGCGTTCCGTTCTCCTCGTTGTAGGTGATGATGAAGTGCTGGCCGGTGAGGGCGAGCATCCCCTCGATCACCATGTGGTAGAGCGTGACGGCCTCGACGAGCGTCTCGAGGTCGCCCGGGTCGCGCGCCAGCTTGTCCACGCGCGAGTGCAGCATGTCGTCGAAGAGGTCGTGGAACTTGGGGTTGAGGTGGGCGCTCGTCTCGGCGAGGCGGTCCTGGAGGTTGGTCGACTCGAGCACGCCGACCTCCTCGTAGAAGCGGTTGAAGAACGCGACGTGCCGCGCCTCGTCGGCGATCTGGGTGCAGAGGAAGATGCGCATTTCCTCGGTGGGCGCCGCGCGCATCATCGGCCCAAGCTCCTCGGCCACCTTCTGCTCGCCGATGAAGAACGACGAGAGCCCGTACATGCGCTGGAACTTCTCCTCGTCGGGGAAGTTCTCCCAGTCCTCGCGGTCCTGGCTGAAGTCGATGTCCTGCGTGCGCCACTGCTGGCGCTCCCAGAGCTCGTAGAGCTTCTGGTAGCTGAGCAGGTTCGCGTCGCCGCGGTCCGCGGATTCGAGCAGCGCCGGATCAGTCGTCGCCTGGAAGTCCTCGCGCTCGGTGCGGGTGGTGGCGCTGTCGGTCATGGTCCGTCTCCTCGTGCGTTGGGCGTCAGCTCGGCCAAGCGTAGCGCGGCCTTGGCTGGCTGGCCAACTTAGGGACCGGGCTCTGCGTTCGCGACGATCGCGAGCGCCTGCGGTGCGCCGGAGATGTCGACGATGTAGCGCTTGCCGGCCCTCAGGCCCGACAGCTTCACGTTGGCCGTGGGGTTGCTCCCGTCGACCTTCAGCTCGTGGTGCGCCACCTCGATCTCGTACTCGGCGCCGTCGGCCGAGTGGAGCACCACGTTCACCGCGATGAACGGCGGCACCCGGACCGTCGCGGGCGTGATGTCGCCTCCCTTGCCGGTGAAGAGCGCCTGCGTCGAGATCGGCGTCTCGTCGCCGGCGCCGCCCGGCTGGCTCTCGGGTGAGGTGGAGGTCTTGGCCGGGGTGGTCTGCGCGGTCTGGGTGGGTGTCGTCGGCGGCGTGGTGGCCGGCGCCGCGACGCTGATCGTGTTCTCGCTCGCCGACGGCGGGGTGGCCGCGGCCTGCGTCCCGCTGCTGCTCCCGCCGCCCCCGCAGCCGGCGACCGCGAGAGCGACGAGCGCCGCGCTTGTCAGGAGTGCCCTAGAGCGAATGGCTCTCACCGGGCTGGAGGATCACGACCTTCGAGGACGTCTTCGACTCGACGTCGGACTTGAACGCCTGATCGTCGGTCTCGATCGGCGGGAAGGTGTCGTAGTGGCAGGGGATCACGGTGTCGGCGCCGATCCAGTCGGCCGCCGTCACGGCGTCATGCCGGTCCATCGTGAAGTGCCCGCCGATGCAGACGAGGGCGGCGTCGATGTGGTCGCGCGCCTTCACGAGCTGGAGGTCCGTGAACAGCCCGGTGTCGCCCACGTGGTAGACGGTCTTGCCGCCGAGGTTGATCACGAGCCCGGCCGGCGTGTTCACGGTGCCCTTGGGCGTGGTCGAGCTGTGCCAGGCGGGGGTCAGGCGCACCCAGCCGCCGTCGAACTCGACCGTGCCGCCGATGTTCGGGTTCGCGACGTTCTCGACGCCCTCCTCCTCGAGCTCGCCCGCGATCTCCACCATCGCCACGCACTGGGCGCCCGTGCGCTTCGCGATCTCGACGATGTCCCCGTAGTGGTCCTGGTGTCCGTGCGTCAGGAAGATGTGGGTCGGATTCATGTCGGACGCCTCGGCCCCCGCCTTGGGATTGCCGGTGAGGAACGGGTCGATCAGCACGCGCGTGTCGCCGTCGCTCAGCTCGAAGCAGGCGTGGCCGAGAAAGCGGATGTCCATGGGGTCAATCTCCTTCTGTGTCGTCGGGCTCGAAACCTTCAAGTTGTCGCGCGAGCTCCCAGCCCACGGCCACGCCAACGAACATCACGGTGCGCGTCTCCTCGGCGATCAGGGTCTTCACCGCGGTGAGGCGCTCGTCCTGGTCGGGGGTGGTGGCGGCCTTCAGCACGGCGGCATCGTGGGCCTCGTCGAACCAGCCGCCCTCGTGCAGGATCTGCACGATCGTGCGCTGAAGCTCGGGTGCCATCTGGGCTATCCGTGCCTCCCACTTCTGAAACCGTTCGGGAGTGAGCTGCTCGAGCGCGGCGTGCAGCTCCGCCTCCGTGAACTGGGGCTCGGGCACGTCGCGGATAATAGGTAGGTGACTCAGGTCAAGCTCACCGCCCTCTCCCACGGCGCCGGCTGCGCGTGCAAGCTCTCCCCCGCGGAACTGCACCCGCTGCTGGCCGAGCTGCCGCGCTCGG
>DASXCV010000262.1:0-9153 GCA_036491015.1 Thermoleophilaceae bacterium | reverse complement strand
GCGGTGGCGGGGATCGGCCATTACGGCAACTCGATCGGCGTGGCCACCGTCGGCGGCGAGATCTACTTCGAGGGACCGTACGAGCAGAACTGCCTGATCAACGCGATGTGTCTCGGCGTGGCGCCGCGCGAGCGCCTGATCCGCAGCGCGGCCGCCGGCGTGGGCAACCACCTGGTGCTGCTCGGCGCGCGGACGGGGCGCGACGGGATCGGCGGCGCGTCCGTGCTCGCGAGCGCCGAGCTCGACTCCGACGACGAGTCCAAGCGTCCGAGCGTGCAGATCGGCGATCCGTTCGAGGAGTCGAAGCTGCTCGAGTGCTGCCTCGAGCTGCTGGGCGCCCGGCTGCTCGCGTCGCTCCAGGACCTCGGCGCCGCGGGGCTTTCTTCGAGCTCGGCCGAGATGGCGTCGAAGGGCGAGGTCGGGCTCGACATCGACGTGTCCAAGGTGCCGCTGCGCGAGGCGGACATGGAGCCGTTCGAGATCATGATCTCGGAGTCGCAGGAGCGGATGCTGTGCGTGGTCGAGCCGGAGAAGCTCTCCGCCGTGCTCGCGCTGTGCGAGCGCTGGGACGTGCGCGCGACGGCCATCGGCGAGGTGACCGACTCGCGGCATCTGCGCGTGTTCTCCGGCGACGAGCTGGTGGGCGACATGCCGGTGGAGGCGCTGGTGGACGACTGCCCGCTGTACGACCTCGAGCCGGAGAAGCCGTCCGAGCCGATCTACTCGCCGCCGCCGCGCGTGCTCGCGGACGACGCCGCGCCCGGCGAGACGCTGCTCGCGCTGCTCGGCTCCTCCAACGTGGCCAGCAAGCACTGGGCGTTCGAGCAGTACGACTCGATCGTCGGCTCGCGCACGGTGCGCCGCCCCGAGGCGGCGGATGCGGCTGTGCTCACGCTGGCGCCCGACGGCGGCTCGCGCGCGCTCGGCGTGTCGATCGACGGCAACGGCCGCCGCGTGGCCTGCGACCCGTACGCGGGCGCGATCGAGGCGGTGCTCGAGTGCGCGTCCAACCTCGCATGCGTGGGCGCCGAGCCCCTCGGCCTTACCAACTGCCTCAACTTCGGCAACCCCGAGAAGCCGCACATCGCCTGGCAGCTCACTCAGTCCGTGAAGGGTCTCGCCGACGCTTGCGAGGCGCTGGGCGTGCCGGTCGTGGGCGGCAACGTGTCGCTCTACAACGAGGGCGGCGAGGGGCCGATCTACCCGACGCCCGTGGTCGGCATGGTGGGCGAGCTCCCGGATCCGTCGCGGGCCGCCGGCTACGCCTTCCGCGGGGAGGGCGAGCAGATCGCGCTGCTCGGCCCGTTCTCGCCGTCGCTCGACGGGTCCGAGCTCGAGAAGCTGCGCGGTGGTCTCGCGCAAGGACTGCCCGGCGCGGATCTGACTCTTCACGCCGAGCATCTCGCGCGCGTGCGCGAGGCGGTGCGGGGCGGTGCGGTCAGCTCGGCCCACGACGTTTCCGAAGGCGGTCTCGCCTGCGCGCTCGCGGAGTGCTGCATAGCGGGTGGGATCGGCGCGCGCGTGGATCTCGCGCCACTGCTCGCGCGGCTCGGCGACTCGGGCGAGCCGGACGCCGCGCTGTTCGGCGAAGGTCCGGGCGGCGTGGTGGTGTCGGGAACGCTCGAGGCGATCGAGGGGCTGGCGGAGAACAGCGGCGCGGACTGGCTCCTACGCCTGGGGGAAGTTGGCGGGGAGGCGCTCGAGCTGACCGTCGGCATTGCTAGGCTTTCCCTACCGGTCGAGGAAGCGAAAACCGCTTACGAGCGGGAGCTTCCCGGCCGTTTCTCATGACTCCTCCGGAGGCCATCTCCTTTCGCGACGGTCCTCGCGACGAGTGCGGCGTCTTTGGCGTCTACGCGCCTGAGTCGGACGTCGGACGACTCGCGTACTTCGCGCTGTACGCGCTCCAGCACCGCGGCCAGGAGTCGGCGGGCATCGCCACCGCCGAGGACGGCCACATCATGGCGCTGCGCGACCTCGGCCTCGTCTCCCAGGTGTTCGACGAGCCCAAGCTGCAGGCGCTCGGCGGCCAGATGGCGATCGGCCACGTGCGCTACTCCACCACCGGCTCGTCCGCGTGGGAGAACTCACAGCCGATTCACCGCTCAGACCGCCGCGAGCTCGCCCTCGCCCACAACGGCAACCTGATCAACGCGCTCGAGCTGCACATCGAGCTGCGCGAGCAGGGTGTGCAGTTCAGCTCGACCTCCGACTCGGAGATCATCGCCGCGCTCCTGTCGCGCCACGAGGCGGAGACGATCGAGGACGCGGTGGAGGACGTGCTGCCCACGCTCGAGGGCGCCTTCTCGACGGTCGTTCTCACGACGGACGCCGTCGTGGCGTTTCGCGATCCGGCCGGGCTGCGCCCGCTCGCTATCGGCCAGCTCGGCGACCGCTACTGCGTCGCCTCCGAGAGCTGCGCCTTCGACATCATCGGCGCGAAGATGCTGCGCGAGGTCGAGCCCGGCGAGCTCGTCTCGATCACCGAGCGCGGCCTCGAGGTGCGCCAGGTCGTGAAGGGCGCGCGGCGCGCGTTCTGCGTCTTCGAGCACATCTACTTCGCTCGCCCGGACACCCAGCTCGAGGGGCGCCTGACCCAGGTGTCGCGGCGCAGGATGGGCGAGATCCTCTGGCGCGAGGCGCCTATCGAGGCCGACCTCGTGATCGCGGTGCCCGACTCGGGCAACCCCGCGGCCGGCGGCTTCGCCAACGCGTCCGGGATCCCCAAGGACGACGGCCTGATCAAGAACCGTTACGTGGCGCGCACGTTCATCCAGCCCGGCCAGGAGCTGCGCAAGCATGGCCTGCGGATGAAGTTCAACCCGCTGCCCGAGATCGTCGGCGGCAAGCGCATCGTGGTGGTGGACGACTCGATCGTGCGCGGCAACACCACTCGCCAGATCGTGAAGATGCTGCGTGACGCGGGCGCGGCCGAGGTGCACATGCGCATCTCCGCGCCGCCGATCCGCCATCCCTGCCACTACGGGATCGACATGTCGACGACCGAGGAGATGGTCGCCCACGGGCGGACGATCGAGGAGGTGGCCGAGGAGCTCGGCGCCGACTCGCTCGCGTACCTCTCGATCGACGGGCTGTACGAGGCGATCGGACTCGGCCGCGACACGCACTGCGACGCCTGCTTCACCGGCGAATACCCGCTGGAGCACACCGACTCCGCCAACGGCAAGTTCGCGCTCGAAGACGCGAAGCCGTTGCCAATGCGGTCGCGCGCGCTGCTCTAGTGGCGTGAGTCGGAAATTCGGCCTCAGCTTCCCGAGGGACTGGGCGTGGGTGATGGTGGCGGCGACCGGAGCCGGACTGAAGTCCGGCGAGGTCGACGGTGCCATCAGACGCGACCAGGCGCCGGGAAGGTGCACACGAATTTCGGACTCAGGCCTCTAGTGGCGCAGTTCCACTGGCGCCCGGACGAGTACCTCGCGCTGATGCGCGCCGAGGTGCCGGACTACGAGCGGCTGCAGGACGAGGCCGCCGTGGCCACCGGGATGGGCGCCGCGCGGGTGCTCGAGCTCGGCACCGGCACGGGCGAGACGGCGCGGCGGGTGCTGGATCTGCATCCGCTGGCGACGCTGGTCGGGCTGGATGCAAGCGCGGAGATGCTGTCCCGCGCCCGCGAGGTGCTGCCCGCTGCGCGGGTCGAGTTGCACGAGGGTCGTCTCGAGGATCCGCTGCCGAAGGGTCCGTTCGACGTGGCTGTGTCGGTGCTCGCCATCCACCACCTCGACGGACCGGGCAAGGCGGATCTCTTCACGCGCACGAGCGAGGCGCTGGCGCCCGGCGGAGTGTTCGTGGTCGGCGACGTGGTGGTGCCGGAGGATCCGGGGGACGCCGTCACGCCGATCGACGGCGTGTACGACAAGCCGAGCAGCGTGGCCGACCAGATCGGCTGGCTGGAGGACGCCGGCTTCACGGCGTGGGTGGCCTGGGCGCACCGCGACCTCGCGGTGATGGTCGGGGAGCTGGTTCGTGACTGAACCAGTTCTGCTCGTTGCGGAAAAACGCCGTTACAAAGCGGGCAAACGAGCCCGATCCCGCCGAGTCGGCGGATAACCTCGCCGAGTGACTGATCTAGGTACGTCGCTTCACGAGCACTTCGGCTTCGCCGAGTTCCGGCCTGGCCAGCGTGAGGCCTGCGAGGCCGCGCTTGCTGGGCGCGACGTGCTCGTGGTCATGCCCACCGGCTCGGGCAAGTCGCTCTGCTACCAGCTGCCGGCACTGCTCAGGGACGACCTCACGATCGTCGTGTCGCCGCTCGTGTCGCTGATGCAGGACCAGGTGGACGCCCTCCATGCGCGTGGCCTGGGCGAGTCGGTGGCGCTGGTCAACGCTCAGCAGGACTATGGGGCGAACGTACAGGCGGTCGAGCGGGCGGCGACGGGCGACCTGCGGCTGCTCTATGTCGCGCCGGAGCGCTTCTCCTCGCCCGGCTTCGTGCGGCAGATGAAGGACGCGCGTGTGGGGCTGTTCGTCGTCGACGAGGCGCACTGCGTGTCGCAATGGGGGCACGACTTCCGGCCGGACTACTTCCGCCTCGCCGATGCCGCGCGCTACCTGGAGGCCGACGCGATCGTCGCGTCCACGGCCACAGCCACGCCGCGCGTGGCCGCCGACGTCGTGCGCCGCCTCGGGCTGCGCGAGCCGCTGCGCGTGGCCACCGGCTTCGACAGGCCGAACCTGTCGTTCGCCGTCGCCCGGCCCACGCCGCACGAGAAGCAGCTGCTGCTGATCGAGACGCTGCGCGAGCGGGACGCCCTGCCGGCGATCGTCTACGCGGGCACGCGCGCGGGCGCGGAGGAGATCGCCTCGATGCTGAGCAGTGAGCTCGGCGAGGAGGCCTTGCCCTACCACGCCGGGCTCGACCGCGAACGGCGCGCCGCGGTGCAGCGGCGTTTCCTCGCGGACGAGACGCGGGTGATCGTGGCCACGAACGCGTTCGGCATGGGCGTGGACAAGCCGAACGTGCGGACCGTCGTGCACGCGAGCGTGCCGGCGTCGCTCGAGGCCTACTACCAGGAGGCCGGCCGCGCGGGCCGCGACGGCGACCCGTCGCGCGCGCTGCTGCTGGCCGAGAATCGCGACAAGGCGCTCCACGTCCACTTCATCAAGCGCGACGAGCTCGGTCCGGAGCTGCCGCGGGTGTTGTTCGATCGGTTGGCCGCGGTGGCGGACGGCGACGGTCGCTACGAGCTCGACGCCCGCGAGCTCGGGCGGGCAGCCGGCTGCGATGGCGACCAGGTGGCCGCGCTCGTCGGGCACCTCGCGGGCGCCGACGTGCTCGAGCCGGTGCCGTCCGCGCGCGACGTGGTCGCGGGCCGGATCGTGGCCGCTTACGACCGCCGGGCGGACGCCCGCTGCCAGGCCTCGATGGGCGAGGCCGCCCGCGCCCGCTGGCGCCAGTACAGAGAGATCTGGGCGTATGTGGAGAGCGAGTCGTGCCGCCGTACGGCGATCCTCCGGCACTTCGGCGATCACAGCGAGCCGGACCGGGTGGGACCGTGCTGCGACGTCTGCGACCCCGGGCTGCTGCCCGAGGCGCCCGCGCCTACGCAGGAGACGATCGAGAACCTGGACGAGGCGATCATGTCGGTGGCGCGCGGAGCGCGGCCGGCGGTGGGGCGCACCACCTGCGCGGCGATCCTGCACGGCGCTCGCACCAAGAAGATGGAGCGCAACTCCTACGACGGCCTGCCGGCGTACGGAGCGTCCTCCCACATGCGCAGGGCTGACATCCTTGCGCGTATCGACGAGCTGATCGAGCAGAAGAGGCTGGCCACCACCGGCGGCACGCGTCCCGTGCTGAAGGTGCCGCCGGCCGCCATGGCGGCGTGAGCTACCGGGTCGCCGTCCTCGTCTCCGGGGAGGGCTCGAACCTCCAGGCGATCCTGGACAAGGTTCACGGCCGGGACGGGATCGAGGTGGTCGGCGTCGGGTCGAACCGCGCCGACGCTCGCGGCCTCGGGCGGGCTGAGAAGGTCGATGTCGAGACGCATGTATTCGACGCCGCTGACTTCGGCGGCGACCGCGTCCTGCGCGATCGCTTGCTCGGCGACTGGCTCGACGAGCGCTCCGTCGACCTGATCGTCCTGGCCGGCTTCATGGAGATCCTCAGCCCCGAGTTCATGCGCCGCTTCCAGGGCAAGGTGATCAACGTCCATCCCTCACTTCTCCCTGCATTCAGGGGGATACACGCGATCGAGAAGGCGCTCGACTATGGGGTGCGCGTCACCGGTGTCACGGTCCACTTCGTCGACGAGGGAGTGGACAGCGGGCCGATCATCCTGCAACAGGCCTTCGAGCTTCCGTATTCTGCGGAGGTTGAGGCGATCGAGGAGTCCGTCCACGCGATCGAGCACGAGCTGCTTCCGCGCGCGATAAGACTCCTCGCAAGCGGGGCGGCGCGGCTCGACCCAGAAAATCCGCGCCGGGTGCTGATCGAGGAAAAGGCTGATGTCTGAGACAACCGAATCCGGTTCCACAGAGGTCGTCCAACCAGGTGAGGTGAGGGTCCGCAGGGCGCTCCTGTCGGTGTCCGACAAGCGCGGGCTCGTGGACTTCGCTCGCGGGCTGAAGGACCTCGGCGTGGAGATCCTGTCCACCGGCGGCACCGCCCGCGAACTCGGCGAGGCGGGCATCGAGACGCGCTCGGTGGAGGACTACACGGGCTTCCCCGAGATCCTCGACGGCCGTGTGAAGACGCTCAACCCGCGGATCTACGCCGGCCTGCTCGCGGTGCGCTCCAACCCGGAGCACGTGAGCACTCTCGCCGAGCACTCGATCGAGCCGATCGATCTCGTGTGCGTGAACCTCTATCCGTTCGAGCGCGTGTCGAACCAGCGCGGCGTCGACGACGGCGAGGTGATCGAGAACATCGACATCGGCGGCCCGACGCTCATCCGGGCGGCCGCGAAGAACTTCCCGTTCTCGGCGGTGGTCGTGCGGCCCGAGAGCTATGACGCCGTGCTCGATGAGCTGCGCCGCTCCGAGGGCCGGCTGTCCGAGCCCACGCGCGAGGCGCTCGCGATGGAGGCGTTCGGCTACACGGCGCGCTACGACGCCGCGATCTCGCGCTGGTTCTCGGAGAAGGAGGAGTCGTTCCCCGGCCTCTACGTGCGCGCGTACGAGAAGGTGCTCGACCTCACCTACGGCGAGAACCCGCACCAGCGCGCGGCGTACTACTCGCAGGCCGGCGCCCGCACCGACCTCCTGTCGATGGTCTCCAAGCTGCACGGCAAGGAGCTGTCGTTCAACAACCTGCTGGACCTCGACTCGGGCCGCAAGCTGCTCGAGGAGTTCGAGGTGCCTGCGGCGGCGATCCTCAAGCACAACAACCCCTGCGGCGCGGCCGTCGGCACGAACGCGCTCGAGGCCTACGAGAAGGCGCTCGCCTGCGATCCCCAGAGCGCGTACGGCGGCGTGTACTGCTTCAACCGCCGCGTGGACCGCGAGCTGGCGCAGCGGCTCAGCGAGACGTTCGTCGAGCTCGTGTTCGCGACGGGCTACGACGAGGACGCGCTCGAGATCCTGATGCAGAAGCCCAACATCCGCATCATGGACAACCAGGAGCGCCGGCGGGTGCCGCTCGGCGAGCACGACGTGAAGCGGGTCCGCGGCGGGATCCTCGTGCAGGATCGCGACAGCGAGTCCGAGATGCGCGAGGAGATGTCGGTGGCCACAGAGTGCCGGCCGACCGAGGAGCAGTGGGGCGAGCTGCTGTTCGCCTGGCGCGTGTGCAAGCACGTGCGCTCGAACGCGATAGTGATCAGCAAGGGTCTCTCGACCCTGGGGATCGGCGCCGGGCAGATGAGCAGGGTCGACTCCGTCCGGATCGCGGTCGAGAAGGCGCAGTCGCCGATCGACGGCGCGGTGATGGCCTCCGACGCGTTCTTCCCGTTCGCGGACGGTCCCGAGGCGGCGGTCGCCGCGGGCGTCAAGGCGATCATCCAGCCGGGCGGCTCGAATCGCGACGAGGAAGTGATCGACGCGTGCGAGAAGCACGGCGTGCCGATGGTCTTCACCTCGCGCCGTCACTTCCGGCACTAGCCGCTTGCCCGCGCGCGCGGCGCGCCGAAGCCGCCGCTCGCGGAAAACCGAAGCTCCGAAAGCCGGTCTACCCCTCTGGGCGTAGAGGTATGGCTGCGAGACCTTTACGGCAGCAAGGAGTCCGCCACCGGCTGCGACGCAGCGGCCCCATCAAAGGAGCTTCAGATGTTCGGACGGAGAGACGAGAGGGTCGAGTACCGCGATTCCGACGTCGGAGCGGTGTACGGAGATTCGACTGCGGCCGCCGAGACGCCGCAGAGCCTCGGCGGCGCGATGCTGGGCGGGGTCCTGCCCGAGGCGCGCCTGCTGAAGATGATCGGGCCGCGCCGGCTGATCCTGATCCTGGCCGGCACCGCGATCCTGGCGGTCGGCCTGCTCCTCGCGATCTCGTGGATGAACGGCAAGGACTCGAAGGCCGCGCAGCGCGGAGCGGCGAAGTTCGCGACGGCGCTCGTCGCCGCCAAGCCGAGCGTGGCGCCCGACGGCGCGGCTTCCTACATCAGCGGCGCGCGCTCCTACTTCGGGCCCGTCACGAGCGCGAAGATCATCGGCGGCCACGAGCGCGGCGTGAACAGCCAGGACACGGCCGACGAGCGCACCTACTACGTCGTCGAGATGCTGATCCAGTCGAAGCGCGGACCCGCGGCGCTCGAGCTCGACTTCGATGACGGCGCGATCGGCAGCGACCGGATCAGCGGCATCCATGAACTGAAGCCGAGCGACGCGCGCGGCCTCTCGGACGCGCAGCGCGCGGAGCTCAGCAAGGCATTCGCGGCGCGAGGCGGCAAGGCGGCCGACGTGGTGAAGCTGAGCGGCGTCGCCGCCGGCGCGGGTATCGCGGCGCCGAGCGTAGCGAAGTCGACGCATCAGGCGAAGCCTGCGCTGCACATCGCAAAGCCGGTGATCCCGGCCTCCGCGAGCCATCGGCTCGACAAAGCGACCAAGCAACTCTCCTGCGTCCAGCGCGCGCACGGGGACGTGGCAAAGCTCCAGGCCTGCACCCAATAGGGACGGGGCCTGAGGGGGTCAGATGGCCCGGGTTGGTCGAGCGCCCGACCACCCGCGTCGTCTGCTTTCCGCCTAGCATCCAGCGCC
>DASXCV010000261.1:0-4931 GCA_036491015.1 Thermoleophilaceae bacterium | reverse complement strand
TTGCGGGCCGACACGTTGATCAGCGTGATCACGGTCTGCAGCAGGACGTCCTTCACGGTGATCCGCTTCATCTGCTCCTCGAGCGCCGCGCGCATTTCCTCCTCGCTCGGCTGGCCCTGTGCGTCCTGTGGTTCGTCGGTCATGTCCTCACCCCCTCGCCTGCATAGCTTCGCTGAGTGGCCGCCACCTCCGCGGCGAACACCTCCTCCATGCTCGCACCGGCGGCGAGCGCGCGGCGCTGGCGCTGTGCGCCGTTCTCGGCCGGCAGCGCCGGCTCGATGCCGCCCATCGCGGCGCGTGCCGGGGCGGTCCAGGCCAGAAGACGGTCCGGCAGGGCGGCGGCCGGGTACTCCTCGCCGCGCTCGAGATCGATCATGCGGCCGTCCAGCCCGTAGCGGATCGCGCGCCAGAAGTTCTCCTCGATGAGGCGGCGCGGCGGCGGCTCCGGCAACACGCCCTCGTCGTAGTCGAGCGCGGACTGCGCGACGCAGGCGGCGATCAGCGACACGAGCGCCGTGGACTCCTCCGCCGTCGACTGCGCGTCGCAGATGCGGAACTCGACGGTCCCGAACGTGTGGTGCGGCCGCACGCTCCACCACAGCTGGGTGGGCTCGACGATCGAGTTCGTCTTCACGAGGAAGTCGATGTACTCGATGTAGGCCGCGAAGCTGCCGAACACATCCGGCACCCCGCAGCGCGGGAAGCTCTTGGTGAAGATCTGCGTGCGCACCGAGTGGAGCCCCGAGTCGCGCCCGTCGAGGAACGGTGAGTTGGCCGACACCGCGAGCAGCTCCGGCAGCACGGTCCGCAGGCGATCGCAGACGGCGACGGCGCGGTCCGCCCCGCGGATGCCCACGTGCACGTGCGCGCTGAAGGTGTTGTTGCGCCAGGCCACGTACTTGAGTCCCTCCTCGACCCGGTGGTAGTGCTCGGTGTCGATGATCTCCTGGTCCTGCCACGGGCTCCACGGGTGCGTGCCGGTGGCGGCCAGCAGCGCATCCTGATCCGCGGCGAGCCGGAAGAGGCGGGCGCGCACGTCGCGCTGCGTGGCCAGCGCGTCCGTGAGCGTCGCCCCGCGGCCGGAGCGGATCTCGATCTCCGAGGAGATCAGCTCGCCGGCGATCGAGTCGGCCAGCGGCGGGTCGGCCTGACCCGCGGCGCGCAGCTCCTCGAAGCGCTGAGCGAGCGAGCGAGTGGCCGGGTCGAGGATTCCGAACTCCTCCTCGATCCCAACCGTGAAGTCCTCGGAGGCCTCGAAGGTCTCCCTGATCCCGGCCGTGTCCACGGTGCGGTTTCGGGTCGTTACGTCAGGTAGAAGTAGAGCGCGTAGAGCAGGTCCACCGCCGGGCTCGACGTGTGAACCGTCACGTCCGGCGGCACCTGAAGCAGCGCCTCGGAGTAGTTGAAGATGATCTTCACCCCCGCTTCCACCAGATCGTCCGCAACCTTCTGCGCAGCCTCGGTGGGCACCGCGAGGACACCCACCACGATGTCCTCGTCCTCCACCACGCGGTCGAGCTCGCCGTAGGAGCGGACGGTGAGCCGCGCGGGCTTGTCGTCCGCCCCGACCGGCTGGCCGACCTTGCCCTCGTCGGTGTCGAAGATCGCCACGACGCGGAAGCCATGGTCGGCGAAGATGTCCGAGCTGGCGATCGCCTGGCCCAGGTGCCCGGCGCCGAACAGCGCGATGTTGTGCTGGCCCGCGGTGCGCAGGATCTTGCGGATCTGCGACACCAGCGAGTCGACGTTGTAGCCCACCCCTCGCTTGCCGAACTTGCCGAAGCCGGACAGGTCGCGGCGGATCTGCGTGGAGTTGACGTGCGTGTAGTCGGCGAGCTCCTGAGAGGAGATCGTCTCCTTGCCCATCTTCTTCGCCTGCGTCAGCACCTGGAGATAGCGCGAGAGTCTTGCGGCCACGCCGAGCGACAGCCGCTCACCCCGCTCGGCCATCTCCAGCCCGCCCTGAAGCGAGTCGTTGAAGGTCACGCGCCAACTCTATCGAGAGCCCGTGTCAGGGCAGCCGGATCGACGAAGTATTCGAACGCCTCGACACCGTCGATCGCCACGACGGGGATGCGCTCGCCGTACTCGCGATTGAGGCCGGGGTCCATCGTGATGTCGACCTCCTGGAGCTCGAAGTCCCGCTCCCGCCGCACCTTCTCGATCGCCTGGAAGGCGTCGAAGCAGAGGTGGCAGCCGGGCTTTCCGTAGAGGGTGAGGACCGTCATGCCGCCGGACGCGCGGAGGCGTCGAGGTCGAGGTAGTCGGGGTATGCGAGCGGCTGCGCGAAGCGCGAGGCGCCGGCGATCATCGCGGCGTTGTCGGTGCAGAGCGCCATCGGCGGCACCCACAGCTCGGCGTCGAGCTCCTGCGCACGGGCGCGCCACTCGCTGTTCGCGGCCACGCCGCCCCCGATCGCGAAGCGGTCGAGCCGCTCGCGCTCGATCGCGGCCCGGGCACGCGCCACGAGCACGTCCACGATCGCGCGCTGGTAGGACGCCGCGAGGTCGGCCCGGCGGCGCTCGGCCTCCCCCTCCCCGAGATCGCGCACGCGGTAGAGCAGCGCCGTCTTCAGACCGCTGAAGCTGAAGTCGAGCCCGTCGCCCGGGAGCGAGCGCGGGAAGTCGAAGGCGGTCGGATCGCCCTCGCGCGCGAGCCTGTCGACGACCGGGCCGCCGGGGTACTCGAGGCCGAGGATGCGCGCGCCCTTGTCGAACGCCTCACCCGCGGCGTCGTCGAGCGTCTGCCCGAGCACGGTGTGCTCGGCCGGATCGTCCACGCGGGCCACGAACGTGTGGCCGCCGCTCGCGACGAGGCAGAGGAACGGCGGCTCGATCGGGTTCTCCCCCAGCGTGCTCGCCAGCACGTGTCCGTGCAGATGGTTGACCGGCGTCAGCGGCAGCCCTCGCGCGGCGGCGAGCGCCTTCGCGCTCGATACCCCCACGAGCAGCGCACCGATCAGCCCCGGCCCGCGGGTGACCGCCAAGCTGCGCACGTCGCCGAGCGATGCGCCCGCGCGCTCCAGCGCGTCGGCGGTGACGGCGTCCACCAGCTCGAGGTGGCGGCGCGAGGCGATCTCTGGCACCACGCCGCCATAGCGCTCGTGCAACAGCCCCTGCGAGGCGATCACGTTGGAGAGGATCTGGCCGTCGGGCGTGACGAGCGCCGCGCACGTGTCGTCGCAGCTCGTCTCGATCCCGAGGATCACGCGTGTGCGGGGCGGGCGCCCTCCGCCGCTTCCTCGACCGCCTCGCCGACGTCGGAGGTGCGCCACATGATCACGGCGTCCTCCTTGTTGTCGTGGTAGTAGCCGGGGCGCAGGCCGGCCGACT
The DNA here is from genome assembly GCA_036491015.1 of Thermoleophilaceae bacterium. Classification (GTDB taxonomy): domain Bacteria; phylum Actinomycetota; class Thermoleophilia; order Solirubrobacterales; family Thermoleophilaceae; genus JAICJR01. The sequence continues at coordinate 1,599 of DASXCV010000261.1, read as the reverse complement.
TGAAGCCGAAGCGCTCATACAGCGTGATCGCGCCCTGGTTCGACTCGCGGACCTCGAGCGTGTACTGCTCGCCCGGGCGGTCGGCGATCTCGAACAGGCGCGTGAGCAGCGCGGTGGCGATGCCCTGGCGCAGCTGCCGGTCGTCCACCGCGACGTTCATCACGTGCCACACGCGGTCGTAGCGCGAGCAGACGAGGTAGCCGGCCACGCGCTCGCCGCGGATCGCGGCCAGGCAGATGCCACTCGGCTTCGACAGCTCGAGCACGAACATCGCCAGCGACCACGGCGTGGGGAACGCTCGCCGCTCGATGGCGATCACCTGCGGTAGGTCGGCGTAGGTGAGGCGGCGGATCTTCAGATGATCGCTCATCGCTGTGGCTTGGCGTCTGGATCTCGCAGATAGTTCGGAAGCACGGCCTCCGGCGGGACGGCCGGAACGCGGGCGGCCAGGCGGCAGACGTGCAACCCGCGGACCGCGTGGCGGGGTCCGATCACGACGCCGCCTGCCTCTAATTCGTTACGAAATCGTAGCGACCCGTCGCCAGCCGCCACGACGGGGAGAGCTGCGTCGCGCAGGCGCTCGATCAGCCGCTCCGGCGTGGCGGCGAACGGCGGCCACAGCTCATCGTCGCCGCGGTAGAGCGCGGCGAACAGCTCGCCGCGCTTCGCGTCGATGAGGGGCAGCCGCTGCTCGCCCTCGATGTCCTCCGCCAGAGCCGCGAGCGAGGACACCGGATGGATCGGAATCCCGTCCGCGTGGGCGAGCGCCCGGGCGGTGGTCACGCCGATGCGCAGACCGGTGAACGTGCCGGGGCCGACGCCGACCCCGATGGCGTCGAGGTCCTTGTATGAGAGGCCCGCATCGGCGAGCACGCTCGCCACGCCCGGCATCAGCTCGCGCGCGTGCCCGGGCGGCCCGAGCAGCCGCGCCTCGTCCGGAATCAGCTCGAACGCCTCGCCGTCCTCGCGCAGGAGGCAGACGCTCGTGGCCGCCGTGCAGGTGTCGAAGCCGAGCACGTTCATCCCTCGTCCTCGACCTCGATCGCCCGGCGGTCGCCGCCGAGGTGCTCGATCCGGACGCGCGCGGCCGGGCGGCCAAGCTCCGGCGCCGCGAGCTCGGGCCATTCGACGAAGCCGATGCGCTCGGGCGTGAGGTAGTCGTCGAGCAGCGCCGGATCCTCGCCGGCCAGCGACTGCAGCCTGTAGAGGTCGATGTGCGCCACCTCAAGCGCGCCGCCGCCATACACGTGCCCGATCGTGAACGTTGGACTCGTCACGGGGTCCGTCACGCCGAGCGCCCTCGCCGCGCCGCGCACGAACGTGGTCTTGCCACTGCCGAGCTCGCCGGCCACGAGCACGAGGTCGCCGGCCTCCAGCCGCTCGGCAAGCTCGGCGCCGATGGCCTCGGTCTCCGCGGGGGTTTGGGTCTCGCACCGCACGGGCCGGAACTCTAGGTCGGTGCTCTTGCGCCCACGCACGCGGGTCGAAGAGGATGCGCCATGGCCCGCGCCCGATTCACATCGATCCTGGCCACGGCGGTCTGCCTGCTGGCCCCGGCGTACGCGTCGGCCACGGACCGCTACGTCACGACCACGGGCA
>DASXCV010000260.1:0-12216 GCA_036491015.1 Thermoleophilaceae bacterium | reverse complement strand
CCGGTAGGTAGATCTGATGGCCACAGACGAAGGACTGGACTCGCAGGCGTCCGATGGCACAGGACGCATCGGCTTCCGTGTGCGCATGGCCGTGACCGGCCACCGCCGGATCGACGATCGGGACGCGGTGTCGAAGGGCGTGCTCGACGCCTTCGCCCAGATCCAGGCGATGCTCCCGCACACGCGGGCAACGCCGGTCGCCTTCACCGTCGTCTCCTCGCTGGCCGAGGGTGCCGACCGGCTCGTGGCTCGCGAGGCATTCGGCGCCCTGGCCGAGCACGGCGTGGTGCTCGAGGCGGCGCTGCCGATGCCCGCGTCCGACTACCTCGAGGACTTCCCGTCGGAGGAGTCGCGCGCCGAGTTCGAACAGCTGATGGGCCTGGCCGCCGAGCACCGCCAGCTCACCGCACGCGACCCGGAGGAGGGCGACGAGCGCGAAACGGCCTACCAGCGCGCCGGCCGCTACGTGGTCGACCGCAGCGACGTGCTGATCGCGCTCTGGGACGGCAAGCCCGCTCGCGGCAAGGGCGGGACGGCCGAGATCGTGGCCTACGCCGAGCACCACGGCGTGCCCGTGCTGCGCGTGGCCACGAACGCCACCGGCGTGCCCGCGCTCGCGAGCGCGCCCGCCGCGCTGCGCGTGCCGGCCCTCGACGCGCTGGCCTCTCTCGACTCCTACAACTCGACCGCGATCCCCGACTCCGCGTTCGAGACCCAGCGCGCACGCGAGGACAGGCGCCTCGGCAACATCCTCGGCGGCTCGTCGCTGCTCGCGCAGTACAGGCTGATCGCCGCCTGGGCGCTGCCGCACCTCGTGCGCGCGGACATGCTCGCCGTCCGCTACCAGCGCCGCTACACCCGGCTCGGGCGCACGATCCACTTCCTCGCCGCGCTCGCCGTGACCGCGGTGGCGGGGCAGGTGGTATTCGCGCGCGACCACCCCACCTGGCTGGTGATCGAGGTGGGTCTGATGCTGCTCGTGGTGGTGGTGCTCCGGTTCGGGCGGCGCGGCCGCTTCCACGAACGCTGGATCAGCTACCGCTCGCTGGCCGAGGCGTTCAGGTCGTCGATCTTCATCGCCATGTCCGGCGCGCGCCAGCCGGGCGACGCGCAGTCCGACACCGGCCTGCCCGAGCTCGGGCAGTCGTGGTTCCAGCGCGCCTTCTCCGAGGCGTGGGCCGGCAGCCCCTCGCTGGACGTCGACGAGGGCGACGCGGCGGAGCTCTCCAGGTTCGTCGAGGAGGGCTGGGTGGACGACCAGATCGCCTACTACAAGCACGCGGCCGAGCGAGCCGCGAAGCTGCGCGTCCGCTACACGCGCACCATCTCCGCGCTCGCGAGCGCGACCGTGGTGGTGGCGCTCCTGCACATCTTCAAGGTCGGGGAAGGCACCTGGCTGCCCAAGGCCCTCGAGTTCGTGGCCATCGTGCTGCCGGCGTTCGGCGCGGCGGTCGCGGGCCTGCGCGAGCAGGGTCAGTACCGGGTGCACGAGGAGCGCTCGCGCCGCGCCGCCGGCCGGCTCGAGACCCTCAAGGCCGGGATCCGGCTCCGCAGCGGCCTGCGCGGCGTGCAGAGCCTCGCCGCGGAGACCCAGACACTTCTGCTCGACGAGAACTCCGACTGGTCCGGCGTGACCGAGTTCCAGGATCTCGAGCTGGTGGTCTGAGCTACGAGCCGCTGGAGGAGCCGCTGCTCGCCACGGCGATGATCAGGATCACCGCGAACAGGCCGATCGCCCACCAGGCGATTGTGCGTGCGCGCTTGGACGACTTCTGGGCCTCCGCCAGATCGCCGCGCGCGAGGGCCGGCTTGACCCGCGCCGCGGCCACGATCGCGAACACGCCGATGAAGACGAACAGCACCGTCGACACGATCGCGAGCCCCATGTGGGTCTTCACGCTGGTGCCCGTGACCGGCTGCGCCGTTTGCGGCGGACTGGGGGTGGCGGCAGGCGGCGGCTCGGCGGCCGGGGGCGGATCGGCCGCGGGCCGCGCGGTGGTGGTGGCGGGCGCGAAGTCCTTCAGCGCGTCGTCGATGTCCTGCGCGACCGAGTTGAGCAGGTCGTCGCGCTCCTTCATCCGGCGCAGCAGCCTGATCGCGTCGTCGCGGTCGCGCGGCTTGCGCAGGCCGCCCTTGAGGCGCGCGACGATGTCGAGCTGCTCGGAGCGCGCCATCTCGTCGGCGGACCGAACGCGCTCGCCGAGCGGCACCAGGTAGGACACCGGGGCGGCCGGCGGGTCGGGCATGTCGGCCGGCAGCTCGGGCGCGTGCGGGCATTCCCGCATGGCGACGGCGAGCTTGAGCGACGTCTCCGCCGAGCGCTGCTTGAAGTCCACCACCTGCACACCCGCGAGGTCGGCCGGGAGGTCGAGCCCCACGGGATCGAGACCGACGGGCACCATCGGCTTGCGCAGCGCCTTCGCGTAGCCGCGCTCGAGCTTGCAGGCCTCGGATTCGAGGGCGTTCGTCGACACCGCCTGGACGAACACGTCGCAGCCCCGGATCTTCTCGATGATCACGTTCCACCAGTCCTGGCCGCCCTCGAGCGACTCGTCCTGCCAGACGTCGTACGCGAGTATCCGGAGGTCCCCGACAAGCCCGTCTACGCGTTCTCGGTCCTCCCTCGCGTACGAGACGAAGACACTGCCTTTTTTGTCGGCCTCTGTGGTCATTGGCCAGGCGCCGCGAAGTCCTAGGGGCGATTATCTGCGCCTCGCCCGGCTGGTGCAAGCGCGCCGCGCGAGTGCGTCAGTTGTCGCCGGAGGAGTACTCAAAGGTCGACTCGTACGCGCAGCGGCCGGTTACAGAGAAGGCGAGCGGGCCGGCGTCGGCCTCCAGCGTGTCGGTGATCAGCTCGCGGCCGTGGCGGTGATGGCCGGGAATGATGCAGGTGACGGGCTCCTGATCGGCCACCGGCTCGCGCACATGCACCTCGAATCTGCCGCCGCCGCGGAGGAAGCCGCGGCCGGGCGTGTGGTCGATCTCGATGGCGAGCGCCTCCACGCCGAGCAGGGTGGCGTCCTTGAACACCCACGGGAACTGCTGCTCGGGCGTGCCGCCGAGGCGGCCGGTGAGGATGTCCGCGAGCGCCCCGCGCTGCCGCTCTCCAGCGCGCGCGTCCACGAACAGCGCGACCGTCCAGGGCGAGCCCGGCTCGTCGTCGTGGTAACGGGTCACGAGCACGGCGCGCATGCCGGCGAGGTCCACGTCGTCCACCCCGCCGTCCTCCACGATCCACGACAGCGCCCCGAGGCACTCGCCGTAGGTGGAGCGCCCGCCGGCCCGTCCGCCGACTCGCCGGCACGGGCAGATCGCCTCGCAGTTGCACGCCTCGAGATAGCTGCCGGAGATCTGCCAGCTCATCGCATCGCCCGGGTCATCGCCGGCATTCCCATGCCGTGCGAGGGGATCGTCAGCCCGGGCACCTGCGCGGGCGCGGCGGCCACGCCGATCGCGAGTGCCGCCAGCACGGCCGCCACCCCGGCCCCAGCGACGGCGCCCCACGGCAGCAGCTTCTCGGCGGCCACCAGCACGGCGATCACGACCATCCACGGCACGCTCATCGCGCCGAGCGCGAACAGGCCCGCCATCAGCGCCCAGCAGCAGCCGAGGCACCAGGCGCCGTGGAGCGCGCCCATCCGGAGCGCCCCGCCGCGGCCCTCGCGCCATTCGGTGACGAGGAACCCGAGTGGCGCGCGGCAGCGCCGCAGGCAGGCGTGCTTGAGCGGCGTGAACTGGTAGATCGCGGCCGCGGCCAGCACCGCGCCCGCCGCGTAGCGCCCCGCGTGGTGCCAGGCGAGGAAGCCGCCGCCGAGCCCGCGGCCCAGCTCGAGCGCGGCATAGCCGAGCAGCCCGGCCAGCGCCCATAGCAGGAGATAGCTCGCCACGAACGCGGGCGTGGCGCCGCGGCCGTCGCCGAGCCCGCGCTCCCGCCTGCCGCGCGCGAGACCCGCGTACGCGACCACCATCGGCGCGATCGACGGGAACATCATCGCGGCCATCATCACCACCCAGGTGGTGAGGAAGAAGCCGAGCGTGCCGGGGTCGGTGCCCGGTCCCGCGTCCATGCCCGCCATGCGAGCGCCGGTCCACCACCACGCGAGCGCGGCGAGCGCCACGAGGGCTCCCACGATCACCAGCCGCCAGCGGAGCAACACGCACCTCTTTCGGTCGACGCCCGCCGGATTGTCTTGCGCGCGGCGCGAGCCAGTCAAGGCCGCGCTCCGTTGTCGGCCCCCGGGCTCCGGGGGTACCCTCGGCAGATGGCTGCAACGTGGCGCTGGTCGGTGAGGCTGTTCGCCCTGGTGGCCATGCTGTTCTTCGCGGCGCTGATGATCGTCTTCGTGGTGGTCACGGTGAACCACTTCGGCGACAAGCAGTACGTCACCGACAACGTGTCGGGCCTGCCGCCCGTGTACGTGATCACCGGGATCCTCGTGCCGTTCTGCGCCGCCTTCGTGGGCGGCTTCTGGATGCTGTTCCTCGACAGCTTCAAACGCCAGGTCGCGGCGGAGCACGCGCAGCAGCACGGCTTTGCGCCGGCGCCGCTGGTTCAGCCCGCCAAAGCGTCGTGGCGCCAGCGGGTGATGACCTTCATCCGCGAACGCGGAATGCCCGACTGAGCGCGTGCCCTACCATCGGTCGGCGTGGACTCCCTGCGGGTTGGAGACCCATTTCCAGACCTCACGCTGGAATCGCTCGACGGCGCGGTGCGGCTGGCCGACCGCTGGGCGAGCGGTCCGCTCGTGGTCGTGTTCATGCGGCACTTCGGCTGCGCGTTCTGCCGTGAGCACCTGATCCTGCTCGGCGGCGCGCTCGAGGACATCCGCGCCACGGGCGGCGACGTGGTGGCGATCTTCCAGTACAGCGCGGAGTCGACGGCCAACTTCTGCCACAGCCGCGGCGTTCCGTTCGACTGCCTGGGCGACCCCGGCCGCGCCGGCTACCGCGCGGCGGGTCTCGGCCGCGGGCCGCGCAAGGAGTACCTGGGCGTGAACGTGTTCAAGCAGCGCAAGCGCGCGCGCAGCGTCGGCGCCCGCGTGGGCATTCCGAAGGGCGACGTGGCGCAGCGACCCGGCACGTTCGTGGTCGACCCGGGCGGCAGCATCGCGTTCGCGCACTACAACCGAGACTCGACCGACAACCCGTCCACCGGCGACGTGCTCGACGCGGTGGCGGCGGTGGCCCCGGCTAGACCGTCGTTCGACTGACGTCGCGGTCTCGCAGCCAGTCCTCGAAGGCGCGCGCCGGCACGGGCCGGCTCACGTAGTAGCCCTGCACCTGGTCGCAGCCGAGCTCGCGCAGGTCGTCCATCACGCCCGCGGTCTCCACGCCCTCCGCCACCACCCGCAGGCCGAGGTTGCGGCCGAGCGCGATCGTGGAGCGCACGATCACGGCGTCGTCCTCGTTCTCCCCCATCGTGCTCACGAACGAGCGGTCCACCTTGAGCGTGCTCACCGGTAGCTGCTTGAGGTAGGCGAGCGACGAGTAGCCGGTGCCGAAGTCGTCGATCGAGAGCCAGATGCCCATGCCGTTGAGGCGGGCGAGGATCTCGCGGGCGCGCTTGGGGTCGGACATGATCGTGTCCTCGGTGAGCTCGAGCTCGAGCGAAGTCGTGGGCACGCCGCGCTCCTCGAGCAGCCCGCCGATCTGGTGCGGCAGCTCGTGGTCCACGAGGTTGCGCGGGGACAGGTTCACCGCCATCCCCAGCTCGAGGCCGCGCGAGCGCCAGGCGGCGCACTGGTCGATCGCCGTCTCGAGCACCGCGAGCGTGAGCGACCGGATCAGGCCGGTGTGCTCGGCGAGCGGGATGAAGTTGTCCGGGGTGATCAGCCCGCGCTCCGGATGGTTCCAGCGCGCCAGCGCCTCCACGCCCAGCACGCGGTTGTCCAGCAGCCGGATCTTCGGCTGGTAGTGCAACTCGATCTGGCCCGCGGCGATGCCGTGGCGCAGCTCCTGCACGAGCCGGAGGCGGCTGGGGGAGAACTCGTGGCGCGTCTCGGCGTACAGCTCGCAGCCCGACTGCGCGCGCTTGGCGTTGTGCATCGCCACGTCGGCGTGCTGGAGCAGCGTCTCGGGGTCGGGCCCGTGGTCCGGATAGACGGCGATGCCCGCGCTCGCCTCCACCTCGAGGTGGAGGTCGCGCACCGTGATCGGCGCGGCCAGCGCCCCGCGGATCTTCTCGGCGGCGGCGAACGCGTCCACCTGCCCGTCGATCTCCGGCAGGAGAATCGCGAACTCGTCGCCGCTCAGGCGCGCCACCGAGTCGCTGCGCCGAAGCGTGTCCTTGAGGCGGTTGCCGAGCTCGTGCAGCAGCAGGTCGCCCAGGTGGTGGCCGAGCGCGTCGTTGATCTCCTTGAAGCGGTCGACATCCAGCACGATCACCGCGCTGCGGCTGCCCGCGCGCGTGGCCGCGAGGATCGCCTGGTGCACGCGGTCGTGGAAGAGCAGGCGGTTGGGCAGCTCGGTGAGCGCGTCGTGCAGCATCGCGAACTCGTTGTCGGCCAGCTGGTCCTCGAGCGAGCGCAGCGCGCGCAGGCCCGACACCACGAGGACGAGGCAGAGCAGGCCGAGCACCACCAGCGCCAGCGTGTACAGCTGCCGCGCCCAGGCCACTCCGACGACGCTCGCCACCAGGGCCGCGGGAACTCCCACGGTCCACACGGGGCGCCTAGTGCCCATTCCCATCAGTCCTTGAGTCGGCAGGTTCGCCCTCCCTTTGAGCGACCGCGCCGCCTCCTGCAACCGGCTACGATCGCGGCGTGGGCCAGCTTTCCCAGAATGATGCTTTCCCGAGCATTGTCCTCCAATCCCCCAACGGGGCTATCGAGTTGCAGGATCGATGGAGGGTTGGGCCGCTGGTTGTCGCTTTCATGCGACATTTCGGCTGACCGTCGTGCCGCGAGCACCTTGCCCAGTTGGGCAAGGCCCACGAGGAGATCCGGGCGCTCGGAGGCGACGTGGTCGCCGTGTTCCAGTACCGCGCCGAGCCGACCTTCCATTTCTGCCGCCGGCGGGGCGCGCCCTTCGACTGCCTCGGCGACCCCGAGCGCGAGGCCTACCACGCCGTGGGCCTCGAGGATGGCGGCCTGCTCGAGTACATGGGCCCGAGTGCCGCGATCGGCTGGGTGAAGGCGGCTGCGCACGGCAACTTCGGCGGCGTGCCGAAGGGTGATGTGGCGCAGCGGCCGGGCACGTTCGTGGTGGCGCAGGACGGCCGCGTGGTGCTCGCGCACTACAACCGCAACTCCGCGGACAACCCGTCGAACGGCGAGGTGATCGCGGCGGTGCGCGAGGCCGCCGAGCGCGCCGCTAAGCCGGCGTAAGCTGCGCCGGCGCGCCCTGCGCCGGCACGATGCCCTGCCCGCGCGACCTGCGCCGGCGCCCCGCCTTGCGCTCCTTGTCGAGCTCGCGCAGGTAGGGGAAGAAGTCCACCTGGATCGTGTGGCGCGTGGACTTCACATAGCGGCGGGAGAGCGCCTGGCGGCGGGCGTCGATCTCCTTCCACATGTCATCGCGCGAGGGGAGCGCCGAGTCGCCCGCGAGCAGGTCGGCCACCCACTCGGACTGCGCCTCGGCCAGCGGCATCATCGCGCCGAGCGGCTGGAGCAGCGCGATGAAGTAGAGGCCGTCGAGGTCGGGCGGCACGACCATGCGGTAGAGCGGCACCTCGTTGTCCTTCGCCTCGAGCACGTCGAGCGGCAGGAACGGGAAGGTGATCGTGTAGCCGGTGCACCACACGATCACGTCGATCTGTTCCTCGCTGCCGTCCACGAAGCGCACGCTGTGGCCGTCGAGCCGCTCGATCGCGGGGCGCGGCTTCACCCGGCCGTGACCGATCGCGGGGAGCAGCTCGGAGGAGATCGTGGGGTGGGCCTCGCCGAGCTTGTGGTCCGGCTCGGGCAGGCCGTAGTCGCTCATCGAGCCCTGCGCCTGCTTGAGCAGCCGCATGAGCATCAGCCGCGTGAACCAGAACGGCAGCCGGCTGTTGGCGGGAGTGACCAGCTCGTCGACCGGCACGCCGCGCAGGTACTTGGGCACCACGTGCGCGCCGCGGCGGGTGGAGAGGAACACCTGGCGCGCCACGCGCGCGGTGTCGCAGGCGATGTCCACGGCCGAGTTGCCGAAGCCCACCACCAGCACGTTCTTGCCCTCGAAGCCCTCGTTCGTCCGGTAGTGGTGCGAGTGCGTCGTCTCGCCCACGAACTCGCCCGGGTACTCCGGCAGCTTCGGGTTCCAGTGGTGCCCGTTTGCCACGAGCACGGCGCGGTAGCGATGGGTCTGGCCGCGATCGGTGGTCACGTGCCAGCCGCCGCTCTCGCCCGGGCGCACGTCGTTCACCTCGGTGCGGAAGCGGATGTGGTCGCGGAGGTCGAAGTGGTCGACGTAGTCGTCGAAGTAGTCTGCGATCTGGCTGTGGTGGGGGTAGTCGGGGTAGTCCGAGGGCATCGGGTACGCCTTGTATTCCATGACCTTCCGCGAGGTGTTGATGTAGAGGGAGCTGTAGGCGGACGAGAGCCCGCTGTCGTTGCCGTAGCGCCATAGCCCGCCGACGTTCGAGCCCTTCTCGAAGCAGTCGAAGTCGAGGCCGCGCGCCTTCAGCACCTGGCAGGACGAAATACCCGACGACCCCGCACCGATGATGCAAACGTCAGACATGACCGGGGGCATCTAACACTCAAATGACGCTTGCGTCAACTTCGCACCTATCGCACGGCCCGCGTGTTCCGAAGCACGTGCGGATCCGCAACATGCTCGCGCCGTGCCTCGTGCTCGCGGCCCTGTTGGTCGCGGCTGCGCCCGCGGGCGCGCGCAGCGTGCCGCAGGGCTTCTACGGCGCGGTCTACGACGGCTCGATCACGCAGGCCGCGCCCGCGGTGCAGGACGAGCAATTCGCGCGCATGGCGCAGGCCGGCGTGGAGTCCGTGCGCACGGTGTTCTCGTGGGCGGCGGCGCAGCCGGGCGAGGGCGGCGCGTTCGACTTCACGCGCACCGACCAGCTCGTCACGCTCGCCGGCGAGCACGGCCTGTCGCTCTTGCCGGTGGTGATCTACACGCCGGAGTGGGCGCGGCTCGACGCCTCCACGGCCGCCTCGCCGCCCGCGCAGGCCTCCGACTACTCCGCGTACCTGTCCGCGCTCGCGGCCCGCTACGGCTCGTCGGGCACCTTCTGGCAGGAGCACCCGGAGCTGGCGAAGCGGCCGATCGAGTACTGGCAGATCTGGAACGAGCCGCACCTGCGGCTGTACTGGAACGCCGGGCACTGGCAGAAGGGCTACGGCGGGCTGCTGCGAGCCTCGCACGCCGCGCTCCGCCAGGCCGACCCGAGCGCGCGTGTGGTGCTGGCCGGCCTCACGGGCGCCTCCTGGACGGCGCTCCAGTCGCTCTACAAGCAGGGCAACGTGAAGGGCGCCTTCGACGTCGCCGCGCTTCAGACCTACACCGGCACGGCGCAGCACCTGCTGCACGCCGTGCATCTGTTCCGCGGCGTGCTGGCGAGCCACGGCGCGGCGCGGCTGCCGCTGTGGCTCACCGAGATGGGCTGGCCCGCCGCGCAGGGCCGGATGAAGGTGCCGAGCTTCCAGCAGACGATCGCCACCACCGACTCGGGCATGGCCAAGCGGCTCACCGCGGGCTACAAGCTGCTGGCGCACGTGCGGCGGCAGCGGAACGTCGGCGTGTCGCGCATCTACTGGTACTCGTGGGCGTCCCCGTACACGCGCTCGGCTCAGTTGGGCACTGGGATCTTCCGCTTCGCGGGGCTGTTCCGCTATCGCAACGGGAGCCTCACCACGATGCCCTCGTTCAATGCTTACGAGCGCAGCGCCCGGGCGCACGAGGGCTGCGCGAAGACGGCCACGGCAGCCTGCCGCTGATTCACGAGAAAGTGTGGCGCGGACAGGGCGACTGTCCTTATGCTGCCCACCACGGATGGATCTGGCCCTCCGCCGATGGATCGGCCTTGCGCCGGCGCTTGTCCTTGCGGCCTTGCTCGCGGCGGTTTCCCCTGCGCAAGCCCGTGACGTGCCGCGCGACTTCTACGGCACGGTGCTCGACGGCGGCGTGCTCAGCGCGCCCGCGAACCTGCTGGCGGGACAGTGGCCGAGCATGGCGTCGTCCGGGGTGGAGTCCGTGCGCGTGGTGTTCTCGTGGGCGGACGCGCAGCCGTTGCCCCACGGCCCGATCGACTTCACGCTCACCGACCAGCTCGTGGGCGGCGCGGCGGCTCACGGGATCGACCTGCTGCCGGTGGTGATCTACGCGCCGTTGTGGGCGCGCGCCGACCTGTCGCAGGGGGCCTCGCCGCCCGCGAACGACTCCGACTACACGGCCTACCTCCAGGCGCTCGTGGGCCGCTACGGCCCGGGCGGGAGCTTCTGGGCGGAGAACCCGCAGCTGCCCGCGCGGCCGCTGCGCGCGTGGCAGATCTGGAACGAGCCGCAGCTCCCCTACCAGTGGAGCGCGCCGGGCTTCGCGTCCGGCTACGGTGCCCTGCTGCGCGCCTCCTACCAGGCGCTCAAGGCCGCCGACCCGGGTTCGACGGTCGTGCTCGCAGGGGCGACCAACCTGTCCTGGAAGGTGATCGCGCAGCTCTACAAGCAGGGCGGGATCAAGGGCTTCTTCGACGTCGCCGCGGTGCATCCGTACACGGCCACCCCGCCCCACGTGCTGAAGGTGGTGCAGCTCGTGCGGCGCGTGCTTCGAAATCATGGCGACGGCCGCAAGCCGATCTGGGTCACCGAGCTGGGCTTCCCGGCGTCGAAGGGGCGGGTGAGCTCGACCAACACGCTGCAGACCACCCCGACGCTGGCATCCAGGCGGCTGACGAAGACCTACAACCTGCTGGCCGCGCGACGACGCGACCCGCGGGTGCGCGTGGGCCGCGTGTACTGGTACACGTGGGCCTCGCCGTACAGCGGCAGCGACATCTTCGGCTTCACCGGTCTGTTCCAGTTCGCGGGCGGGGTCGCGTTCACGCCGCAGCCGCAGCTCGCCGCGTACGTGCGCAGCGCCCGCGCGCACGAGGGCTGCCACAAGGGCCCGGCGGGCGCCTGCCTCTGAGGCTCAGAGCAGCGTCTCGATCGCGGCGTCGGTGAGCTCGGCCGTGCGCCGCCAGGTGAACGGGTGCGCGTGCTCGACCGAGCGCATGGCGAGCTGGCCGCGGAACTCGCCGTCGGACACGAGTCGCTCGAGCGCGTCGGTGAAGGCGGCGCCGTCGTCCGGGTCCACGAGCATGGCGGCGCCGCCGGTGGTCTCTGGCAGCGCCGCGCTGTCGGCGGCCACGACGGGTGTGCCGCACGCCATCGCCTCGAGGCACGGCAGGCCGAAGCCCTCGTACAGCGACGGCATCGCCAGGGCGAGCGCGCCCGCGTAGAGCCCGGGCAGGTGCGCCTCGCTCACGTAGCCCAGCTCGCGCAGGCCGCCGGCGGCCTCGGGGCGCATGTAGCCCCGGCCCGAGCCGGCGTGCACCAGCTCCACCCCCGCCGGCTCGAGCCGGCGGGCGGCGCCCTCGAGCGCGGCCACGTTCTTGCGCGCGATCCGGGTGCCCACCACGAGCACGTAGGGGCGCTCGAGCTTGTATGCGGAGCGTGCCGCGTGCGCGTTCGCCGCCGGGTTGAAGCGCGCGTCCACGCCGTTCGGCACCACGGCGATGCGCTCCGGGTCCGCGCCCAGCACGGCCACCAGCTCGCGCTTGGAGAACTCGGACACGGTGAGCACGAGCCGGGCACCGCGCGCGATCCGCGGGAGCAGCGCGCGCTGGTAGGCCACATAGGCCTGGCCGTACCACTCCGGGTGGCGCAGGGCGGCAACGTCGTGGATCACCACCGCGTTCCGGCTGCTCGCCACCGGGGCGAGGTTGGCGGGCGAGTAGATCAGCCGTGAGTCGCGCGCAAGGGCGGGGAGCGCGGCCTGCTCCCACACGTGTCCCGCGCGATGGGCGAGCCACTGCGGCGGCTGGACCACGCGGTAGCGCTCCGGGTTGAGCGCGGGCAGGAGCTCGGCCATCTCACGAGCCAGGCGCTCCACGCCGCCGATCTCGCGGCGGGCGGCGCCCTCGAGCGCGGCCACGTTCTTGCGCGCGATCCGGGTGCCCACCACGAGCACGTACGGGCGCTCGAGCTTGTATGCGGAGCGCGCCGCGTGCGCGTTCGCCGCCGGGTTGAAGCGCGCGTCCACGCCGTTCGGCACGACGGCGATGCGCTCCGGGTCCGCGCC